>NZ_JAOEEE010000031.1:0-63171 GCF_029837675.1 Pseudomonas sp. GD04015 | reverse complement strand
CCAAAGGCCTTCTGCGTTTAGGCGCTTTCCTTGTGCTGGAACTGGCGCCGGTACTGGTTCGGCGACAGCTCGGCGTGCTGGCGGAACAGGCGGGCGAAGAAGCTGGCGTCGTCGTAGCCCACTTCGTAGCTGATGGTCTTGATGCTCTTGCGGGTGGCGCTGAGCAGGCCCTTGGCCGTCTCGATGCGCAGGCGCTGCAGGTAGTGCAGCGGCTTGTCGCCGGTCGCGCTCTGGAAGCGGCGCATGAAGTTGCGGATGCTCATGCCGTGCTGGCGCGCCACGTCCTCGATGCGGAATTTCTCGGCGAAGTGCTCTTCCAGCCACTGCTGCACCTGCAGAATGGCCACGTCCTGATGCAGCTTCTGCCCGCCGAACCCGATCCGCCCCGGGCTGTAGCTGCGCTGGGTCTCGTAGAGGATGTCGCGGGCCACGCCCTGGGCGATGCCGGCGCCGCAGTAGCGTTCGATCAGGTAGATGTAGAGGTCGCAGGCCGAGGTGACGCCGCCGGCGCAGTACAGGTTGTCGGCGTCCGACAGGTGCTTGTCCTGGTTGAGCAGCACCTGGGGGAAGCGCTCGGCGAACTCGCGGAAGAAGCGCCAGTAGGTGGTCGCCTCCTTGCCGTCGAGCAGGCCGGCCTGGGCCATCCAGAACACCCCGGTGGCTTCGCCGCAGATGGCGCTGCCGGCCGCGTGCCGTTCGCGCAGCCAGGGCAGCACCTGCGGGTAGCGCTGGCAGAGGGCGTCGAAGTCGCCCCAGAAGGCCGGCAGGATGATCGCCTCGGCCTCGTCGAGGCTGCCGTCCACGGGAATCACCGCCTCGCTGAAACTGGTCACCGCGTGGCCATCCGGGCTCACCACACGGATCTGGAAGGCCGAATTGGAGCCCAGGCCCTGCTGCTTGCCGTGGCGCAGCCCGGCCATGTGGAAGAAGTCCCGGGCCTGCATCAGGGTAGCGGCGAAGACGCCCTCGGTGGCGAGGATGGCGATGCGTGTAGGCGACATGTTTGTTGTTCTTGTTGGTGATTAAATGGTCATCAGGTGGCTGGATCGTCTTATTTTTTGTCGCATGTGTCCAGTGCCCCCGGTGACGGGGCTGGCCTAGAGTGTGGGCTCCCCATGCGGGCCACTCATGATCACTCAGAAGCAGGTGTAACAATGATTCCAAGAACCCTGTTCAGCTCCGAGCACGAGCTGTTCCGCGAGTCCGTGCGCAAGTTCTTCGAGCAGGAGGCGGTGCCTTTCCATGCCCAGTGGGAGAAGGACGGCCACATCGATCGCGCCCTGTGGAACAAGGCCGGCGAGGCCGGCATGCTCTGTTCGCACATCCCCGAGGAGTATGGCGGCATGGGCGCCGACTTCCTCTACAGCGCGGTGGTGATCGAGGAGCAGTCGCGCCTGGGGCTGACTGGCGTCGGCTTCTCCCTGCATTCGGACATCGCCGCGCCCTATATCCTTCATTACGGCAGCGAAGAGCAGAAGCAGCGCTACCTGCCGAAGATGGTCAGCGGCGAAGTGGTCACTGCCATCGCCATGACCGAGCCGGGCACCGGCTCCGACCTGCAGGGCGTGAAGACGACGGCGGTGCTGGATGGCGATCACTACGTGATCAACGGCTCCAAGACCTTCATCACCAATGGCTGGCTGGCCGACATGGTGATCGTGGTCGCCAAGACCGATCCCAAGGGCGGCGCCAAGGGCATCAGCCTGTTCCTGGTGGATGCGAATACCCCGGGCTTCTCCAAGGGCAAGCGCCTGGAAAAGGTCGGCATGAAGGCCCAGGACACTTCCGAGCTGTTCTTCCAGGACGTGCGTGTACCCAAGGGCAACCTGCTGGGCAAGGAGGGCATGGGCTTCATCTATCTGATGCAGGAGCTGCCCCAGGAGCGCCTGACCGTCGGCGTCGGCGCCATCGCCTCGGCCGAGGCGGCGATCAAGTGGACCCTGGACTACACCCGCGAGCGCAAGGCCTTCGGTCGGCCGGTGTCGGACTTCCAGAACACCCGTTTCAAGCTCGCCGAGATGACCACCGAGGTGCAGGTCGGCCGGGTGTTCGTCGACCGCTGCCTGGAGCTGCACTTGGACAAGAAGCTGGATGTGCCCACCGCGGCGATGCTCAAGTACTGGGGCACCGACCTGCAGTGCAAGGTGATCGACGAGTGCGTGCAGCTGCACGGTGGCTACGGCTACATGTGGGAATACCCGATCGCCCGCGCCTGGGCGGATTCGCGGGTTCAGCGCATCTACGCGGGCACCAACGAGATCATGAAGGAAATCATCTCCCGCTCGCTGTAACCCCACGCCCCGGTTCGCCTGCGGCCTTCGCGGGCGAACCGGCCTCTTTACGCATCGGTCTACCGTTCTGATTCACCCTGGGAGCGACCGATGCACACCTCACCATTCGCCGACTGGGACGGAACCGCGCAACAGGCGCGCGTGCTGCAGAGCACGCTGGCCGAGCGCGTGGTACTGGAGGACGACTTCGCGCCGCTGCGCCTGATCGCCGGTGTCGATGTCGGCTTCGAAGAGCAAGGCGCCGTTACCTTGGCCGCCGCCGTGCTGCTCGATGCCGACTGCAGTTGATCGCCCACAGCGTGGCGCGCATTCCCACCAGCATGCCCTACGTGCCGGGGCTGCTGTCCTTCCGCGAGCTGCCGGCGCTGCTCCAGGCCCTGCGCGATCTGCCCAAGGTGCCCGACCTGATCTACTGCGACGGCCTGGGCATCGCCCATCCGCGCCGGCTGGGCATCGCCTCGCACCTGGGTGTGGTCACCGGGCTGCCGACCATCGGCGTGGCCAAGAAGATTCTCGTCGGCGCCCATGAAGAACTGCCTGCGGAGAAGGGCGCCCGGGTCCCGCTGTGGCATGCGGGCGAGCAGGTCGGCTGGATGCTGCGCAGCAAGGACAGGGTCAAGCCGCTGGTCGTCTCGCCGGGCCATCGGGTGAGCCTGGCCAGCGCCGTGGAGCTGGTACTGCGTTGCTGCCGCGGCTACCGGTTGCCGGAGCCGACCCGCCTGGCGGATCGGCTGGCGTCCCGGCGCGGCGAGATGCCGGCGGCCGTGGACGGCACACCGGACCTGTTCGCCTGATCGTTCAGGGGGCGGGGTTGGGCTGCTCGCGGTGGATCGCCTCGATGCCTTCCAGCACTTCCGTCGTCAATTCCAGCTCGGCGCTCGCCAGGTTGCTCTCCAGCTGCTCCAGGCTGGTGGCGCCGATGATGTTGCTGGTGACGAAGGGCTGGCGGGTGACGAAGGCCAGGGCCATCTGTGCCGGGTCCAGGCCGTGCTGGCGGGCCAGCTCGACGTAGCGGTCGCACGCCGCCTGCGACTGCGGGTTGGTGTAGCGCGAGAAGCGGCTGAACAGGGTGATGCGTGCGTCGGCCGGGCGCGCGCCGTTGGCGTACTTGCCGGAGAGCATGCCGAAGGCCAGGGGCGAGTAGGCCAGCAGGCCGCATTGCTCGCGGATCGCCACTTCGGCCAGGCCCACCTCGAAGCTGCGGTTGAGCAGGTTGTAGGGGTTCTGGATCGAAACCATTCGCGGCAGGCCCGGGCTGTCGGCCAGTTGCAGGAACTTCATGGCGCCCCAGGGCGTTTCGTTGGACAGGCCGATGTGGCGGATCTTGCCTGCCTTCACCTGCTCGCCGAGGACCTCCAGGGTTTCCTGCAGCGGGGTGAAGTCCTGCTCCTGGTGGCGGTAGCCGAGCTGGCCGAAGAAATTGGTGCTGCGCTCCGGCCAGTGCAGCTGGTAGAGGTCGATCCAGTCGGTCTGCAGGCGTTTCAGGCTCTCGTCCAGCGCGGCGACGATGTGCCGGCGGTCGTGTTTCAGCTGGCCGCCGCGGATGTAGTCGATGCCGTTGCCTGGCCCGGCCACCTTGCTCGCCAGTACCCAGTCGGCGCGGTTGCCGCGGGCCTTGAAGTAGTTGCCGACGATGCGTTCGGTGGCGCCGTAGGTGTCCTGGCGCGGTGGCACCGGGTACATCTCGGCGGTGTCGAGGAAGTTGACGCCGGCCTCGCGGGCCCGGTCGATCTGGGCGAAACCCTCTGCCTCGGTGTTCTGTTCGCCCCAGGTCATGCTGCCCAGGCAGAGGGCGCTGACCTTCAGCTCGCTGCGGCCCAGTTGACGGTATTCCATGGTGACTCCTCGTGCTGACTGAGCGGCCGATCATAAAGCAGGTTGCCTTTTTCGCTGCAATCGGCATAATTCCGCGGCTTTCTCGGCGGGGATGCCTAGCCTGCCGGAGAAGGAAGGTGGGGATGCCTAGCCCACCGAACCCCCGCCGTGGCGGACGCGCTGACCCGAGCCCCCGATAGCGTCTGTTTCCGGCTGTCTTTGACATTGTCAAAGCAAGCATTATTCAGTAAGATCCGCCGTCTTATTTTCAGGGCGGCCCCTGAGGCTATAGCGAATGAAGACTTTTACTGCAAAACCGGAAACCGTTAAGCGCGACTGGTACGTCGTCGACGCTGCAGGTCAGACCCTGGGTCGTCTGGCCACCGAAATCGCCAGCCGTCTGCGCGGCAAGCACAAGCCGGAATACACCCCGCACGTCGACACCGGCGATTACATCGTCGTGATCAACGCCGAGCAGGTGCGTGTCACCGGTGCCAAGACCAGCGACAAGATGTACTACTCGCACTCCGGCTTCCCGGGTGGCATCAAGGAAATCAGCTTCGAGAAGCTGATCGCCAAGGCGCCCGAGCGTGTGATCGAGACCGCGGTCAAGGGCATGCTGCCGAAGAACCCGCTGGGTCGCGACATGTATCGCAAGCTGAAGGTGTACAAGGGTGCCAACCACCCGCACACCGCTCAGCAGCCCCAAGAACTGAAGATTTAACGGAATAGTTCATTATGTCGGCGACTCAAAACTACGGCACTGGCCGTCGCAAGACCGCAACCGCGCGCGTTTTCCTGCGCCCGGGTACTGGCAACATCTCCATCAACAACCGCAGCCTGGATAACTTCTTCGGCCGCGAGACCGCTCGCATGGTTGTGCGTCAGCCGCTGGAGCTGACCGAGACCACCGAGAAGTTCGACATCTACGTCACCGTTCTCGGTGGTGGTGTCAGCGGCCAGGCCGGTGCCATCCGTCACGGCATCACCCGCGCCCTGATCGAGTACGACGAGAGCCTGCGCAGCCCGCTGCGCAAAGCCGGCTACGTCACTCGCGACGCCCGTGAAGTCGAGCGTAAGAAAGTGGGTCTGCGCAAAGCGCGTAAGCGTCCGCAGTACTCCAAGCGTTAATTCGCTGCTACGTTCAAAAACGCCCAGTTCCTTTGCGGAACTGGGCGTTTTTTATTGCGCCGGATTTTCTGTGCGACAACCTGTCGCATTGGTGGAAAGCCCGATTTGCAAGGCCTGCGACCATTTTGTATCCGGTAATTACCTTGTCAGAAAAGGGGCTTTTCTTTACCATTCGGCAAATTTTTGTGCGGCCCGATTTATTACTTAGTAGAGGCCTGACAACAGGCCACAAAGCTGATGGGAGACGACTGAATGAGCAATGACGGCGTGAATGCAGGCCGGCGTCGCTTCCTGGTGGCGGCCACTTCGGTGGTCGGTGCTGCCGGAGCGGTGGGTGCTGCGACTCCGTTCGTGGGGTCATGGTTCCCCAGTGCGAAGGCCAAAGCGGCCGGTGCACCGGTGAAAGTGAATATCGCCAAGGTCGAATCCGGCCAGCAGATGATCGCCGAATGGCGTGGTCAGCCGGTATTCATCATGCGCCGCACCGAGGAAATCCTGGCCAACCTGGGCAAGATCGAAGGCAGCGTCGCCGATCCCGAGTCCGCTGCTTCCGTGCAGCCGGAGTACGTGGACAAGAAGACCCGTGCGATCAAGCCGGAAATCCTGGTGCTGGTCGGCCTGTGCACCCACCTGGGCTGCTCGCCGTCCTTCCGCCCGGAAGTGGCGCCCGCGGACCTCGGCCCCGAGTGGGTCGGCGGCTACTTCTGCCCCTGCCACGGTTCCCGCTACGACCTCGCCGGTCGTGTCTACAAGGCCCAGCCCGCGCCGCTGAACCTGCCGGTTCCGCCGCATTCCTACGAATCCGATGACGTCATCATCATCGGCGTGGACCAGGAGAAAGCATGATGGAAAAATTCATGGCCTGGATCGATGCGCGCTTCCCCGCGACCAAGATGTGGGAAGACCATCTGAGCAAGTACTACGCGCCGAAGAACTTCAACTTCTTCTATTTCTTCGGTTCCCTGGCACTGCTGGTGCTGGTCAACCAGATCCTCACCGGCATCTGGCTGACCATGAGCTTCACCCCGTCCGCCGAGGAAGCCTTCGCTTCCGTCGAGTACATCATGCGCGACGTGGAGTTCGGCTGGATCATCCGCTACCTGCACTCCACCGGTGCCTCCGCGTTCTTCGTGGTGGTCTACCTGCACATGTTCCGCGGCCTGCTCTACGGCTCCTACCAGAAGCCGCGCGAGCTGGTGTGGATCTTCGGCATGCTGATCTACCTGTGCCTGATGGCCGAAGCCTTCATGGGCTACCTGCTGCCGTGGGGCCAGATGTCCTACTGGGGCGCCCAGGTGATCATCTCGCTGTTCGGCGCCATCCCGGTGATCGGCGACGACCTGACCCAGTGGATCCGTGGTGACTACCTGATCTCCGGCATCACCCTGAACCGCTTCTTCGCCCTGCACGTGATCGCCCTGCCGATCGTCCTGCTCGGCCTGGTCGTGCTGCACATCCTGGCGTTGCACGAAGTCGGCTCGAACAACCCGGATGGCGTCGACATCAAGAAGAAGAAGGACGAGAACGGCGTACCGCTGGACGGCATCGCCTTCCACCCGTACTACACCGTGAAGGACATCGTCGGTGTCGTGGTCTTCCTGTTCGTGTTCTGCGCCGTGGTGTTCTTCTTCCCGGAGATGGGCGGCTACTTCCTCGAGAAGCCGAACTTCGAGCAGGCGAACCCGTTCAAGACCCCCGAGCACATTGCTCCGGTGTGGTACTTCACCCCGTTCTACGCCATCCTGCGCGCCGTTCCGGACAAGCTGCTGGGCGTGATCGCCATGGGCGCCGCCATCGCCGTGCTGTTCGTCCTGCCGTGGCTCGACCGTAGCCCGGTCAAGTCCATGCGCTACAAGGGCTGGCTGAGCAAGATCTGGCTGCTGGTGTTCTGCGTGTCCTTCGTGATCCTCGGCGTGCTGGGCGTACTGGCACCGACTCCGGGCCGTACCCTGCTGTCGCAGATCTGCACCGCGCTGTATTTCGCCTACTTCATCCTGATGCCGTTCTACACCCGGATGGAGAAGACTAAACCGGTTCCGGAAAGGGTGACTGGCTGATGAAAAAGCTATTTGCTGCATTTGTTTTCGCTGTTCTGCCGGCCTTCTCCTTTGCTGCCGGCGGCCACGGCGTCGAGCTGGACAAGGTCGACATCGACCTGACCGACAAGGCCGCCCTGCAGGACGGCGCGCGTACCTTCGCCAACTACTGCATGGGCTGCCACAGCGCCAAGTTCCAGCGTTACGAGCGCGTTGCCGATGACATCGGCATCCCGCACGAGCTGATGCTGGAGAACCTGGTGTTCACCGGTGCCAAGATCGGCGACCACATGAAGATTGGCATGAAGCCGGAAGACGCCAAGGCCTGGTTCGGCGCCGCGCCGCCCGACCTGACCCTGGTCGCCCGCGTGCGTGGCACCGACTGGCTGTACACCTACCTGCGCACCTTCTACGAGGACCCGACCCGTCCGCTGGGCGCCAATAACAAGGTGTTCCCGAACGTCGGCATGCCCAACGTGCTGGTCGGCCTGCAGGGCCGCCAGGTGGTCGGTTGCAAGCAGGTGCAGGTGGTCGAGAACGGCAAGAAGCAGTACGACCCGCTGACCGGCGCGCCGATCACTCATGAAGCCTGCGACCAGCTGACCATCGTGCCGAACACCGGCAAGCTGACCGAGGCCGAGTTCGACGAGAAGGTGCACAACCTGGTGACCTTCCTGGCTTACTCCGCCAACCCGGTCAAGCTGGAGAGCCAGCGCATCGGTACCTACGTCCTGCTGTACCTGGCCTTCTTCTTCGTGTTCGCCTATCTGCTGAAGCGCGAATACTGGAAGGACGTGCACTGATACACTGCGTCACCGCTGTCAACGCACGCGCCCCTCAAGGGCGCGTGCGTTTTTCTGCTTCTGCCATTTCGAAAAACGAGGAGGGCGCTATGGCCGCGACCAATAAGCTGGCCTGTTATTCCGACCCTGCCGACCACTATTCCCATCGCGTGCGTCTCGTGCTGGCCGAGAAGGGCGTCAATGCCGAGATCATCGACGTTCAGGCCGGGCGCTGCCCGCCCAGGCTGGCCGAGGCCAACCCCTACGGCGGCGTGCCGACCCTGGTCGACCGTGACCTGGCCCTGTACGAGTCGACCGTGGTGATGGAGTATCTCGACGAGCGCTACCCCCATCCGCCGCTGCTGCCGGTGTATCCGGTCGACCGCGCCAAGAGCCGCCTGCTGATGCACCGCATCCAGCGCGACTGGTGCAAGCTGGTCGACCTGATCCTCGATCCGCGCACCAAGGAGGCGGACAAGGCCGTGGCGCGCAAGGAGCTGCGCGAGAGCCTGACCGGCGTGTCGCCGCTGTTCGCCGACAAGTCCTTTTTCCTCAGCGACGATATGAGCCTGGTGGATTGCTGCCTGCTGCCGATCCTCTGGCGCCTGCCGAAGCTGGGCATCGAACTGCCACGCCCGGCCAAGCCGCTGCTGGACTATATGGATAGGGCGTTCGCCCGCGAGGCCTTCCAGGCCAGTCTGTCCACCGTCGAGCGCGATATGCGCTGAGCCGAAGGAGGCCAAGATGAATTCCAGCCGTCCCTACTTGGTACGCGCCCTGTACGAGTGGATCGTCGACAACGACTGCACGCCGCACCTGCTGGTCAATGCCGAGTTCGCCGGTGTGCGCGTGCCGCCCGGCTACGCCAACGACGGGCAGATCGTCCTCAACGTCTCGCCCGGTGCCGTGCGCAACCTGCACATGGACAACGAGGCGGTGAGCTTCGAGGGCCGCTTCGGCGGGGTCGCCCACGTCCTGTACATCCCGACCGGCGCCATGCTGGCGATCTACGCCCGGGAGAACGGCCAGGGCATGGTCTTCGAGCTGGAGCCGCCGGTGGACGACGAAGAAGCCGATGCCGGCCCGGAAGACGATGGCCCAGATGGTGGTGGCGACGAGCCGCCGCGACCGAGCGGGCGGCCGAGCCTGAAGGTGGTCAAGTAGGACCAGCTATGGGCGGGCGGAGCGGCGGCTTACGCCCACTCCGCTCCCCGTCGTCCCCGCGAAGGCGGGGACCCAGGAATGCGATGTTCTGACCGGCTCATGGATTCCCGCCTGCGCGGGAATGACGGGTTTTCCCTATGGGGTCTTCACCCGATCGCCCCGGTCATGAGCGTCAGGTCACGAGTAACGGCAACAACAAAAACGGGCGCCCTTGGGCGCCCGTTTTTTCTTGCGGCTCGCGACGCTTCAGTTGGTGTACTGGTACAGCGTCACGATCTTCTGTACGCCGGACACGCTCGACACCAGGCTGGTGGCCGCGGCGCCCTCGGCGCGGCTGACCAGGCCCAGCAGGTAGACGATGCCGTTCTCCGTCACCACCTTGATCTTGGCGCTGGGCACATTGCTGTCGGCCAGCATCAGCGTCTTGATCTTGCTGGTGATCAGCGCGTCGTTGCTGCGCGCCAGGGCGCTGGTGGGTTTCATCACCTGGATTTCGTTGTGCAGCTTCTTCACGCCCTGCACGCCGTTGGCCACCTGGCCGGCCTGCTCCTTCAGATCGGCGCGCGGAGTCTGCCCGGCCAGCAGGATCACGCCGTTGTAGGCGGTGACCACGATGTGCGAGGTGGGGCCGGTCAGGTCCGCGTGCGCGCGGGATACGGCGCTGGACACATTCGGCTCGAGGAACTGGTCATCGATCTTGTTGCCGATGCTGCGGTTGCTGCAGCCGCCCAGAACCAGGCTCAGGGCGAGGGTGGCGAGGATCAGTGGATTGCGGGTCATTCTTCACTCCCGAACAGTTGACGATCAATCAGGTCGCACAGGCAGTGGATGGCGAGCAGGTGCACTTCCTGGATGCGCGCGGTGACCTTGGATGGCACGCGGATCTCCACGTCTTCCGGCAGCAGCAGCGAGGCCATGCCGCCGCCGTCGCGGCCGGTCAGGGCGACCACCACCATCTCGCGGTCGTGGGCGGCCTGGATGGCCTGGATCACGTTGGCCGAGTTGCCGCTGGTGGAGATCGCCAGCAGCACGTCGCCGGGCTGGCCGAGGGCGCGAATCTGCTTGGAGAACACCTCGTTGTAGCTGTAGTCGTTGGCGATCGAGGTGATGGTCGAGCTGTCGGTGGTCAGGGCGACGGCCGGCAGGCTGGGGCGCTCGCGCTCGAAGCGGTTGAGCAGCTCGGAGGAGAAGTGCTGGGCGTCGCCGGCCGAGCCGCCGTTGCCGCAGGTGAGGATCTTGCCCTCGTTCAGCAGCGAATGGACCATCACCTGGCTGGCGTGCTCGATGAAGGGAACCAGCACTTCCATGGCTTGCTGCTTGGTATCGATGCTGGCCTGGAACATCTGGCGAATGCGGGACTGCATATCCATGGGACGAAACCTTAGGTGTGCTGGCTGAGACAGCCGGAAATGTCGAAAGTCGCCGAAGCGCGGTGAGCGGGGTTGTACATGACGGGGCGCTGGAGGTCGACTGGAAATACTTGATCGGGCCTATTCACGTTTCGAAAGCGTTGCGCAGCCAGTTCAGGCCGGTGTCGCCGGGACCTATCGCGACCACGTCGAAGCGGCAGGGCTGCCCGCCCCAGCGGCTCTCGCGCTGCAGGAACAGCTCGGCGGCGAGAACCAGGCGCTGGCGCTTGCGCCCGTCGACGCTTTCCAGCGCGCCGCCCCAGGCGGCGTGCTTGCGATAGCGGACTTCGACGAATACTACTGTATCGCCGTCCAGCATGACCAGATCGAGCTCGCCGCCGCGGCAGGTCCAGTTCTGCGCCAGCAGGCGCAGGCCGTGTTGCTGCAGGTGGTTGCGCGCCAGGTGTTCGGCGGCGCGGCCACTGTCGCGGCTGCTCTTAATTGAAGGTATCCGGCAGGCGCTGGACCTGGCCGTTGCGGAACTCGGCCCAGGGCAGCTGGCGCTCGATGCGCTGGGACTGGTTGAGGGTCAGGTTGCCGGACAGGCCCTCGACCTGGCTGTCCGGCAACGCCTGCAGCTGGCCCAGGCGCGGGGCCAGGCGGAAGGCGTCCACGCCCATGGCGTAGAGCCGGCCGAGGCTGCCCGCGGCCTGCGGCCACTGCTGGTCGACCTGCTGGCGCAGCGGGTCGTTGGCTTCCAGCAGCCAGGGGGTCTCGCAGAAGCGGATGCCTTCCAGATCGCGATACTGCGCCGGGTTCTGGCCGCCGGTGTAGAGGTGCGAAGTCGCGTACACCGGCAGGTCGCCGGCGTACTGGAAGGCCAGGGTCGGCTTGATCTGCTGGGCCTGCTGCGGGGTGGCGGCGAGGAAGATGAAGTCGATGTCCTGGCGGCGCGCCGGCAGGGCGGCCAGCTGGGTACCCAGGGTGCTCTGCAGGCGCTTGGCGCGGGCTTCGCTCTGGCGCAGTTGCAGCAGGTCGGCGATCTGCCGGGCCAGTTCAACCGGCTGGTCGACATGCTCGGCGGCGATCAGGTTGCCACCGGCCGCCTGCCAGCTCTGCTGGAAGGCGGCCAGCACGCGGTTGCCCCATTCGCCGCTCGGCACCAGCGCCACGGCGCTGCGCATGCCGTCGGCCCAGGCACGGCGGGCCACCTCACGGGCCTCGTCCTCGGCGGCCAGGCCGAACTGGAACAGCTGGGCGGGCGCCTCGCGGCCGGCGTCGCTGTAGTTCAGGGCGAGGGTGGTCAGCGGCAGTTGCGGGCGCTCGCTGAGCTGCTTGACCAGCGGCTTCTCCAGCGGGCCGACCACCAGCTGCGCGCCATCGGCCTGGGCCTGGCGGTAGAAGTCGTCCAGCGAGGACAGGCGCGAGCTGTCGTACAGCAGGATTTCCGGCGGATTCTCTCCCGCCTGCTGCGCTTGGTAGTGGGCGGCCAGGAAGCCGTCGCGCAGGGCGCGGGCCACCGATGCCAGCTGGCCTTCGTGGGGCAGCAGCAGGGCGATCTTCTGCAGCGGCTGGCCGGCCAGTTCCTTCAGCTTGCTCAACGGCTGAGGCAGCTGCTCGGCGGCGGGGTGCTGGGGGTGCTGGCTTTTCCACTGTTCGATGGCGGCCAGCTGCTGGTCGGGCGTGCCGGCACTCTTGCTGGCCAGGGCCAGGCTAATCCAGCCATCCAGGTCGCTGTCGCCGGAGCCGACCAGCTGGCTCTTCGGCAGGCTGGAGACCAGGCTCCAGATGGCCTCGTGGTTGGCGGTGGCGGCATCGCCGCTGAGCAGCGGAGCGATGAATACCCGCTCGCGGGCGGCGGCCAGGGCCTGGCCGTCGGCCTCCAGCGCGCGGGCGCGGACCAGTTGGGTGCGGATCTGCTGCTCCACCGGCAGCTCGCCCAGGCGCTCCAGGCTGGGGTGTTGCAGGGCCTTGAGGGCGCTCTTCGGTTTGTTGCGGGCCATGGCCAGTTCCGCCTCCAGGGTGGCGGCGAACACCTGCTGGGCGGGCTTCAGGCTATCCCGGGGGATTTCGCCGAGGATGCGTGTGGCGCGGCCGAAGTCCTGCTGGCGGTACGCCTGCTCGGCGGCCGAAAGGCGCAGCACCGCAGCCTGTTCCGGCTTGCTCTGGCTGGCCTGCTGCAGCAGTTGGTCGATGCTGGCCTGGGGCGTGCGGGGCAGTTCGCCGAGGCTGTTCGAAGGCGTGCTGCCGCAAGCGACGAGCAGGCCGGCGAGGCAGAGTGCGGAGAGCGGGCGCAGGCAGGCGATCATCTGAGGCGTTCCTGATACGGGTCACGAAAGAAGCCGGGATTGTACCCAAGGCCCGCGGCAGGCGCGATGCCGCTGCCCTGAAACGGGCTACAATGCGCGTTTTCCGCAACCGAGGTGCGACCGTGAGCGCTTCCGCTGTTCCCTCCGCCGGCACGCTGTACGTGGTCGCCACGCCGATCGGCAACCTGGACGACATCAGTGCCCGGGCGTTGCGCATCCTGGGCGAGGTGGCGTTGATCGCCGCCGAGGACACCCGTCACTCCGCGCGCCTGCTGCAGCACTTCGGCATCGCCACGCCGCTGGCTGCCTGCCACGAACACAACGAGCGCGAGCAGGGCGGGCGCTTCCTCACGCGCCTGCAGGCGGGCGAGGACGTGGCACTGATTTCTGATGCCGGTACGCCGCTGATCTCCGACCCGGGCTTTCATCTGGTGCGGGCTGCGCGTGCCGCCGGCATTCGCGTGGTGCCGGTGCCTGGAGCGTGCGCACTGATTGCCGCGTTGTCGGCGGCGGGGTTGCCGTCGGATCGCTTCGGTTTCGAAGGATTCCTTCCTGCCAAGACGGTTGGGCGCCGCTCGCGCCTGGAGCAGGTCAGGGAAGATGGTCGCACCCTTATCTATTACGAGGCGCCGCATCGCCTGCTCGAATCCCTCGCCGATATGCGCGACATCTTCGGTGCGGACCGGCTGGCGGTGCTGGGGCGCGAACTGACCAAGACCTTCGAGACGCTCAAGGGGCTGCCGCTGGGCGAGCTGCACGACTGGGTGGCCGCCGACAGCAACCAGCAGCGGGGCGAGTGCGTGATCCTGGTCGCCGGCTGGCAGGCGCCCGAAGGCGACGAGGCGGTGAGTGGCGAGGCGCTGCGCGTGCTCGACCTGCTGCTGGCCGAACTGCCGCTCAAGCGCGCGGCGGCGCTGGCGGCCGAGATCACCGGCGTGCGCAAGAATCTGTTGTACCAGGCCGCGCTGGACCGACAGAAATCGTCCTGAGCTTGTTCTTGATCGCGCGCCTCGCTACCCTTGCCGGCGGAGAGTCGATCGGACAGTCGCTGCCTTCGCAAGAAGGGGGAGGAAAGTCCGGGCTCCATAGGGCGGAGTGCCAGGTAACGCCTGGGAGGCGCGAGCCTACGGAAAGTGCCACAGAAAACAACCGCCTAAGCACGCAAGTGCCGGTAAGGGTGAAAAGGTGCGGTAAGAGCGCACCGCACGGCTGGTAACAGTCCGTGGCTAGGCAAACCCCACTCGGAGCAAGACCAAATAGGGTTCCATCGGCGTGGCCCGCGCTGGAACCGGGTAGGTTGCTAGAGGCGTGCAGCGATGTACGTCGTAGAGGAATGACTGTCCTCGACAGAACCCGGCTTACAGATCGACTCTCCTCTTTTCCCTTCTATACGCCTCGCTTTCCAATACCGAAAAAATCTTACTCTTGAGAAATTACTTTAAGTTCGAGGCTTAGCCTTCTGAGCTTGAAGAAATTCGCCCCCGAAAAGCCTTCATTTTTCCCTCCTCGAAGCCCCTCTTAGTTCGCTAAATCTCCGTCCCATAAGGATTTTTCCCCATTTCCGCGCCTTGACGCTGGGCTATGCGCATTCCTATAGTGTGCCGAAGTGGCACAAAGTGGAAAAAAGTGGGTCAAAGGGGCACGGAAAGCTAATAACAGTGGGGAAACGCAGCCTTGTTTCGCGGAGCTAACGCCATCAGTCTCGACGCCAAAGGGCGACTCGCGATGCCGAGCCGGTATCGTGACGAGCTCGTTTCGCGTTGCGAAGGCCAGCTCATCGTGACCATCGATGCCGTGGACCCCTGCCTGTGCGTCTACCCCCTGCCGGAGTGGGAGCTGATCGAAGCCAAGCTCCGCGACCTGCCTTCCCTGCGTGAAGAGACCCGCCGCCTGCAGCGCCTGCTGATCGGTAATGCCGTGGATATCGAGCTGGACGGCAGTGGCCGCTTCCTCGTGCCGCCGCGCCTGCGCGCGCATGCGGGCCTGGACAAGCACGCGATGCTGGTTGGCCAGCTGAACAAATTCCAACTGTGGAACGAAGATGCCTGGAACGCGCTGGCCGATGCGGACCTGGCGGCCATCAAACAACCCGGCGCACTGCCGGACGACCTGCGCGACCTGATCCTGTGACCATGACCAGCAGCTATCGCCATATCACCGTGCTGCTCGACGAGGCCGTCGAGGCCCTCGCCGTGCGCGCGGGCGGCTGCTACCTGGACGGCACCTTCGGGAGGGGTGGGCACAGCCGGCTGATCCTCGAAAGGCTCGGGCCAGACGGTCGGCTGCTCGGGTTCGACAAGGACCCACAGGCGATCACGACGGGGAACGCACTGGCGGCCGAAGACGGCCGCTTCGTCGTTGTGCAGCGCAGCTTCGCCGAACTGGGCGAAGAGGCGGCTGCGCGCGGGCTGGCCGGCAAGGTCGATGGCGTGCTGCTCGACCTCGGCGTGTCCTCGCCGCAGCTGGACGATGCCGAGCGCGGTTTCAGCTTCCTCAACGACGGCCCCCTGGACATGCGCATGAACCCGGGCGCCGGCACCAGTGCCGCGCAGTTCATCGCCACCGCCAGCGCCGACGAGATCGCCCGGGTATTCAAGGAATACGGCGAAGAGCGCTTCGCCAAGCGTATGGCGCGTGCGGTGGTCGAGCGGCGCGAGCAGAAACCGTTCGAGCGCACCGCCGACCTGGCCGCCGTGCTGACCGAGGCCAATCCGGCCTGGGAGAAGGGCAAGAACCCGGCGACCCGAGCCTTCCAGGGGCTGCGTATCCACGTCAATAACGAGCTGGGCGATCTGGAGCGCGGTCTCGATGCCGCGCTGGAGACCCTGGCCGTCGGCGGCCGCCTGGTGGTGATCAGCTTCCACTCCCTGGAAGACCGCATCGTCAAGCAGTTCATGAAGCGTCAGGCCAAGGGCGAGGCGGACAAGCTGCCGCGCGACCTGCCGATCATCCCCAAGGCCTTCGAACCGCGCCTGAAACTGCTGGGCAAGCCGATCTATGCCGGCGACGCCGAGCTCAAGGCCAACCCGCGCTCGCGCAGCGCGGTGATGCGCGTGGCGGAGAAACTGCGATGAGCCGCCAGTACGCCAAGCCCCTGCCGCCCGGCAGCCTGTTGCTGGCGCTGTTGTTCGGCGGCGTGCTGCTGTCGGCCATCGCCGTGTCCTACAGCGCCCACTGGAACCGGCAATTGCTCAACGCGCTGTACACCGAGTTGAGCGTACGCGACAAGATCCAGGCCGAATGGGGGCGCCTGGTGCTGGAGCAGAGCACCTGGACCGCCCACAGCCGCATCGAGACCCTGGCCGCCGGCCAGTTGAAGATGCGCATTCCCGAGCCGACCGAAGTCCGGATGGTGGCGCCATGATCGGCCTCGAAGGCGCGCTCTATCCCTGGCGCTTCCGCCTGGTGCTGGCCCTGCTCGCCCTGATGGTCGGCGCCATCGCCTGGCGCATCGTCGACCTGCACGTGATCGACCATGATTTCCTCAAGGCCCACGGCGACGCGCGCAGCGTGCGACATATCCCGATTCCGGCGCACCGTGGCCTGATCACCGACCGCAACGGCGAGCCGCTGGCCGTCAGTACCCCGGTGACCACCCTGTGGGCCAACGGCAAGGAGCTGTTCCGGGCCCAGGACCGCTGGGCCGATCTCGCCGCCGCCCTAGGCCAGGAGCCCAAGTCCTTCGCCCAGCGTCTGAGCCAGGCCCAGGAGCGCGAGTTCATGTACCTGGTGCGCGGCCTGACGCCCGAGCAGGGTCAGCGCATCCTCGACCTCAAGGTGCCGGGCGTGTATGGCCTGGAAGAATTCCGCCGCTTCTACCCGGCCGGCGAAGTGACCGCCCACGTGGTCGGCTTCACCGATGTCGATGACCGTGGCCGCGAAGGCGTGGAGCTGGCGTTCGAGGAATGGCTGGCGGGCGTGCCGGGCAAGCGCCAGGTGCTCAAGGACCGCCGTGGCCGCCTGATCAAGGACGTGCAGGTGGCGCAGAACGCCAAGGCCGGCAAGACCCTCGCCCTGTCCATCGACCTGCGCCTGCAGTACCTGGCCCACCGCGAGCTGCGCAACGCGCTGATCGAGCAGGGTGCCAAGGCCGGCAGCCTGGTGATGATCGATGTGAAGACCGGCGAGATCCTCGCCATGGTCAACCAGCCGTCCTACAACCCGAACAACCGCCGCAGCCTGCAGCCGGCCGCCATGCGCAACCGCGCCATGATCGACGTGTTCGAGCCGGGCTCGACGATCAAGCCGATCTCCATGGCCGCCGCCCTGCAGAGCGGGCGCTGGAAGCCCGAGGACAAGGTCGAGGTCGGCGGCGGTTCGCTGCAGATCGGCCGCTACACCATCAAGGATGTGTCCCGGACCCAGGGTCCGATCCTCGACCTGACCGGCATCCTGATCAACTCCAGCAACGTCGGCATGAGCAAGATCGCCTTCGACATCGGCGGCGAGTCGATCCACGACATGATGGGCAAGCTCGGCTTCGGCCAGGACACCGGCCTGGGCTTCCCTGGCGAGCGCGTCGGCGAGCTGCCTAACCACCGCGAGTGGCGCAAGGCCGAGACCGCGACCCTGTCCTATGGCTACGGCGTGTCGGTAACCGCCATCCAGCTGGCCCACGCCTACGCCACCCTGGCCAACAACGGCCAGGTGCTGCCGCTGTCCATGACCCGCGTCGACCGCAAGCCGGTCGGCGCCCAGGTGGTGCCGGAAGACGTGGCCAAGACCCTGCAGGGCATGTTGCAGCAGGTGGTCGAGGCGCCGCGTGGCGTATTCCGCGCCCAGGTGCCGGGTTACCACGTGTCCGGCAAGAGCGGCACGGCGCGCAAGGCCAGTGTCGGCACCAAGGGCTACACCGCCAACGCCTATCGCTCGATGTTCGCCGGCTTCGCGCCGAGCGCGAACCCGCGCATCGCCCTGATGGTGGTGATCGACGAACCGAGCAAGGGCGGCTACTACGGCGGCCTGGTGTCTGCGCCGGTGTTCAGCAAGGTGATGGCCGGTTCTCTGCGTCTGATGAACATCACCCCGGACAACCTGCCGCCGGTCGATCCGGCCGCAGCGCCGCAGTCGCAGCCGCAGACCGCCGACGCCGCGGCCAACCCGGGAGGGCGCATCTGATGCCCATGCCCCTCAATCAACTGCTGCCGCAGGCAAGCGGCGCCACGCTGATCCGCGAACTGACCCTGGACAGCCGCAAGGTGCGCCCGGGCGACCTGTTCCTCGCCGTGCCGGGCCTGGCTCAGGACGGCCGCGCGCATATCGCCGACGCCATCGCCCGTGGTGCCGCCGCCGTGGCCTACGAGGCCGAAGGCGCCGCCGCGATGAGCGCGCAGAGCGCCGAACTGGTGCCGATCAAGGGGCTGGCCGGCCAGCTGTCCGCCATCGCCGGGCGCTTCTATGGCGAGCCCAGCCGTGGCCTGCGCCTGGTCGGCGTCACCGGTACCAACGGCAAGACCAGTGTCAGCCAACTGGTGGCCCAGGCGCTGGACCTGCTGGGCGAGCGCTGCGGCATCGTCGGCACGCTGGGCACCGGTTTCTTCGACGCGCTGCAGAGCGGCCGCCACACCACGCCGGACCCGGTCGCCGTGCAGGCCACCCTGGCCGATCTGAAGCAGGCGGGCGCCCGCGCCGTGGCGATGGAGGTTTCTTCCCACGGCCTGGACCAGGGCCGCGTGGCGGGCCTGGACTTCGACGTGGCGGTGTACACCAACCTGTCCCGCGACCACCTGGACTATCACGGCTCGATGGAGGCCTACGGCGCGGCCAAGGCCCGCCTGTTCGCCTGGCCGGAGTTGAAATGCCGGGTGATCAACCTGGACGACGACTTCGGTCGTCAGCTGGCTACCCAGTCCCAGGAATCCCGTCTGATCGGCTACAGCCTCAGCGATTCGTCCGCCTACCTGTTCTGCCGCGAAGCCCGTTTCGACGACCATGGCGTGCAGGCCCAACTGGTCACGCCCCAGGGCGAAGGCCTGCTGCGCAGCCCGCTGCTCGGGCGTTTCAACCTGAGCAACCTGCTGGCCGTGGTCGGCGCGCTGCTCGGTCTCGGCTACCCGCTGGATGAAGTGCTGCAGGTGCTGCCGCGCCTGCACGGGCCGGTCGGGCGCATGCAGCGCTTCGGCGGCGAGCGCCTGCCGCTGGTGGTGGTCGATTACGCGCATACCCCGGATGCTCTGGAGAAGGTGCTGGAGGCGCTGCGTCCGCACGTCACCGGCCGCCTGCTGTGCCTATTCGGCTGTGGCGGCGACCGCGACCGCGGCAAGCGCCCGCTGATGGCCCAGGTGGCCGAGCGCCTGGCCGATGCGGTGCTGGTCACCGACGACAATCCGCGCAGCGAAGACCCGGCGCAGATCCTGGCCGATATCCGTGCTGGTTTCGCCAGCCCGGAGGCCGCCGAGTTCGTCCACGGCCGTGGCGAGGCCATTGCCCGCCTGATCGCCTCCGCCCAACTCGGCGACGTGGTGTTGCTGGCCGGCAAGGGGCATGAGGATTACCAGGAGATCGGCGGCGTGCGCCATCCGTTCTCCGACCTGGACGAGACCACGAAGGCCCTGCAGGCCTGGGAGGTCGCCCATGCTTAAGCCGTGGCTGCTGAGCGAGGTGGTCCAGGCGCTGGAGGGCCGCGTGGTGGGTGCCGACGTGGCGTTCTCGGCTGTCTCCACCGACAGCCGCAGGATCGAGGCCGGCCAGCTGTTCATCGCCCTGGTCGGGCCGAACTTCGACGGCCACGACTACCTGGCCGACGTCGCCGCCAAGGGCGCCGTCGCCGCCCTGGTGCAGCGCGAGGTGCCGGGCGCGCCTCTGCCGCAGCTGGTGGTGGCCGACACCCGCATCGCTCTCGGTCAGCTCGGCGCGTTGAATCGCGCTGCCTTCGCCAAGCCGCTGGTCGCCGTTACCGGCTCCAGCGGCAAGACCACGGTCAAGGAGATGCTCGCCAGCATCCTGCGTGCCGGCCTCGGCGGCCCGGTACTGGCCACCCGTGGCAACCTGAACAACGACCTCGGCGCGCCGCTGACCCTGCTGGAGCTGGCGCCCGAGCATGTCGGCGCGGTGATCGAGCTGGGCGCCAACCACATCGGCGAGATCGCCTACACCGTCGGTCTGACCCGCCCGGACGTGGCCATCATCAACAATGCCGGATTGGCCCATGTGGGCGAGTTCGGTGGCCCGGAGAAGATCGTCGAGGCCAAGGGCGAAATCCTCGAAGGCCTGGGTGAGCAGGGCATCGCCGTGCTCAACCGCGACGACAAGGCCTTCGCCACTTGGCAGGCCCGTGCCAAGGGGCGTCAGGTGCTGAGCTTCGCCCTGCGCGACCAGGCCGCCGACCTGCATGCCAGCGAACTGTGGCGCGACGCCCGTGGCTGCGCCGGCTTCGCCCTGGCCGGCAGCGCCGGTGAGGCGCGCATCCAGCTCAACCTGCTCGGCGAGCACAGCGTGGCTAATGCGCTGGCCGCCGCCGCCGCGGCGCATGCCCTCGGCGTGCCGCTGGTCGGGATCAAGGCCGGCCTGGAAAACCTGCAACCGGTCAAGGGCCGCGCCGTGGCTGAGCTGGCGCCGAACGGGATGCGGGTGATCGACGACAGCTACAACGCCAACCCGCTGTCCATGTGCGCGGCAGTGGATATACTCGCCGCCTTCTCCGGCCGCACCGTCCTGGTGCTGGGAGACATGGGCGAACTGGGCGAATGGGCCGAGCAGGGCCATCGCGCCGTCGGCGTCCATGCCGCCGGCAAGGTCGATGCGCTCTATGCCGTGGGCCCGCTGATGGCGCATGCCGTGGCGGCTTTCGGTGCCAATGGTCGTCATTTCGCCGATCAAGCCAGCCTGATCGAAGCGCTTCGCGCCGAATCGGGCGACACCACCATTCTGATCAAAGGCTCGCGCAGCGCGGCGATGGACAAGGTCGTCGACGCGCTGCTGAATCGGGCATCCGGGGAGGCTCACTAATCATGCTGCTGCTGCTGGCCGAGTACCTGCAACAGTTCCACACCGGCTTCGGGGTCTTCCAGTACCTGACCCTGCGCGGCATCCTCGGCGTGCTCACCGCCCTGGCCCTGTCGCTGTGGCTCGGGCCGTGGATGATCCGCACCCTGCAGATCCGCCAGATCGGCCAGGCCGTGCGCAACGATGGCCCGCAGTCGCACCTGTCGAAGAAGGGCACGCCGACCATGGGTGGCGCGCTGATCATCACCGCCATCGCCGTCAGCACCCTGCTCTGGGCCGACCTGACCAACCGCTACGTGTGGACCGTGCTGGCCGTGACCCTGCTGTTCGGCGCCATCGGCTGGGTCGACGACTACCGCAAGGTGATCGAGAAGAACTCGCGTGGCCTGCCGAGCCGCTGGAAATATTTCTGGCAGTCCGTGTTCGGCCTGGCCGCCGCCATCTTCCTTTATATGACCGCGCAGAGCCCGGTGGAGACCACCCTGATCGTGCCGGTGCTCAAGGACGTGGCGATTCCCCTGGGCGTGGGCTTCGTGGTGCTGACCTACTTCGTCATCGTCGGCACCAGCAACGCGGTGAACCTGACCGACGGCCTGGACGGCCTGGCGATCCTGCCCACCGTGATGGTGGCCGGCGCGCTGGCGATCTTCTGCTACCTGTCGGGCAACATCAAATTCGCCGAATACCTGCTGATCCCCTATGTGCCGGGCGCCGGCGAGCTGATCGTGTTCTGCGCCGCGCTGGTCGGCGCCGGCCTCGGCTTCCTCTGGTTCAACACCTACCCGGCTCAGGTCTTCATGGGCGACGTCGGCGCGCTGGCGCTGGGCGCCGCGCTGGGCACCATCGCCGTGATCGTCCGCCAGGAGATCGTGCTGTTCATCATGGGTGGCGTGTTCGTCATGGAAACCCTGTCGGTGATGATCCAGGTCGCGAGCTTCAAGCTGACCGGCAAGCGCGTGTTCCGCATGGCGCCGATCCACCACCACTTCGAACTCAAGGGCTGGCCGGAGCCGCGCGTGATCGTGCGCTTCTGGATCATCACGGTGATCCTCGTGCTGGTCGGCCTTGCCACCCTGAAACTGAGGTAACAGAGCGTGTCGCTGATCGCTTCCGACCAGTTCCGCATCGTTGTCGGCCTCGGCAAGAGCGGCATGTCCCTGGTGCGCTTCCTCGCGCAGCAGGGCGTGCGCTTCGCCGTGGCCGACACGCGCGCGAACCCGCCGGAGCTGGCGACCCTGCAACGCGACTATCCTGAAGTGGAAGTACGCTGCGGCGAACTGGACGTGGACTTCCTGTGCCGCGCCTCGGAGCTGTACGTGAGTCCCGGCCTGGCCCTGGCCACCCCGGCGCTGCGCGAAGCGGCCGAGCGCGGAGTGAAGATGTCCGGCGACATCGACCTGTTCACTCGCCATGCCAAGGTGCCGATCATCGCCATCACTGGCTCCAACGCCAAGAGCACCGTCACCACCCTGGTGGGCGAGATGGTGGCAGCGGCCGGTCGTCGCGTGGCCGTCGGTGGCAATATCGGCACCCCGGCGCTGGACCTGCTGGCCGACGACGTCGAGCTGTACGTGCTGGAGCTGTCCAGCTTCCAGCTGGAGACCACCGAGCGTCTGAATGCCGAAGTCGCCACCTGCCTGAACGTCAGCGAAGACCACATGGACCGCTACGCCGGCATGCAGCACTACCACCTGGCCAAGCACCGCATCTTCCGCGGCGCCCGGCAGGTGGTGGTCAACCGTGACGACGCCCTGTCGCGGCCGCTGATCGCCGACCAGGTACCGTGCTGGTCGTTCGGCCTGGGCAAGCCCGACTTCAAGTGCTTCGGCCTGGTCGAAGAGAACGGCGAGAAGTACCTGGCCTTCCAGTTCGAGACGCTGATGCCGACCGCCGAACTGAAGATCCGTGGCGCGCACAACCAGTCCAACGCGCTGGCAGCTTTGACTCTCGGCCATGCCGTCGGCCTGCCGTTCGAGGCCATGCTCGACACCCTGCGCCGTTTCGCCGGCCTGCCGCACCGCTGCCAGTGGGTGCGCGAGCTGCGTGGCGTGGGCTACTACGACGACTCCAAGGCGACCAACGTCGGCGCCGCCCTGGCCGCCATCGAGGGCCTGGGCGCGGACATCGCCGGCAAGCTGGTGCTGATCGCCGGTGGTGACGGCAAGGGCGCCGACTTCTCCGCCCTGAAGACGCCGGTGGCCAGGTTCTGCCGCGCCGTGGTGCTGCTCGGCCGCGATGCCGAGTTGCTTGCCTCCGCTCTGGGCGACGCCGCGCCGCTGGTGCGGGTGGCGACCCTGGATGAGGCCGTGCGCTGCAGCGCCGAGCTGGCCCAACCGGGCGACGCGGTGCTGCTGTCGCCGGCCTGCGCCAGCCTCGACATGTTCAAGAACTTCGAAGAGCGCGGACGCCTGTTCGCCCAGGCAGCGGAGGCACTGGCATGAGCCTGCTCGCCCGACTGCTCGCCGCCCCGTCGCCGCTGCGCACCCGTCGCGGCATCGACCTCGACTTCCCGCTGCTGGCCGGTTGCCTGGCCCTGCTCGGCCTGGGCCTGGTGATGATCACCTCGGCCAGTTCGGAGGTGGCCGCGGCCATGTCCGGCAACCCGCTGTACCACATGATCCGCCACCTGATCTATCTCGGCCTGGGTATCTCCGCCGCGCTGCTCACCCTGCTGATCCCCATGGCCATGTGGCAGCGCTTCGGCGCCACCCTGCTGCTGGTCGCCTTCGTCCTGCTGATCCTGGTGCTGCTGCCGGGCATCGGCCGCGAAGTGAACGGCGCCAAGCGCTGGATCGGCTTCGGCATGTTCAACGTGCAGCCGTCCGAACTGGCAAAGCTGTTCACCGTGGTGTTCATCGCCGGCTACCTGGTGCGCCGCCAGGAAGAGGTGCGCGAGAAGCTCTCCGGCTTCCTCAAGCCGATGCTGGTGCTGGCGCCCATGGCCGCTCTGCTGCTGGCCGAACCGGACTTCGGCGCCACCGTGGTGCTGGTCGGCTCCTGCATCGCCATGCTGTTCCTCGGCGGTATCAACCTGGTGCGCTTCATCCCGCTGGCCGCCGCCGTGCTCGGCGCCGGGGTGCTGGTGATGACCGCGCAGAGCTACCGGATGGAGCGCCTGACCAACTTCGTCGATCCCTGGGCCGACCAGTTCGGCGCCGGCTACCAGCTGAGCCAGGCGCTGATCGCCTTCGGCCGTGGCGAGTGGTTCGGCGTGGGCCTGGGCAACAGCGTGCAGAAGCAGTTCTACCTGCCGGAGGCGCATACCGACTTCGTGTTCGCCGTGCTGGCCGAGGAACTGGGCATGGTCGGTGCGCTGGTCACCGTCGGCCTGTTCGTCTTCGTCGCCGTGCGCGCCCTGTACATCGGCCTGTGGGCGGAGAAGGCCAAGCAGCTGTTCTCGGCCTACGTGGCCTACGGCATCGCCATGCAGTGGATCGGCCAGGTGCTGATCAACATCGGCGTGAACGTCGGCCTGCTGCCGACCAAGGGCCTGACCCTGCCGTTCCTCAGCTACGGCGGCAGCTCGCTGATCATCTGCTGCGTCAGCCTGGCCATGCTCCTGCGCATCGAATGGGAACGGCGCACCTCGCTGGGCAGCGAGGAGGTCGAGTTCAGCGAAGCGGACTTCTTCGACAACGAGGAGGTCAAGCATGCGCGGTAACGTCCTGATCATGGCCGGCGGCACCGGCGGCCACGTATTCCCGGCCCTGGCCTGCGCCCGCGAGTTCAAGGCCCGCGGCTACAGCGTGCACTGGCTGGGCACGCCGCGCGGCATCGAGAACGAACTGGTGCCGGCCGCCGAGCTGCCGTTGCACCTGATCCAGGTCAGCGGCCTGCGTGGTAAGAGCAGGCTGTCCCTGCTCAAGGCGCCGTTCCAGCTGGTCCGCGCCCTGTTCCAGGCGCGCAAGGTGATGCGTGAGCTGCAGCCGGTCTGCGTGCTGGGCATGGGTGGCTACGTCACCGGCCCGGGCGGCCTGGCAGCCAGGCTCGACGGCGCGCCGCTGATCATCCAGGAGCAGAACGCCGTGGCCGGCACTGCCAACCGCAGCCTGGTGCCCTTCGCCCAGCGCGTGTGCGAAGGCTTCCCCAACACCTTCGGCGACAGCGCCAAGCGCCGTACCACCGGCAACCCGGTGCGCGAGGAGCTGTTCCTGGAAACCCCGCGCGACACCCTCGCGGGCCGCAAGCCGCGCCTGCTGGTGCTGGGCGGCAGCCTGGGCGCCGAGCCGCTGAACAAACTGCTGCCCGCGGCCCTGGCCAAAGTGCCGGCCGAACTGCGCCCGCAGGTGTTCCACCAGGCCGGCAAGCAGCACGATCACGTCACAGCGGAGCGTTATCGCGAAGTCGCGGTCGAAGCCGAGGTCGCGCCCTTCATCAAGGACATGGCCCGGGCCTATGCCTGGGCCGATCTGGTGATCTGCCGCGCCGGCGCGCTGACCGTCAGCGAGCTGGCCGCCGCTGGCCTGCCGTCGTTCCTCGTGCCGCTGCCGCACGCGATCGACGACCACCAGACCCGCAATGCCGAATATCTGGCGAAGGAGGGCGCCGCCATCCTTCTGCCGCAACATGCAACCGACGCGGACAAGCTCGCCGCGCAGTTGACCGAGGTTCTGATGCACCCTGAAAAACTCGAGGCCATGGGCCGCACCGCGCGCAGCCTGGCCAGGCCGGACGCCACCCGCACGGTGGTCGACATCTGTCTGGAGGTGGCCCGTGGCTAAGTCTCCCGCCGCCGCCCGTTCGGAAATCCGCCGCATGCGCCGCATCCGTCGCATCCACTTCGTCGGTATCGGCGGCGCCGGCATGTGCGGCATCGCCGAGGTGCTGCTGAACCTGGGCTACGAAGTCTCCGGTTCCGACCTCAAGGCCTCGGCCGTGACCGAGCGCCTGGAAAGCTTCGGCGCCATCGTCTACATCGGCCACCGCGCCGAGAACGCCGAGCAGGCCGACGTGCTGGTGGTCTCCAGCGCGATCAACACCTCCAACCCGGAAGTCGCCACCGCCCTGGAGCGACGCATTCCGGTGGTGCCGCGCGCCGAGATGCTCGCCGAGCTGATGCGCTACCGCCACGGCATCGCCGTGGCCGGCACCCATGGCAAGACCACCACCACCAGCCTGCTGGCCTCGGTATTCGCCGCCGGCGGCCTGGACCCGACCTTCGTCATCGGCGGCCGCCTCAATGCCGCCGGCACCAACGCCCAACTCGGCGGCAGCCGCTACCTGATCGCCGAGGCGGACGAGAGCGACGCCAGCTTCCTGCACCTGCAGCCGATGGTCTCGGTGGTCACCAACATCGACGCCGACCACATGAGCACCTACGGCGGCGACTTCAACGTCCTCAAGAAGACCTTCATCGAGTTCCTCCACAACCTGCCGTTCTACGGCCTGGCCGTGCTCTGCGTGGATGACCCGGTGGTGCGCGAGCTGCTGCCCCAGGTGGCCCGCCCGACCGTGACCTACGGCTTTGCCGAGGACGCCGACGTGCGCGCCATCAACGTGCGCCAGGACAGCATGCGTACCTACTTCACCGCTCTGCGCCCGGGCCGCGAGCCGCTGGATGTCTCGGTCAACATGCCGGGCAACCACAACGTGCTGAACGCACTGGCGACCATCGCCATCGCCACCGACGAGGGCATCGAGGACGCCGCCATCGTGCAGGGCCTGTCCGGCTTCCAGGGCGTCGGCCGGCGCTTCCAGGTCTACGGTGAACTGCCGGTGGGCGACGGCAGCGTGATGCTGGTGGACGACTACGGCCACCACCCGCGCGAAGTGGCCGCGGTGATCAAGGCCGTGCGCGGTGGCTGGCCGGAGCGCCGCCTGGTGATCCTGTACCAGCCGCACCGCTACAGCCGTACCCGCGACCTGTACGAAGACTTCGTCCAGGTGCTCGGCGACGCCAACGTGCTGCTGCTGATGGAGGTCTACCCGGCCGGCGAAGAGCCGGTGCCCGGCGCCGACAGCCGTCACCTGTGCCACAGCATCCGCCAGCGCGGCCAGCTCGACCCGATCTACGTCGAGCGCGGCGCCGACCTGGCACCGATCATCAAGCCGCTGCTGCGCGCCGGCGACATCCTGCTGTGCCAGGGCGCCGGCGATATCGGCGGGGTGGCCCCGCAACTGATCAAGCACCCGCTGTTTGCTGTTCAAGGTGAGTCGAAATGAGCCTGCATTCCACCCTCGATCCCAAGGCCTTCGGTCGCGTGGCCGTGCTGTTCGGCGGCAAGAGCGCCGAGCGCGAGGTGTCGCTGAAGTCCGGCGCCGCCGTGCTCGAGGCCCTGCGGAGTGCCGGCGTGGACGCCTTCGGCATCGACGTGGGTGACGATTTCCTGCAGCGCCTGACCAGCGAGAAGATCGATCGCGCCTTCATCGTGCTGCACGGTCGTGGCGGCGAGGACGGCTCCATGCAGGGCCTGCTGGAGTGCGCCGGCATCCCCTACACCGGCAGCGGCATCCTCGCCTCGGCCCTGGCCATGGACAAGCTGCGCACCAAGCGCGTGTGGTTGAGCCTGGGCCTGCCGACGCCGAACCACGCGGTGCTGGCCAGCGAGGCGGACTGCCGCGCGGCCGCCGATGAGCTGGGCTTCCCACTGTTCGTCAAACCGGCCCACGAGGGCTCCAGCATCGGCATGGCCAAGGTCGCCGATGTGGATGCACTGATTGCTGCCTGGAAGGATGCCGGTCGCTACGACTCGCAGGTGCTGGTCGAGCAGATGATCGACGGCCCCGAGTTCACCATCGCCATGCTGCGCGGCCAGGTGCTGCCGCCCATCGGCCTGGGCACTCCGCACACCTTCTACGACTACGACGCCAAGTACCTGGCCAATGACACCCAGTACCGCATCCCCTGCGGCCTGTCGGCCGAGAAAGAGGCGGAGCTGAAGGATCTCACCGCGCGTGCCTGCGAGGCCGTGGGCACCCAGGGCTGGGCGCGCGCCGACGTGATGCAGGATGCCAGCGGCAAGTTCTGGCTGCTGGAAGTGAACACCGTGCCGGGCATGACCGATCACAGCCTGGTACCGATGGCCGCGCGCGCCGCCGGTCTGGATTTCCAGCAGCTGGTGCTGGCGATCCTGGCCGACAGCGTCGAGGCGAGGGGCTAAGCCATGGTCGCCACTATCCGTCACCCCGCACAGCCGATGGGAGGCGCTAGCCGGCGTCAGCCTATCGCTGCGCGCGGCGCGAGCCGGATGGTGGCCAGGGAACCGCTGGCGGCGCGCCTGCCGAAGCCGGATTTCAGCGGCCTGGCGCGCGCCATCAAGCGCCTGGGCTGGCCGCTGATGCTGATCGCCCTCGGCCTGGGCACCTACGAGGGCGCTCAGCGCCTGCTGCCCTACGCCGACCGGCCGATCGCCCGGGTCAGCGTGCAGGGCGAGCTGAGCTACATCAGCCAGCAGGCGGTGCAGGAGCGCATCGCGCCCTACGTCTCGGCCAGCTTCTTCACCATCGACCTGGCCAGCCTGCGCGCCGAGCTGGAGCACATGCCCTGGATCGCCCATGCGGAAGTACGCCGGGTATGGCCGGACCAGGTCTCCATCACCCTGGAGGAGCAACTGCCGGTGGCCCGCTGGGGCGACGGCGCGCTGCTCAACAACCAGGGCGAGGCCTTCGCCCCGCGCGAGGCGGCCAATTACGAACACCTGCCGCTGCTGTCCGGGCCGAAGCGCGCCCAGCAGCAGGTGATGCAGCAGTACCAGGTGCTCAGCCAGCTGCTGCGGCCGATGGGCTTCACCATCAGCAGCCTGGAGCTGCGCGAACACGGCAGCTGGTTCATCAGCAGTGCCCAGGGCGTGGAAATCCTCCTGGGCAGGGATCACCTGGTCGACAAGATGCGCCGGTTCGCCAGCATCCACGACAAGGTGCTCAAGCAGCAGATCGCGAATATCGCGCGCATCGACCTGCGCTACGCCAACGGCCTGGCCGTGGCCTGGCGCGAGCCGGTGGCGCCGGCGGCGACCGAAACGACGGTCGCCGTCCAGTGAATCGAGGAGAACAGTAGAGACCATGGCAAGCGTGCAGAGCGGCAAGATGATCGTCGGCCTGGATATCGGCACCGCCAAGGTGGTGGCGCTGGTGGGCGAGGTGACCGCCGATGGCGAGCTGGAGATCGTCGGGATCGGCACCAGCCCGTCGCGTGGCCTGAAGAAGGGCGTGGTGGTGAACATCGAGTCCACCGTGCAGTCGATCCAGCGTGCCATCGAGGAGGCGCAGCTGATGGCCGGCTGCCGCATCCACTCGGCCTTCGTCGGCATCGCCGGCAACCACATCCGCAGCCTGAACAGCCACGGCATCGTCGCCATCCGCGACCGCGAAGTGAGCCCGGCCGATCTGGAGCGCGTGCTCGACGCCGCCCAGGCGGTGGCCATCCCGGCCGACCAGCGGGTGCTGCACACCCTCGCCCAGGACTACGTGATCGACAATCAGGAGGGCGTGCGCGAGCCGCTGGGCATGTCCGGCGTGCGCCTGGAGGCCAAGGTGCATGTGGTCACCTGTGCCACCAACGCCGCGCAGAACATCGAGAAATGCGTGCGCCGCTGCGGCCTGGAAGTGGACGACATCATTCTGGAACAGCTGGCTTCCGCCTACTCGGTGCTGACCGAGGACGAGAAGGAGCTGGGCGTGTGCCTGGTCGACATCGGTGGCGGCACCACCGATATCGCCATCTTCACGGAGGGTGCGATCCGTCACACGGCGGTGATTCCGATCGCCGGCGACCAGGTCACCAATGATATTGCAATGGCATTACGCACCCCGACCCAGTATGCCGAGGAAATCAAGATTCGATATGCTTGCGCCCTAGCCAAACTGGCCGGTCCCGGGGAAACCATCAAGGTTCCCAGCGTGGGCGACCGGCCACCGCGGGAGCTGTCCCGCCAGGCGCTGGCCGAGGTCGTGGAGCCCCGTTACGACGAGCTCTTCACGTTGATCCAGGCCGAGCTGCGGCGCAGCGGCTACGAGGACATGATCCCGGCCGGGATCGTCCTCACCGGCGGCACCTCCAAGATGGAAGGCGCTGTCGAGCTGGCCGAAGAGATCTTTCACATGCCGGTGCGGCTGGGCGTGCCCCACAGCGTCAAGGGACTGACCGACGTCGTGCGTAATCCGATCTATTCCACGGGCGTGGGCCTGCTGATGTATGGGCTGCGCAAGCAGTCCGACGGCTACCACGCGCCTGGAATCCAATATGGCGATGAGCCCCGAACACCGGTACTGGAACGGCTGAAACGCTGGGTCCAGGGCAATTTCTGATGTGAAACCCGCGGTAGCTGTAGGCGATAACTAAAAAAGGAAGGAGAGGGGAAATGTTCGAACTGGTAGATAACGTCCCGCAAAGTGCAGTCATCAAGGTGATCGGCGTGGGTGGCGGCGGTGGCAACGCCGTGAACCACATGATCAAGAACAACATCGAAGGCGTGGAATTCATCTGCGCCAACACCGACGCGCAGGCGCTGAAGAACATCGGCGCGCGCACCGTGCTGCAGCTCGGCCCGGGCGTGACCAAGGGCCTGGGCGCCGGCACCAATCCGGAAATCGGCCGTCAGGCCGCCATGGAAGACCGCGAGCGCATCGCCGAGGTGCTGAACGGCGCCGACATGGTCTTCATCACCACCGGCATGGGTGGTGGCACCGGTACCGGTGCGGCGCCGATCATCGCCGAAGTGGCGAAGGAAATGGGCATCCTCACCGTTGCCGTGGTGACCCGTCCGTTCCCGTTCGAGGGCCGCAAGCGCATGCAGGTCGCCGACGACGGCATCCGTGCACTGTCCGAGTGCGTCGACTCGCTGATCACCATCCCCAACGAGAAGCTGCTGACCATCCTCGGCAAGGACGCCAGCCTGCTGTCCGCCTTCGCCAAGGCCGACGACGTGCTGTCCGGCGCCGTGCGCGGCATCTCCGACATCATGCAGCGTCCGGGCCTGATGAACGTCGACTTCGCCGACGTGAAGACCGTGATGGGCGAAATGGGCATGGCGATGATGGGTACCGGCTGCGCCAGCGGTCCGAACCGTGCCCGCGAGGCTACCGAGGCGGCCATCCGCAACCCGCTGCTGGAAGACGTCAACCTGCAGGGCGCGCGCGGCATCCTGGTCAACATCACCGCTGGTCTGGACCTGTCGCTGGGCGAGTACGCCGCCGTGGGCGAGATCATCGAGGCCTTCGCCTCCGAGGCGGCCACCGTCAAGGTGGGCGCGGTAATCGACGCCGACATGCGCGACGAGCTGCACGTGACCGTGGTCGCTACCGGCCTGGGCGCGCGCATCGAGAAGCCGGTCAAGGTGATCGACAACACCGTGCCGACCGCCGTGGCCACGCCGTCCACCACCGTCAGCGCCGCGCCGCGCGCCGCCGAGCAGCCGGCCGTCAACTACAAGGACTACGAGCGCCCGACCGTTCAGCGCCAGAGCCTCGCCGGCAGTGCCGCCGCGGCCAAGCTGAACACCCAGGACGACCTGGATTATCTGGATATCCCGGCCTTCCTGCGTCGTCAGGCTGATTGAGGCAATTTATCAGGAGTATGAAGGTGATTGGTGTTCAGCAAAGGGCGGTTCTGCTAACATTGCCGCCCATTGTTGAAAACAGTTCGCAACAAGCGCAGCCAAAACCATGATCAGACAACGCACCCTGAAGAACATCATCCGAGCCACCGGCGTTGGCCTGCACTCGGGGGAGAAGGTTTACCTGACCCTCAAGCCGGCCCCGGTGGATACGGGTATCGTGTTCCGTCGCACCGATCTGGATCCGGTCGTGGAAATCCCCGCCCGCGCCGAGAATGTCGGTGAGACCACCATGTCGACCACCCTGGTCAATGGTGACGTCAAGGTGGACACCGTCGAGCACTTGCTTTCGGCCATGGCAGGCCTGGGCATCGACAACGCCTACGTCGAGCTGTCGGCGTCCGAAGTCCCGATCATGGATGGCAGCGCTGGTCCCTTCGTGTTCCTGATTCAATCTGCTGGCCTGGAAGAGCAGGAAGCACCCAAGCAGTTCATCCGCGTACTGCGCGAAGTGACGGTGGAGGAGGGCGACAAGCGCGCCACCTTCCTGCCCTTCGACGGTTTCAAAGTGAGCTTCGAGATCGATTTCGATCACCCGGTGTTCCGTGGTCGCACCCAGACCGCCAGCGTCGACTTCTCCAGCACTTCCTTCGTCAAGGAAGTGAGCCGCGCACGGACCTTCGGGTTCATGCGCGACATCGAGTTCCTGCGTTCGCAGAACCTGGCACTCGGCGGCAGCGTGGAAAACGCCATCGTGGTGGACGAGTTCCGCGTGCTCAACGAAGACGGCCTCCGTTACGAGGACGAGTTCGTCAAGCACAAGATCCTCGATGCCATCGGCGATCTCTACCTGCTGGGCAACAGCCTGATCGGCGAGTTCCGTGGCTTCAAGTCGGGCCACGCGCTGAACAATCGTCTGCTGCGCACCCTGATCGAGCAGAAAGATGCTTGGGAAGTGGTGGTCTTCGACGATGCCAGCACCGCGCCGATCTCCTACATGCGCCCGGTCGCGGCCGTGTAAGCAATAACCCTTCCTTCTGTTGTATTCAGGCCACCCTCGGGTGGCCTGTTTTTTTCTGCCTATCTATTCGCGTCGGGCATTGCGTGCCAGGCGTTCCAGGGCGGCGCGCAGCTTCGGGTCGCCGATGCCTTCGGCGGCGCTGCACAGGCTGTCGGCGGCGGCCTCCGACAGCTCGACCTGGTTCGCCTCATAAGCCACCTGGCCGCTGGGTGGGCGTACCTTGATCTGGATCTTCTCCAGCCCGGCGAACTCCGGCAGCACCTGCAGCAGGCGCTGCAGGCGACGCTGCTGGTAGTGCAGCCGGGTTGCCCAATGGCCGTTGCTGGTCACCAGCAGCAGGCGGCCCTCGCTCCAGCTCGCCACCTGGCAGTGCTCGCGGGCGGCCGGCTCCAGCTGCGCCTCCACCAGCGCCTGCAGTCTGCCCAGGCGCTGTGCCGCGCTGAACAGCGCCTGCAGAGGCTTGTGCTCGCGCAGCAAGGCGTTGGGGGTCTTGGCGAAGGGGGGGCGGAAGCTCATGGGAAAGGATTCGTGCGGCTGTGCGCAGCATGTTAGCAAAGGGCCTTGCAGCTGTCGGCGGTCGTCCCCATATAGGGGCGAGCGGTCTGTGGATGCGTGTGTCAGGCACATCCGGCCGGTACGCGGGAGTTCGCCCTTTTCTCGCCTACGTTTCCGAGTAGAATGCCCCCTTTGCATGCAGCCGAGTGGCTGCCGGGCTGGCCTTCTGCGCTGCCCCCCATCCCCCAGAGTGGAAGAATCTGCCGATATGTTTGCGCCACTGTTGAAGAAAATCTTTGGAAGCAAGAACGAGCGTGACGTCAAGCGCATGCTCAAGACAGTGAGCGCGATCAACGCCCTGGAAGAGCAGATGCTCGCCCTTTCCGACGAGCAACTGCGGGGCAAGACGGAAGAGTTCAAGTCCCGGGTGGCCAAGGGCGAGACGCTCGACCAGCTTCTTCCCGAAGCCTTCGCCGTGGCCCGCGAGGCCGGCAAGCGGGTGATGGGCATGCGTCACTTCGACGTGCAGCTGATCGGCGGTATGACCCTCCACGAAGGCAAGATCGCCGAGATGCGCACCGGCGAGGGCAAGACCCTGGTGGGCACCCTGGCGGTGTACCTCAACGCGCTGTCCGGCAAGGGCGTGCACGTGGTCACGGTGAACGACTACCTGGCCCGCCGCGATGCCAACTGGATGCGCCCGCTGTACGAATTCCTCGGCCTTTCGGTCGGCGTGGTGATCCCGTTCATGGGCCCGGAAGACAAGCGCGCCGCCTATGCCGCCGACATCACCTACGGCACCAACAACGAGTTCGGCTTCGACTACCTGCGCGACAACATGGCCTTCGCCCAGGAAGAGAAGTTCCAGCGCGAACTGAATTTCGCCGTGATCGACGAAGTGGACTCCATCCTCATCGACGAAGCCCGTACCCCGCTGATCATCTCCGGCCAGGCCGAAGACAGCTCCAAGCTGTACAAGCAGATCAACCAGCTGATCCCGCGCCTCAAGCAGCACATCGAGGAAGAGGAAGGCGTGGTCACCCAGGAAGGCCACTACAAGGTCGACGAGAAGACCCGCCAGGTCGAACTCAACGAGGCCGGCCACCAGTACGTCGAGGAAATGCTCGCCGCCGCCGGCCTGCTGGCCGAGAACGAGAGCCTCTACGCCGCGCACAACCTGGGCCTGCTGACCCACGTCTACGCCGGCCTGCGCGCGCACAAGCTGTTCCACCGCAACGTCGAATACATCGTGCAGAACGATCAGGTCATCCTGATCGACGAGCACACTGGCCGTACCATGCAGGGCCGCCGCCTGTCCGAGGGCCTGCACCAGGCCATCGAGGCCAAGGAGGGCGTGAACATCCAGGCCGAGAGCCAGACCCTCGCCTCGACCACCTTCCAGAACTACTTCCGCCTGTACAAGAAGCTCTCCGGCATGACCGGCACCGCCGACACCGAGGCCTTCGAGTTCCGCCAGATCTACGGCCTAGACGTGGTAGTGATCCCCACCCACCGCCCGGTCGCGCGAAAGGACTACAACGACCTGGTCTACCTGACCCAGGAAGAGAAGTACCAGGCGATCATCACTGATATCCGCGAGTGCCAGGCCCAGGGACGGCCGATCCTGGTCGGCACCGCCTCCATCGAGACCTCCGAATACGTCTCCAGGCTGCTCGAGGAAGCCGGCATCGAGCACAAGGTGCTCAACGCCAAGTACCACGAGAAGGAAGCCGAGATCATCGCCCAGGCCGGTCGCCCGGGCGCCGTGACCCTGGCCACCAACATGGCCGGTCGTGGTACCGACATCCTCCTGGGCGGCAACTGGGAGGCCGAGGTGGCTGCCCTGGAAGCGCCCAGCGAAGAACAGATCGCCCAGATCAAGGCCGACTGGCAGAAGCGCCACCAGCAGGTGATCGAGTCCGGCGGCCTGCATGTGATCGCCTCCGAGCGCCACGAATCCCGCCGTATCGACAACCAGCTGCGCGGCCGTGCCGGCCGTCAGGGCGACCCGGGCTCCAGCCGCTTCTACCTGTCGCTGGAAGACAGCCTGATGCGCATCTTCGCCTCAGACCGGGTGAAGAACTTCATGAAGGCCCTCGGCATGCAGGCCGGCGAGGCCATCGAGCATCGCATGGTGACCAACGCCATCGAGAAGGCTCAGCGCAAGGTCGAAGGCCGCAACTTCGACATGCGCAAGCAACTGCTCGAGTACGACGACGTGGCCAACGAGCAGCGCAAGGTGATCTACCACATGCGCAACAGCCTGCTGGCCGCCGACAACATCGGCGACACCATCGTCGAGTTCCGCGAGGAAATGCTCAACGCCACCATCAATACCCACCTGCCGCCGCAGTCGCTGCCCGAGCAGTGGGACATCGCCGGCCTGGAGGCCGCGCTGCACAGCGACTTCGGTCTGCGCCTGCCGATCCAGCAGTGGCTCGACGAAGACGAGAAGCTGTACGAGGAAACCCTGCGCGAGAAGATCCTGGCCGAACTGACCGCGGCCTATGCCGAGAAGGAAGAGCTGGCCGGCGCCGAGGCCCTGCGTACCTTCGAGAAGCAGATGCTGCTGCGCGTGCTGGACGACCTGTGGAAAGACCACCTGGCGACCATGGACCACCTGCGCCACGGCATCCACCTGCGTGGTTACGCGCAGAAGAACCCGAAACAGGAATACAAGCGCGAGTCCTTCACCCTGTTCCAGGAGCTGCTCGACTCGATCAAGCGCGACACCATCCGCGTGCTGTCCCACGTTCAGGTGCGCCGCGAGGACCCGGCCGAAGAAGAGGCCCGCCAGCGCCGCGAGGCCGAGGCCATGGCCCAGCGCATGCAGTTCCAGCATGCCGAGGCCTCCGCCATGCCGACCGCCGAGGCGGAGGGCGAGGGTGCCGAAGGCGACCTGGCGATGGTGGCTGCACCGGTGCGCAGCGAGCCGAAGATCGGCCGTAACGAGCCGTGCCCCTGCGGGTCCGGCAAGAAGTACAAGCATTGCCATGGCCAGGTGAGCTGACCCGCTTCCGGCCTGCTATAGAGACGACGCCGCGACCGGTCCTGCCGCTCGTGGCGTTTTTCCAATCTTCGCTTCACTGCCCAACAAGGAGCGTTCCCATGGCCGTCGGTCTTGGTCCCCTGTCCAAGCTGCACCCTGTTCCCGGTTTCGAACTCGGCATCGCTTCCGCCGGCATCAAGCGCCCGGGGCGCAAGGATGTGGTGGTGATGCGCTGCGCCGAGGGCTCGCGCATCGCCGGCGTGACCACCACCAACGCCTTCTGCGCGGCCCCGGTAGTCGTCACCCGCGAGCGCGTGACCGGCGACGTGCGCTACCTGCTGACCAACACCGGCAACGCCAACGCCGGCACCGGCCCGGATGGCCTGGCCAACGCCCGCCGCACCTGCGCCGCCCTGGCCGCGCTGACCGGCGTGGCCGAGACGGCCGTGCTGCCGTTCTCCACCGGGGTGATCGGCGAGCCGCTGCCCGTCGAGAAGATCGAGGGCGCCCTGCAGGCCGCGCTGGACGATCTCGACGAAGACCATTGGGCCGAAGCCGCCACCGGCATCATGACCACCGACACCCTGCCCAAGGGCGCCAGCCGCCAGTTCCAGCACGATGGCGTGACCGTCACCGTGACCGGCATCAGCAAGGGCGCCGGCATGATCCGGCCGAACATGGCGACCATGCTCGGCTACATCGCCACTGACGCCAAGGTGGCGCGTGGCGTGCTGCAGGACTTGGTGCGCGACGCGGCCAACAAGTCGTTCAACCGCATCACCATCGACGGCGATACCTCGACCAACGACTGCTGCATGCTGATCGCCACCGGCCAGGCTGCCCTGCCGGAGATCACCGGGGCTTCCGGCGAGCTGTTCGCCAAGCTGCGCCAGGCGGTATTCGAGGTGTTCATGGAAGTGGCCCAGGCCATCGTCCGCGACGGCGAGGGCGCCACCAAGTTCGTTACCGTCCAGGTCAACGGCGGCGGTACTCACCAGGAGTGCCTGGACGTGGCCTACGCCGTGGCCCACTCGCCGCTGATCAAGACCGCGCTGTTCGCCTCCGACCCCAACTGGGGCCGCATCCTCGCCGCCGTCGGCTACGCCGGCGTGCCGAACCTGGACGTCAGCAGGATCGACGTGTTCCTCGGCGAAGTCTGCATCGCCAGCAAGGGCGCCCGCGCCGCCAGCTACACCGAGGCCCAGGGCGCGGCGGTGATGGCCCGCGAGGAGATCACCATCCGCATCGAACTGGGTCGCGGCGGCTGCAGCGAAACCATCTGGACCACCGACCTGTCCCACGACTACGTGAAGATCAACGCCGAATACCGCACTTAAGCGGGTCCCCCTCACCCCTTGGGAGAGGGGTGAGGGGCTTCCAGAAGGTTCGTGGCTGCCAATGGCTCCCTCATCCCGGCCCTCTTCCTGAGGGTGTCAAAGCAACGCCACAAGGAGACTGCCATGCCCCTCAAACTGGTGATCGGCGACAAGAACTATTCCTCCTGGTCGCTGCGCGGGGCGCTGGCCTTGGATCTGACCGGCGCGCCCTATGAAGAGATCGCGGTGCGCCTGTTCCAGCCGGACAGCCGCAGCCAGCTGCTGGCCCATTCGCCGGCCGGCAAGGTGCCGGTGCTGCTGACCGAGGAAGGGCCGGTGTGGGATTCGCTGGCCATTGCCGAATATCTCGCCGAGCGCTTCCCCGAGGCGCACCTGTGGCCGCGCGGCCAGTACGCCCGCGCCCTGGCGCGCAGCGTCTGCGCGGAGATGCACAGCGGCTTCGTCGCCCTGCGCAGCCACATGTCCATGGACCTGGCGCGCGACCAGGCGCTGGCCGGGATTCCCGCCGAGGCCCAGGCCGATATCGACCGGGTGAGCCGCCTGTGGGCCGACTGTCGCCAGCGCTTCGGCCAGGACGGCCCCTTCCTGTTCGGCCACGCCAGCATCGCCGATGCCTTCTTCGCCCCGGTGGCGGCGCGCCTGCGCAGCTACCGGGTGGCCCTGCCGGACGAGGCCGCCGCCTACGTCGAGACCATCTACCAGTGGCCGGCCTTCCAGCGCTGGTACCAGGCCGCGTTGCAGGAGGTCGGTGCGTGAAGCGCATTCATGTAGCCGCCGCGGTGATCCGTGGTGCCGATGGCCGGGTGCTGATCGCCAAGCGACCGCAGGACAAGCACCAGGGCGGTCTGTGGGAGTTTCCCGGGGGCAAGGTGGAGGAGGGGGAGGCCGTCGAGCTGGCCCTGGCCCGCGAGCTGGAAGAGGAACTGGGTATCCGCGTCGGTGCCGCCCGGCCGTTGATCCAGGTGCACCACGACTATCCGGACAAGCAGGTGCTGCTGGATGTCTGGGAAGTCTCCGCCTTTACCGGCGAGCCCCATGGCGCCGAAGGCCAGGCGCTGGCCTGGGTCACAGATCGCGAGCTGCTCGACTACGAATTCCCGGCGGCCAACCAGCCGATCGTCGCGGCGGCGCGCCTGCCCGACACCTACCTGATCACCCCCGAAGGCCTGGAGCCCGGCGAGCTGCTGCGCGGGGTGCGGGTCGCTCTGGCCAGCGGCGCCAGGCTGATCCAGCTGCGTGCGCCGAACATGTTCGACCCCCAGTATCGCGACCTGGCGGTAGACATCCTGGGCCTCTGCGCCGGCAAGGCGCAGGTGATGCTCAAGGGCCCGCTGGAGTGGCTGGGCGACTTCCCGGCCGCTGGCTGGCACCTGAGCGCCGAGCAACTGCGCAAATACGCCGCCAATGGCCGGCCCTTCCCCGGCCAGCGCTGGCTGGCGGCTTCCTGCCATGACGCCGAGGAGCTGGCCCTGGCCGTGCGCATGGGGGTGGATTTCGTCACCCTGTCGCCGGTGCAGGCCACCCAGACCCACCCGGACGCCGCGCCGCTGGGCTGGGAGGCCGCGACCGACCTGCTGCGTACCCTCAACCTGCCGGCCTTCCTGCTCGGCGGCGTCGGCCCGCAGGACCGCGAGCGTGCCTGGCAGGCCGGCGCTCAGGGCGTGGCCGGCATCCGCGCGTTCTGGCCGGTGTGACCGCGTAGGGTGCGCCGTGCGCACCGGAAGACTCGCAGCGGTGCGCGTGGCGCACCCTACGGGGCAGGCTTCTCCGCCGCCTGCCAGAGCACTTCGCTGATCTGCGTGCGGCGGGCGATCAGGCGGGCGGCGACGAACAGCAGGTCGGACAGCCGGTTGACGTAGGCCATGCCCACTGGGCGGACCGGTTCCTCGGCGTTGAGCTGCTGGCAGCGACGTTCGGCAGTGCGGGCCAGGCTCCGGCAGACGTGGGCCTGGGCTACCAGGCGGGAGCCGCCGGGCAGGATGAAGTTCTCCAGCGGCCCCACTTCCTCGTTCCAGCGGTCGATGGCCGCTTCCAGGCGCTCCACTTCGCCTTCCTGCAGGGCCTGGTAGGCCGGCATCGCCAGTTCTCCGCCGAGGTCGAACAGGCGGTGCTGGCAGGGCGCCAGGACCTCGATGACCTCATTCAGGCCCGGCCACCGGGTCGCCTGCTCGGCGAGGTCCGCCAGCAGCAGGCCGAGCTGACTGTTGAGGGTGTCCAGCTCGCCCATGGCCTCCACCCGCGGATGGTTCTTGGCCACCCGGCGGCCGTCGGCCAGGCCGGTTTCGCCTTTGTCGCCGGTCTTCGTGTAGATCTTGCTCAGTCGGTAGCCCATCAGTTGCTCGTGTTCTCGCCGGGGGCGGTCAGTGGCAGGCGCAGGGTGAAGCAGGTGCCCTGCCCCTGGGTGGACTGCACTTCCATCTGCCCCTTGTGGTTGTTGGTGACGATGAAATAGGAGACGGACAGGCCCAAGCCGGTGCCCTGGCCGACTTCCTTGGTGGTGAAGAAGGGCTCGAAGATGCGCTTGCGCACCAGTTCGGGCATGCCGATGCCGTTGTCTTCCACCTGGATTTCCGCCCACGGCGGGTTGAGCCGGGTGCGCAGGATGATGCGCCCAGGCTCGCTGTCGTCGTCGCGCAGGTGGATGGCCTGGGCGGCGTTCTTCAGCAGGTTGAGCAGCACCTGTTCCATCTCGTTGGCGGTGGCCGGGATGGGGCCCAGGTTCGGGTCGAAGTCGCGCTCGATGGCGATGGCCTTGAAGTCGAAGCTCTCGGTCAGGTCGAAGTCGTTGCCGGCGATCTCCAGCGCCTGGTCGATCAGCACCGGCAGCTGGCAGGGCGCCAGTTGGCGGTTGCTGCGCCGGCTGAAGGCGAGCATGTGGCTGACGATCTTGGCCGCCCGCGAGCCGGCCTGGGCGATGCCTTCGAGCAGCTGGGGGATTTCCCGGGCGTCCAGGTATGCGCTGACGTCGTCCAGCGCGATGCCCACTTCCACGGCAATATCCTGGTTCTTCGCCAGCTCCGGCGACAGGCGCCGGCGGATGTTCTGCACGTTGTGCAGGATGGCGCCCAGCGGGTTGTTGATCTCGTGCGCCATGCCGGCGGCCAGGCCGCCCACCGAGAGCATCTTCTCCGACTGCACCATCATTTCCTCCAGCGACAGGCGCTGGGTGATGTCGTCGATGCGGATCACCACGCCGCGGCCGCCGGCGCCCATCAGCGGGTAGAAGGTCAGCGCGTAGTGGTGGGCCTCCTCGCCCTTGCGCCAGGTCACCCGCTCGATCTTCTCCACCCGGTGGTGGTCGGCGGTGCGCTTGAGCTGGGCGAGGAACGGCTTGAGCGGCGGGAAGGCGAGGAATACCGGCTGGTTCAGCGCCTCGTCCAGCAGCGTGCCGGAGAGGGCGCTGGCCTCCTGGTTCCACTGGGTGACGTAGAGCTGGTCGTCGAGGGCGATCAGCGCCGAGGGCATGGAGTCGATGATGTTGTTCAGGTAGTTCTGGAAGCCGGTGAGCTTCTTCTCGATCTTGCTGCGCACCTGCACTTCCAGCTCCAGCTTGCGGTTGGAGTGGCGGGTCTCCTCGGCCAGGCTCTGGGCCTGGGAGAAGGCGCTCTCGGCGTCGTCGCGGGCGCGCTTGAGCTGCTGCTCGCGGGCCTCGATGCGGCTGAGCATGGTGTTGAAGGCGTCGGCCAGGCTGCCGATCTCGTCGCGGTTGCCGCGGGCGGCGCGCAGCGAGTAGTTTTCCTCGCGGGTGACCTGGCGCGACAGCTCTTCCAGGCGGCGGATCGGCCGGGTGATCAGGCGCCGCACCTGGCGCGCGATCAGCGCCCAGAGCACCACGCTGAAGGCGAGGATCACCGCGCTGGCGGTGAGGGTACCGGTATAGAACGCGCCAGGCAGCTCGCTGGAGGCGACCAGCAGCAGCCGCCCAGGCGCCTTGCCCGGTTGCGGCAGGTCGATCAGCTGGGTGGCGCGGAATTCGGCCAGGCGCCAGTGGGCCAGTTCGTCGCTGCGCGAGGGCAGGTTCAGCGGCTGGCCCAGCTGCAGTTCGGCCAGGCGTACCCCGGTGCTGTTGTAGAGTGCGGCGGCGCGCAGCGGCGCATAGCCTTCCAGGCGCTCCAGCACCTTGCGCGCGGCCTCGGGGGATGACAGCGCGTGGCGGCTCAGTTCGGGAGTGGCGATCAGCTTGCCGAGGGTCTGCAGGGCCTGGGGGGCGACGCTTTCCTGGGAGATCCAGTAGGCGGCGCTGATGAAGGCCAGGTTGGCCACCAGCATCACGGTCGCCAGCAGTATCAGCAGCGCGGCGAGCAGCTTGCGGCCCACGGGCAGGTTGTCTAGGCGCTGGCGCAGGCTGGTCAAGGAGGGGATTCCGTTCGGGACGAGAGGGCAGGGTAGCGCTCGTTCAGGTCACGGGCAATCCGCGCGCGGTCAGGTGCTCGCGCAGCTGTTGCAGCAGGTCGTCCAGCCCGGGCAGCGTCAGGCCCAGGCGTTCGGCCTGGGCGCAGGCATGGCCGAGCAGGTAGGTGATCTCGGTGCGCCGGCCCCGTGCCACGTCCTGGTGCATGGACGAGTAGTTCGCCGCGGTACCGTCGATCACCCGCAGCACGTCCCCGTGCAGGTCTTCGGCGGCTTCGGCCTGGCCGGCATGCTCCAGCAGCGCCGCCAGTTCCTCGCAGAGGCTGGCGACTTCCGCGGGCCAGGCGCGCAGGCCGCCGTTGCGGCAGTCGTGCAGGACGGTCAGCGGGTTGATCGCGCAGTTCAGGGCCAGCTTGCGCCACAACTTGGCGAGGATGTCCGCCGTCCACTGGTGGGGAATGCCGGCGGCGCGCAGGTCGTCCAGCCAGGCCGGCACTTGCTCTTCGCCCTGAATGCCGAGCCAGGTGTGGCCGCGGCCGGCGTAGACCACGCGGAAGTCGGCCTCGCGGAACGCGCCTTCGGTGCTGGAGGCGAAGATGCAGCGAGCGCGGGGCAGGCGTGCGGCGACCGTATCCTGGCTGCCCAGGCCGTTCTGCAGCAGGACGATCTCGGCGCCCGGGGCCAGGCGCGGCGCCAGGGTGGCGGCGGCCGCCTCCGCGTCGTAGGCCTTGCAGGCCAGCAGAAGGCGCTGGATCGGCGTATCGGTGGCATGGGGCTCCGCGGGGATCGGGTAGAGGTGGCTGTCGCCGTCCTCCACCAGGGTCAGCCCGCCCAGGGCGTGGTAGCGGGCCAGGGCGGCCGGGTCACGCAACACCAGCCGGACCGGTACGCCGGCCCGGGCCAGGCGTGCCGCCCACAGGCCGCCGAGGCTGCCGGCGCCGAGGATGTGCCAGGTCACTGCGACAGCGGCAGACGCACCGCGCTGACCCGGCCACTGGCATAGGACTCCGGCAGTACCCGCGCCGCCTCGGCGAACAGGTACTGCGGCTCGACCGGCAGTGCCTTGCTGTCCAGGCCGACCAGGGCGATGCCGGCCTTGAGGCTGATGAAGCCCTCGCTGGTCTTGAACGCCTTGAGATTGAGCCCGTCATGCACCCGTTTGAAACTGCTGGGCGAGCATTCCTGCAGGTCTTCGAGCATGGCGATCATGCCGAAGTGGGTGTCGTCCACCCGGGTCAGCACGTCGAGGGGGCGTACCAGCTGCTGCAGGCGGCGGGCCACGCCGTGCAGCACTTCGTTCCAGAAGGCGCTGCCGTACTGGCGGCTGAGTGCCTGGCCTTCCTGCAGGCCGATCAGCAGGTAGCACACGGCGCCGCCGCGGGACTCCACTTGGCGCAGGCAGTCGTGCATCTTCTGCTGCAGGTAGCGCGGATTGCCCAGGCCGGTCAGCGGGTCGACCAGGTTGCGCTGCTCCAGGCTGGCGATGTTCTGGGTCAGCATGCGGTTTTCGTTGAGCAGGCGGTGGAGGGTGTTGCACAGGCGATCGGCGGCGTAAACGCGTGGCACCAGCTGTTCGTTCATCGCGGCCTTGCTGATGAAGTCGTCGACGCCGCGGTCGAAGGCCTCCACCAGCACGTTCTCGCCTTCCTTGCCGGTGAGCAGGATGACGTAGGTGTAGTGTTCGGCCGTCTCGTCCAGCTGGCGTACCCGGGCGGTCAGTTCGAGACCGTCCATCTCCGGCATCAGCCAGTCGGCCAGCAGCACGCTGGCGGGGCGTTTTTCCAGTTGCTGCAGGGCCTCGGCGGCGCTGCTGGCAAAACGCACGTCCTGGTAGCCGGCCTGGCTCAGGGCACGGCCGATCATGGCGCTGGAGAATTTGGCGTCGTCCACCACCAGGATGCTGAGATGGGGGTTGGGCATTGAGGGGCTCGCTGGCAGAGGAAGGAGGGGACGCCGCAGCTTGGCCGAGCGGCGTGTATCAGACTGGTTATAATGAGCGCGCCATTTTTATCGTCAAGTCAGGCGCGTTCAGTCCGTGAGGGGGATCGCGCCGTCCATCAGGAGCAAGCCCATGCCTTCGTTCGACGTGGTGTCGGAACTGGACAAGCACGAACTCACCAACGCGGTCGACAACGCCATCAAGGAACTCGACCGCCGCTTCGATCTGCGCGGCAAGTGCAGCATCGAGAGCAAGGACAAGACCATCACCCTGACCGCCGAGGCCGAGTTCATGCTCGAGCAGGTGCTCGACATCGTTCGCGCCAGCCTGATCAAGCGCAAGATCGACAGCCAGTGCATGGAGGCCAAGGACCCCTACGCCTCCGGCAAGGTGATGAAGCAGGAAGTGACCTTCCGCGAAGGCATCGACAAGGAGCTGGCGAAGAAGATCGTCGCCCTGATCAAGGACGCCAAGCTCAAGGTGCAGGCCGCCATCCAGGGCGAGCAGGTGCGCATCACCGGCAAGAAGCGCGACGACCTGCAGGAGGCCATCGCCCTGCTGCGCGGCCAGGACCTGGGCATGCCGCTGCAGTACAACAACTTCCGCGACTGAGCGAACGCGCCCGAGCCGGAGGAGGAACCTCCCCGGCCTTTTTCCCGTCGCACAAGAAGCACCATCGTGACGCCATGGCCTGCCATGGCGTTGTTGTTTCCGGCGAGAAGAGGAGTGCGGGCATGGACCTGACCGATATCAACATGAATCAGCTGGTGACGGCTTCGGAGGCCTGGTTCCCGGTCGTCATCGCGTATGGCAGCCGGCTGCTGCTGGCCTTCGTCACGCTGCTGATCGGCTGGTGGCTGATCAACCGGCTGACCGCGCGGGTCGGCGCCCTGATCGCCATGCGCCATACCGACAAGGCCCTGCAGGGCTTCATCGAGAACCTGGCGAACATCGTGCTCAAGGTGCTGCTGGTGATCAGCGTGGCCTCCATGGTCGGCATCGAGACCACCTCGTTCATCGCCGCGATCGGCGCCGCCGGCCTGGCCATCGGCCTGGCGCTGCAGGGTAGCCTGGCGAATTTCGCCGGCGGCGTGCTGATCCTGCTGTTCCGCCCGTTCCGCATCGGCGACTGGATCGAGGCCCAGGGCGTCAGCGGCACCGTCGACAGCATCCAGATCTTCCATACCGTGCTGCGCACCGGCGACAACAGGACGGTGATCGTGCCCAACGGCGCGCTGTCCAACGGCACCATCACCAACACTTCGCGCCAGGCCACGCGCCAGGTGGTGTTCGACGTCAAGGTCGACTACGACAGCGATCTGCAGAAGGCGCAGCAGGTGCTGCGCGAGATGGCCGAGGACCCGCGGGTGCTCAAGAACCCCGCGCCGGCGGTGGTGGTGGCGGGCCTCGGCGAGACCGCCATCACCCTGTCGCTGCGGGTGTGGACGGCCAACTCGGACTACTGGCCGGTGACCTTCAGGTTCAACGAGGAAATCCGCGACCGCCTGCGCCAGGTGGGCGTCGACATCGCCACGCCCGGGCTGCTGGCGCGGGGCCTGAAGGTGCCCGAGCCGAGCTGATCAGGGCTCGCTGCGCGGCACCGCGGCGGCTGGCTCTGGTGCCGGCAGCGGCTGGCGCCCCTGGCGGCTCCACTGCACGACGATCAGGATCAGCGTGGGCACGCCCAGCAGCGCGGTGGCGATGAAGAACTGGGCGTAGCCGGCATTTTCCACCATCACCCCCGAATAGCCGCCGACCAGGCGTGGCAGCAGCAGCATGATGGAGCTGAGCAGGGCGTACTGGGTGGCGGAGAACTGCAGGTTGGTCAGGCTCGACAAATAGGCCACGAAGGCGGCGGTGGCCAGGCCCGAACTCAGGTTGTCGAGGGCGATGGTCACCACCAGCATCAGCATGTGCGGGTCCAGCGCCCACAGCAGGTGGCTCACCGTCTGCTCGGCGTAGAGCGCGGGCTGGGTGACCGCGCCGAACCCGGACAGGGTGGCGAACAGCAGGTTGGTGCCTGCCGAGGCCACGCCGCCGAGGAGCAGTATCGGCAGGATGCCGAAGCGCACGATGAGCAGGCCGCCGAGGGCCGCGCCGAGCAGTGTCATGATCAGGCCGAACAGCTTGCTGACGCTGGCGATCTGGCTCTTGGCGAAGCCCATGTCGATGTAGAAGACGTTGGCCATCACGCCCATCACCGTGTCCGACATGCGATAGGTAGCGATCAGGCCGAGCAGCAGCAGCGCCTGCCAGCGGTAGCGCAGGATGAAGTCGTTGACCGGGGTCAGCACCGGTGCCAGGCCCCGTCGGCCCATGCGCGACAGGCACACGGCGGTGAGGATGGCGTAGAGGCCGAAGCGCATGAACGCGCGATCCTCGCGGGCCAGCTCGGCGAAGCTGATCTCGCCGCTCAGCATCAGGAATACGTCGCTGCGGAAGAACTGGGTGAACATCGCCGGCATGGACACCAGCAGCACGATCAGCACCAGCACCGAGGCCAGCTGGCGGTACAGGCCGTAGCGCGCGGCGGCGATCTGGGTGCGCAGCGGCACCGGCGGCTCGCGCATCCACAGGGTGGTGATCAGCCCGGGCAGCATCAGCATGGCGAACAGCAGGTAGGTGCTGGCCCAGGCGCCATGCTGGTAGCCGGCGCCGGGAGTCCCGAACCAGCCGGCGAAATACAGGGCGCCGGCGGTGGCCAGCAGCGCGGCGACCCGGTAGCCGGCCATGTAGCTGGCAGCCAGGGCGGCCTGGCGGGTGTCGTCGACGATCTCCAGGCGGTAGGCGTCCACCGCGATGTCCTGGGTGGCGGAGGCGAAGGCCACCACCACGGCCACGCCGATCAGCCAGGACAGGTGTTGCTGCGGGTCGCACAGGGCCATGCCGATCAGGCCGAGGGCTACCAGTCCTTGGGACAGCACCAGCCAGGAACGGCGCCGGCCGAGGCGGCCGAGCAGGGGCAGGCGCCACTGATCGAGCATCGGCGCCCACACCCATTTGAAGGCATAGGCCAGGCCGATCAGGCTGGCGTAGCCGATCGTCTGGTGGGTCACCCCCGCCTCGCGCAGCCACACCGAGAGGGTGGAGAACACCAGCATGTACGGCAGCCCGGCGGCGAAACCCAGCAGGAGCAGGGCCAGTGCGGCCGGGTGGGCATAGGTGGCGAGGGCTGCGCGCCAGGTTTTACGGGGCATGTGTGGTGTTTTCGGCTGCTAGCACGGGCAAAGGGCGCACTCTAGGGGCTGTTGCCGTTCCGGCGCAAGCCGCGTTCGGCGGCATGTCGTGGGAAGGACGGTATTTCCGCCCGTGTCAGACGCGGATCGCGGCCGTCCGTTCACTCCGACGGGTGCCAGGCGTGGCGACGCATGTCGACGCGATCGTTGCGGACGGTCAGCCCTTCGGCGCGCAGGCGCGCGCGCTGCTCTTCGCCGGAAGGCGTTCCCGCCGCCAGGCTGAGGCGGCCGCCCGCGCCGAGCACGCGATGCCAGGGGAGGCGGGTGTCCGGCGGCAACTGGCTGAGGGTGCGGCCCACCCAGCGCGCCGCCCGGCCCAGGCCGGCCAGCGCCGCCAGCTCGCCGTAGCTGACCACCTTGCCCTCTGGGATCGCCGCCAGCACCAGGTAGAGCGCGGCGCGGCGTGCTTCGGCGCTGTCCGTGGCCTCCAGGGTTGGCGTGGGGGCTGGCGCCTTCTTCGGTGCTCTGGCCATGTGCTGGTGTCCCTTCGGGCTGACTCCGGTCGAGGAGAGCATATCGGCACCCCTGGCGGCGAGTCGATGGCCGCGAGAGGCCCCGATAGAGCACTGCGGCTGAACTTCGAGGGGGATTATCGGGTCTGTGCTTGCTCAACGGGTGTGCATCCGGATAATGCGCGCCATTCCATGAGTCAGCCTGTCGTCGATACCCATGAAGCCCTCCCGTTCCCTGCTCTGCCTGGCGCTCGCCGCCACTCCCATGCCGCTGCTGGCCGATACCGTCTGGCTCAAGAATGGTGACAAGCTCACCGGCACCATCCAGCTGTTCGACGGTGGCAAGCTGCTGCTGAAGACCGAGTACGCCGGCAGCATCACCCTCGACATGAAGAAGGTCGCCACCCTGGAGACCGACCGCGAGTTGCTGGTGAAGCAGGACGACTTCACCGGCGAGCACGCCAAGGCGCTGCGGCCGGCAGGGCAGGGCCAGGTCGAGCTGGTCAACGGCGAGACCCCGCGCGTGGTGGAACTGGCCTCGATCAGCCAGATGATGCCGCCCAAGCCGGTGGTGCAGGACCTGACCTGGACCGGCACCCTGGACTTCTCGGCCGACTACAAGAAGGCCGAGAACGACATCAAGGACTACGACATCGACCTCGACACCAAGGCCCGCCACGGCGCCTGGCGTCACAGCATCTCGGCCGAGTACGACCACGAGACCAAGGACGACGAGCGCAAGACCGACCGGATCGAGTTCGACTACGACCTGGATCGCTTCTTCACCCAGCATTTCTTCTGGCAGGGCCAGCTCAAGTACACCCACGACCGCATCGAAGAGCTCGAGACCCAGCGCACCATCGGTACCGGCCCCGGTTACCAGTTCTGGGACAACGAGCTGGGCGCCTTCTCCGTGGCCGGCCTGCTCAACCGCAACGACTACGTCTTCGCCGATGGCACCAGCGAGCACTTCAACTCCGGCTCGCTGGAGTGGGACTACAAGCGCTACCTGTACGGCAAGAACCTGGAGCTTTACACCCAGGGCGAGCTGGGCGCGCCCTTCGTCGATGCCATCGAGTACGTCATCGATACCGAGGCCGGCCTGCGCTACAAGCTCAACAGCTGGGCGGCGCTGAGCCTGAAGGCCGAGTGGGACAAGGTCACCAGCGAGCACGGCGACACCAACGAGCGCCGCTACATGATCGGCCTGGGCGTGGGCTGGTAACGCCTCGATCGTTCGGCATGATCGCCCGGCAACCCTTGCTGGCGCGGTCGTGCAGGCTCCCAGCACTCTAATCCTCATTTCTTGATCGAAGGGCGTCGATGACGTCGCAGCCTGCGCACCTTCGACCCCCTCGTGCAACAGGACGAACCATTGCCGGTGAATAGTCTGCCGATGATGTGCGGTGGGCTCGTGCACGGCTGGCAGGAGCCGAGCCCCAGGCGATAGGGCGGCGATCCAAGAAATCGCGGGCAAAAAAAGACCCGGCAAAGTGCCGGGTCAATAACCGTGATTAGCCTGATGAGGAGATAATCTGAAGAGTCCGACTGCGTGGTCTCTTGAGCTTATCGGCTGATCTCGCGACCAGTTGGGGTAATAATAACAATTCTCATTTTCTAGTCAACACCTGGATGAGAATTATTTTCGACTGGTTGGCAAAACCCCTGAAAAGCAAACCCCGGCCTGGGCCGGGGTCCTGTTCCACTCCAGGCCGTTCAGACCGGCTGTGGCTGGCTGCGCAACTGGGTGACCTCCTTGTTCAGCAGGTCGATGCGCCGGGCCATGCTCTCGATCAGGCTGTGAGCGATGCGCGGGTTGCTCTGCATCAGGCTGAGGAACTGGTCCTTGGGGATCACCATCACCGTGCAGGGCTCGCTGGCGATCACCGTGGCGCTGCGCTTCTCGCGAGTGAACACGGCCATGGCGCCGAAGATCTCGTCCTTCTGCACGTCACCGACCTTCAGACCGTCCACGTGGGCTTCGGCGTGGCCTTCGATGATCACGAACACGTGGTCGGCGTCGTCGCCCTGCTGGATCAGCTCCTCGCCGGCGGCGAAGTGCTGGAAACCGGTGGCGGGGCGGATTTCCGGCTGCTTGAGGCGGGCCAGGGCGTCGGACAGCAGGGCGGTGTGGCCGATCAGGTACTGGATGAACAGCTCCTGCCGCTGCTCGCTGGCGTAGATGTGCTTGAACACGTCGCTGCGCGCATAGGGCACCAGGGTCAGGTGCTCCTCGCTGCTGTAGCGGCAGCTGGGCAGGTCGATGCCCTGGCGCAGGCCCACCAGGTCGCCTTCCTGCAGGTAGAACAACGGGCGGTTGTCCACCAGCGCATGCAGCAGGCCGTGCTCGATGACGTACAGCTGATTGCCGGGCAGGAGCTGCGCCAGATCGTCGACCTGCTCCAGGCGCAGGGGGGCACCGCTGGGCTGCAGCCCTTCCAGCAACTGCGTGGGAATGCTCTGCAGGCGTTGGATCAACTGATCGGCGTAGGCCGGTTGCTCCCCGAGTAGGTACATGACGGTAATTCCTTGGACTGGCTGGCTGACGATAAGGCACGCAGGTACTGGCAACAATAGGTGGCGGCGCTGCCCAGGTAAATGCCGCCGCTCGGAGGTTGTGAGCTAGCTCTTGTTGCTCGTTCCGTGTTCGTCCAACTGGACGTTGAGGCTGTCCTTCAGGCCGGGGGGCAGATCGTTCCAGTGGACGTCGAGCAGCGCGCCCTCGATGGCGTAGAGCAGGACCTTGGAGGCACGGAAGCCGCGGGCGCGCACCGCCCGGTAGGCATCCACCGAGCCGAGGCGACGCAGGTCGCTGGCGTTGTGGATGCCCACGGCGTGCAGCCACTGTGCGGAGGTCTTGCCCAGGTTCTTCATGTGTTGCAGTTCGTCGTTCATGGCGCCTCCTTGCCTTGCTGCGCGGTCACGGTCGGGGCGGTGTCGGGAAGCCTGCGAGGAAGTGTAGCGGCCAGCGCACAAAACGCTTCCGCTGCCTGTCGCCCCAGGCCTGGCGCAGCCGTGGCAGAAGTTCCGGCAGCGGGTCGCGGCCGCTGGCCTGTTCGAGCTTCTGCACGGCGGACCAGGTGCCGAGGTAGCCCAGCAGCTGCTCCAGGTACCACTCCTGCTCGATGGCGAAGGCGGGCACTTCGATCCGGGCGAAGGGTGGCTGGATGTCCTGGTAGCCGGCGTCGACGCTGGCGCGCCCTGGTGGCCAGTAGCCATCCAGGGTGTTGCGGTAGAAGTTGCCGATCACCGCGTCCAGGGCCTCGTCGATGCTGAGCAGGCTGTAGCACCAGGCACAGAACAGCCCACCCGGCCTGAGCAGGCGGCCCGTTTCGGCGAAGAAGGCGGGGGTGGCGAACCAGTGTAGCGCCTGGGCCACGACGATCAGGTCGAGACTGGCGTCCGCCAGCGGCTGTGCGCTGGCATCCGACGCGAAGCAGTCGATGCCCTGCAGGTCGGGCGCGGCCCGCAGTTGCTCCGGGCTGGCGTCGCAGGCGAGAACCTGGCGGAAATGCTTGAGCAGGGAACGGCTGGCCTGGCCGTTGCCGCAGGCGATGTCCAGCGCCCGGTCTTGCCCCGGGCTGTTGGCGGCCAGCCAGTCGAACAGCGCCTGTGGATACTGAGGGCGAAAGCTGGCATAGGCGCCGGCGCGGTTGCCGAACAGGCGGGCGATCTCGCTCATGCAGCCTCGGATCAGGTGGGACGGTAGCGCATGCGCGTGCCGAACTGCATGGACAGCAGGATTTCGTCGGCGCACAGCTCGGTCGGGAAATAGGCGCCTGATATCTGGGCGTGAGCGATGCTGGCGCCTGCCAGGTCGGCCTCGCGCAGGTCGACGCCGCGCAAGTCGGCACCGCGGAAATAGGCGTCGGTGAAGTCGACGCCCCCGGCATCCAGGTGACGCAGGTCGAGCCCGCGCAGGTCGGCGCCGCGCAGGTCGATGCGGCCTTCCTTGGGCTTCTGCTTGTTGAACTCGCTGATCTTCTCGTCGCGCAGCAGGCGGTAGAGAGGGCTATCCAGTTGGCGGGGTTGGCTCATGGCTGCCTCCGTTCAGGGCCTGTCCGCAGTATAGACAGGCCCTGGGCGGGGCGGGCTACAGGCCGGGCAGGCGCTGGCGGATGCTGCCGATCAGGCCGTCCAGGCTGGCGGCCTGGTGGGTGTCGATGCGCCGGCTGTGGGCCTGCTCGTCGGCATCCAGCTCGTCGCGGCCGGCCTGCTGGGCCTGGATCACTTCCAGGGTTGCATCGGACGGATCGCTGCCTTCGGCCTGGCGTTGCTGCAGCCAGGCGGCGATCACTTCCTCGGGGGCCTGGCAGTCGAGAATCAGGAACGGCGCGCCGTTCTGCTCGGCGACCTGCCACGCCGCGCTGCGCTGGTCGCGCTTGAGGTAGGCGGCGTCCAGCACCACCGGGAAGCCGGCGTGCAGGGCGCTTTCCGCCAGTTGGTGCAGACGTTCGTAAGTGGCGGCGCTGGCCTCGGCGCTGTAGATGCCGCCATCGAGCGTGCCCTTGGCGTCGTCCGGCTGTTCACCGAACAGGCGCTTGCGCTCCACGTCCGAGCGCAGGCGGATGGCGCCGAGGGATTCCACCAGGCGCAGGGCGACCTGGCTCTTGCCCACGGCGGAGACGCCGCTGGTGATGGCCAGGAAGGGCGTCGGGATGGCGCTGTAGCTTTCCGCCAGGTTGGCGTAGTTGCGGTACTGGCGCAGGGTAGCGGCCTTCTGCACGGCATCGTTCTGATGGGCCAGGCTGAACAGGGCGATCTTGGCCCGCACCAGGGCGCGGTAGGCCTTGTAGAAGTTGAACAACTCCAGCGACGCATAGTCGCCGCAGTGTTCGAGCCAGGCGCTGAGGAAGCGGCGGGCCAGCGACTTGAGGCCGCGGTCCTCGAGGTCCATGGCGAGGAAGGCGGAGTCCGAGGCGATGTCGATCAGGCGGAAGGGTTCGTTGAACTCGATGCAGTCGAACAGCACCACCTGGCCGTCCAGCAGGGTGGCGTTACCCAGGTGGATGTCGCCATGGCATTCGCGGATCGAACCGCTGGCGGCGCGCTGGGCCAGCAGGGGTTCCAGGCGGCTGATGTTGGCCTCGGTCCAGGCCTCCAGGGCTTCCAGCTGCTGCAGGTCGGCGGCGTCCGACAGCAGTGGGCGGATCTGCTCGAAGTTCTGCCGCATCGGCGCGACGATGGCTTGCGGCGAGCACAGCGGGTGTTCCACGGGCACGGCGGGCGTGCGGCCGTGGAAGTCGGCGATCTGCCGGGCCAGCGCGTCGATGTGCGCCGGGGTCAGCTCGCCGCGCGCCTGGACGGTGCTGAGCAGCTGGCTCTGCGGGAACTGGCGCATCTTCAGCACGTATTCGATGGCCGGGCCTTCGCCGGCGAGCTGCGGCGCGCTCTCGCTGCCGGTGACAGGCAGCACTTCCAGGTACAGGCCATCGGTCAGGCGTGCGTTGAGCCGCAGCTCCTCGGCGCAGAAGTGCCGACGTTGCTCCAGGTCGGTGAAGTCGAGGAAGCCGAAGTTCACCGGTTTCTTGATCTTGTAGGCGAAGGGGCCGGTGAGCAGCACCCAGGAGATGTGTGTCTCGATGACCTGGAAACCTTCCACCGGGTGAGGGTAGAGGTCCGGGTTCTGCAGGGCGGCGATCAGGGCTTGGCTCACGGTCTTTCCTTGCGTTCTGGTCTTGAAGAAGAGGCGGCATTATGGCGGCTGTGGCGTGCTCTGCAAACCGCCGGCGTGCGCCTGTTGGGCCTTGGCAAAGTGCGTATAATGCCGCGCCATGACTCGTTCCCGTACTCCCCGCAAAGGCGCCAGGCGCCGCGCCGGCAGCCGTTCCTGGCTGGGCTGGCTGCTCAAGCTGTCGCTGGTCGGCCTGGTGATCCTGGCTGGCTTCGCCGTGTATCTCGATGCCGTGGTGCAGGAGAAATTCTCCGGCAAGCGCTGGACGGTGCCGGCCAAGGTCTATGCCCGGCCGCTGGAGCTGTTCGTCGGCCAGAAGCTGAGCCGGGACGACTTTCTCACCGAGCTGGATGCCCTCGGCTATCGCCGCGAAGGTGCCGCCAACGGCCCGGGCGCGGCGGCGGTGAACGGCAATCTGGTCGACCTGCACACCCGTGGTTTCCAGTTCTACGAAGGCAACGAGCCTGCCCAGCGGGTGCGAGTCAAGTTCTCCGGCGACTACGTGGCCGGTCTGACCCAGGGCAACGGCGTCGCGCTGGCGGTGGCCCGCATGGAGCCACTGCTGATCGGCGGGCTGTACCCGGCGCACCATGAGGACCGCATCCTGATCAAGCTGGATCAGGTGCCGCCGTATCTGGTCGAGACTTTGGTGGCGGTGGAGGACCGCGAGTTCTTCAACCACTTCGGCGTCTCGCCCAAGGGCATCGCCCGCGCCGTGTGGATCAACGCCACCGCTGGCCAGCTGCGCCAGGGCGGCAGCACCCTGACCCAGCAGTTGGTGAAGAACTTCTACCTCACCAGCGAGCGCAGCCTGACCCGCAAGCTCACCGAAGCCATGATGGCGGTGCTGCTGGAGCTGCACTACGACAAGAACGAGATTCTCGAGGCCTACCTCAACGAGGTGTTCCTCGGCCAGGACGGCCAGCGCGCGGTGCACGGCTTCGGCCTGGCCAGCCAGTACTTCTTCAGCCAGCCGCTGGGCGAGCTGAAGCTGGAGCAGGTGGCGCTGCTGGTCGGCATGGTCAAGGGGCCGACCTACTACAACCCGCGGCGCAACCCCGAGCGTGCCCTGGAGCGGCGCAACCTGGTGCTGGACCTGCTGGTCGAGCAGGGCGTGGTCACCGCCGAAGTCGCCGAGGCGGCGAAGAGCAAGCCGCTGGGCGTGACCAAGCGCGGCAGCCTGGCCGACAGTTCCTTCCCCGCCTTCCTTGACCTGGTCAAGCGCCAGTTGCGCGAGGACTACCGCGAGGAAGACCTGACCGAGGAAGGCCTGCGCATCTTCACCAGCTTCGATCCGATCCTCCAGCTCAAGGCCGAGTCCGCCCTGAGCGAGACCTTCAAGCGCCTTTCCGGCCGGCAGGGGGTGGACGAGGTGGAGGCGGCGATGGTGGTGACCAACCCGGAGACGGGCGAGGTCCAGGCGCTGATCGGCAGTCGCCAGCCGCGCTTCGCCGGTTTCAATCGCTCGCTGGATGCCAATCGTCCGATCGGTTCGCTGATCAAACCCGCCATCTATCTCACCGCGCTGGAGCGGCCGAGCCAGTACACGCTGACCAGTTGGCTGGAGGACACGCCGTTCTCGGTCAAAGGGCAGGATGGCCAGATCTGGCGTCCGCAGAACTATGATCGCAAGGCCCACGGCACCATCTACCTCTATCAGGGGCTGGCCAACTCCTACAACTTGTCGACCGCCAAGCTCGGTCTGGAACTGGGCGTGCCCAATGTGCTCAAAACCCTCGAACGCCTGGGGGTGGATCGCAAATGGCCGGCCTACCCCTCGATGCTGCTGGGCGCTGGGGCGTTGAGCCCGATAGAAGTGGCGACCATGTACCAGACCCTGGCCAACGGCGGCTTCAACACGCCGCTGCGCGGCATCCGCAGCGTACTGGCTGCCGGCGGCGAGCCGCTCAAGCGCTATCCCTTCAAGATCCAGCAGCGCTTCGATCCGGGGGCCATCTACCTGGTGCAGAACGCCATGCAGCGGGTGATGCGCGAAGGCACCGGGCGCTCGGTTTACAGTCAGCTGCCGGCGTCCCTGACGCTGGCGGGCAAGACCGGCACCAGCAACGATTCACGGGACAGCTGGTTCGCCGGCTTCAGCCAGGACCTGCTGGCGGTGGTCTGGATGGGCCGCGACGATAACGGCAAGACGCCCCTGACCGGCGCCACCGGTGCGTTGCAGGTCTGGGCGGGATTCATGAAGAAGGCCGATCCGCTGCCGCTGGACATGCCCATGCCGGACAACGTCGCGCCGGCCTGGGTGGATGCGGGGAGCGGCCAGGGTTCCGCGGCGGGTTGCCCCAACGCCGTGGAAATACCCTACATCCGCGGCAGCGAGCCGGCACCCGGGCAGGCCTGCGGAGTGCTGGAGGCTCCGGCGGAAAACGTGATGGACTGGGTGCGCGGCTGGCTCAACTGATTCGCTTCGAGTGAGGATATGAATGGCTAAGTGGTGGGTTTCCGTGATGCTGGCGTCGGCGGTTCTGTCCGGCTGTACCAGCGTGCCTAGGGGTTCCATTCCGGTGCAGGATTCGTCCGGTCGCCTGATGGAAGACGAGCAGGGTGCTTTCGCCGGTCGTGGCGGGGTGGCCACGCCGTCCCAGCCGCAGGCGCAGAGCCAGAGCCTGCCCGAGGATTCCGGCGTGGTGGTGATGGTGCCGGGGGGCGTGTCTTCCGCGCCGCTGGAGTCCTATCCGGACGGCAGCAACGCCACCCCCTCCACCTACGACCCCGCGCCGCTGAGCACGGGGCCGATCTCCAGCCAGGGCTCGTATTCGCAGCCGAGCGCACCGAGCATGCCCAGTGGCATTCCTTCAGGTGGCAGCCTGGCCGGTGACGAGCAACTGGACGGTCCGGTGCTGGCGCTGCTGACCAGTGCCCAGCAACAGCAGGGCAGTGGCGATCTGGATGGTGCCTCTTCCAGCCTGGAGCGGGCCCAGCGCATCGCGCCGCGGGAGCCGCAGGTGCTCTATCGCCTGGCCGAGGTGCGTCTGGCGCAAGGCGACGCTGCTCAGGCGGAGCAGCTGGCTCGCCGTGGACTGACCTATGCCAGCGGCCGTCCGGCCTTGCAGGCCAGCCTCTGGGGGCTCATCGCACAGGCGCGGGAGCGCCAGGGCGATCCGTCCGGCGCCGCTCAGGCCCGCGAGAAGGCCCGGGTCAACATCTGATGGATGCCCGTTTCTCCGCGCTGGCGGATCAGTTGCTGCAGGTGGAGCGGGAGTTGCGCATGCTCGGCCTGTGGGCGGCCGAGTCGCCTTCGGCGGAGGCGCTCGCCAGCCAGCAACCGTTCTGCGTCGATACGCTGGATTTTGAGGCCTGGCTGCAGTGGATCTTCCTGCCCCGGATGAAGCAGCTGCTGGAGGCGGGTGGACCATTGCCGACGGCGTCAGGCATCCGGCCCATGGCGGAAGAGCGTTTTCGTGGTCGAGAGACTGAGATGAGGGCGCTGCTGGCAGCGCTTGAGGACTTTGACCGGTTGATCGTCGAGGCAGGCTGAGCGCCTGCCTCTTCATCCTGCTATTTCTTGCAGGTGGTCTCGATAGCCTTTTCGCTTTCCGCGATGCGGCTCTGACGCTCTTCTTCGGTCAGGCGACGCGTCTGGCCATTCTCTTCCGTGAGCACGCGAGGGTTGTTCTTCAACTGGGCGAGGTTGTTGCGTACGGTCTCGCAGTACTTCTTGCGCTCGGCTTCCTGCTTGGCGACGTCCTTCTTCACCTTCTCGTCGATGGCCTTCTGCTCGGCGTCTTCCGCACCTTCTTCCACCGCGGTCGGGGCCGGTGCCGGAGGCGTCTTGGGATGTGAGATGTTCGGATTCACCTGTGTGCTGTTCTGCCCCTCCGGTGGCTGCGAACCGAAGTGGACATTCCCCTGGTCATCTACCCATTTGTAAATCTGGCCGGCGGTGGCACCGGTGCTCAGGGCGAGCAGCACACTGCAAGCGAGAATCATGCGACGCATGTCGTTTCCTTTTTATCGGCAGCAAAACCTGCCCGTTACTATAACCAAAACCAGCGAATCTTCATCCTGCACCGCGTCACAAGCCGGCGGCGCAAGATTCTGCAATGAACGGCTTGACTTGGCGTTCGGTAATCCGAACAATCGGCAGCTCCTACTGCTGTGAGGTCCGCCGCAAGCGTCCCTCAGCTCAGTGGAAAAAGGCGCTACCCGTGCCGACCCCCGTTACACCCGCAACGCGTTACCTCGCGCTGGGAAGGAAAGGCTCCGCAAGATTGGGCTCTTCCGCTACTCGTCAGGCAGACCCCTGCATCATCAGCGACCACAGTCGCGCTTGTCCGCTGACCGGTAAGACCTACTCAAAGGACCACTCGTTGTCGGGTGGTGATCTGGCGTTCTAGAGGTGAACAACGTGGAGCTTTTATCCGGCGCTGAAATGGTCGTCCGCTCGCTGCGTGACGAAGGCGTTAAGTATATCTACGGGTACCCGGGCGGTGCCCTCCTGCATATCTACGATGCCCTGTTCAAAGAACCGGAAGTTACCCACATCCTGGTTCGTCACGAGCAGGCCGCCACTCACATGGCCGACGGCTACGCCCGCGCCACCGGCAAGGCCGGTGTCGTGCTGGTGACTTCCGGCCCGGGGGCGACCAATGCCATCACCGGCATTGCCACCGCCTACATGGACTCGATCCCGATGGTGATCATCTCCGGCCAGGTGCCCAGCACCGTGGTCGGTACCGACGCCTTCCAGGAAACCGACATGGTCGGCATCTCGCGTCCGATCGTGAAGCACAGCTTCATCATCAAGCATCCTTCGGAAATCCCCGAAGTGATCAAGAAGGCTTTCTACCTGGCGGAATCCGGCCGTCCCGGCCCTGTGGTCGTGGATATTCCCAAGGACATGGGCGATCCGTCCCAGAAGTACGAGTACAGCTACCCGAAGAAGGTCAAGCTGCGCTCCTACAGCCCTGCTGCCCGTGGTCATTCCGGGCAGATCCGCAAGGCCGTCGAGACCCTGCTGGCAGCCAAGCGTCCGATCGTCTACTCCGGTGGCGGCGTGGTCATGGGTGGTGCTTCCGAGCCGCTGACCGAGCTGGCCCGGATGCTCAACGTTCCGGTGACCAATACCCTGATGGGCTTGGGCGCCTACCCGGGTACCGACCGTCAGTTCGTCGGCATGCTCGGCATGCACGGCAGCTACACCGCCAACCTGGCGATGCACCACGCCGATGTCATCCTGGCCGTCGGCGCGCGCTTCGACGACCGCGTCATTAATGGCGAGACCGCGGCGAAGTTCTGCCCGAACGCCAAGATCATCCACATCGACATCGACCCGGCCTCGATCTCCAAGACCGTCAAGGCCGACATCCCGATCGTCGGCCCGGTCGACAGCGTGCTGACCGAGATGGTCGCCATCCTCCGCGAAATCGGCGAGACCCCGAACAAGGAAACCGTCGCCAACTGGTGGAAGCAGATCGACGAGTGGCGCGGCGGTGGCCGCCTGTTCCCCTATAACGAGGGCGACGGCAGCATCATCAAGCCGCAGACCGTGATCGAGACCCTCAGCGAAGTGACCAAGGGCGACGCCTACATCACCTCCGACGTGGGCCAGCACCAGATGTTCGCGGCCCAGTACTACCGCTTCAACAAGCCCAATCGCTGGATCAACTCCGGCGGCCTGGGCACCATGGGCTTCGGCTTCCCGGCGGCCATGGGCGTCAAGCTGAACTTCCCGGAAGCCGACGTGGCCTGCGTGACCGGCGAAGGCAGCATCCAGATGAACATCCAGGAGCTGTCGACCTGCCTGCAGTACGACCTGCCGGTGAAGATCGTCAACCTGAACAACGGTGCGCTGGGCATGGTTCGCCAGTGGCAGGACATGCAGTACAGCAGCCGTTACTCGCATTCGTACATGGAATCGCTGCCTGACTTCGTCAAGCTGGCCGAGGCCTATGGTCACGTGGGCATCCGCATCACCGACCTGAAGGATCTCAAGCCGAAGATGGAAGAGGCCTTCGCCATGAAGAACCGCCTGGTGTTCCTCGACATCGCCGTGGATACCAGCGAACACGTATACCCGATGCAGATTCGCGGCGGTGCCATGCGTGACATGTGGCTGAGCAAGACGGAGCGGACCTGAACATGCGCCATATCATCTCCCTGCTGCTGGAAAACGAGCCCGGCGCCCTGTCCCGCGTGGTCGGCCTGTTCTCCCAGCGCAACTACAACATCGAAAGCCTGACCGTGGCGGCGACCGAGGACCCGACCCTGTCGCGTCTGACCCTCACCACCGTCGGACATGACGACGTGATCGAGCAGATCACCAAGAACCTCAACAAGCTGATCGAAGTGGTCAAGCTGGTGAACCTGTCGGAAAGCGCCCACATCGAGCGCGAGCTGATGCTGGTGAAGGTCAAGGCCACCGGCGCCCAGCGCGCCGAGGTCAAGCGCACCACCGACATCTTCCGCGGGCAGATCGTCGACGTGACCAGCAGCGTCTACACCATCCAGCTCGCCGGCACCAGCGACAAGCTGGACAGCTTCATCCAGGCCATCGGCACCGCGTCGATCCTGGAGACCGTACGCAGCGGCGTCACCGGCATAGCCCGTGGCGACAAAGTGCTCAGCATCTAACTCTTTAGCGAAACGGCCCATAAGGCCAGACAAACCAGGGGAATTCCCATGAAAGTGTTCTACGACAAAGACTGTGACCTCTCGATCATCCAGGGCAAGAAAGTCGCCATCATCGGCTACGGCTCCCAGGGCCATGCCCAGGCGTGCAACCTGAAGGATTCCGGTGTGGACGTCACCGTCGGTCTGCGCAAGGGCTCGGCCACCGTCGCCAAGGCCGAGGCCCACGGCCTGAAAGTGGCCGACGTGGCCACTGCCGTCGCCGGTGCCGACCTGGTCATGGTGCTGACCCCCGACGAGTTCCAGGGCAAGCTGTACAAGGAAGAGCTGGAGCCGAACCTGAAGAAGGGCGCCACCCTGGCCTTCTCCCATGGTTTCGCCATCCACTACAACCAGGTCGTGCCGCGTGCCGACCTCGACGTGATCATGATCGCGCCGAAGGCCCCGGGCCACACCGTGCGCTCCGAGTTCGTCCGTGGCGGCGGTATTCCTGACCTGATCGCGATCTACCAGGACGCCTCCGGCAACGCCAAGAACGTCGCCCTGTCCTACGCCTGCGGTGTTGGCGGCGGCCGTACCGGCATCATCGAAACCACTTTCAAGGACGAGACCGAGACCGACCTGTTCGGTGAGCAGGCCGTTCTGTGCGGCGGTTGCGTCGAGCTGGTGAAAGCCGGTTTCGAAACCCTGGTCGAAGCCGGCTATGCCCCGGAAATGGCCTACTTCGAGTGCCTGCACGAACTGAAGCTGATCGTCGACCTGATGTTCGAAGGCGGCATCGCCAACATGAACTACTCGATCTCCAACAACGCCGAGTACGGCGAGTACGTGACCGGCCCGGAAGTGATCAACGCCGAGTCCCGTGCCGCCATGCGCAACGCCCTGAAGCGCATCCAGGATGGCGAATACGCCAAGATGTTCATCACCGAAGGCGCTGCCAACTATCCGTCCATGACCGCTTACCGCCGCAACAATGCCGCGCACGGCATCGAAGTGGTCGGTGAGAAGCTGCGCGCCATGATGCCGTGGATCGCTGCCAACAAGATCGTCGACAAGGCCAAGAATTAAGCTTCGTCGATGCTCGAAAGAAACGCGGCTCCGGCCGCGTTTTTTTATGCGCGTCCCGGGCTTCTGGTATAAAGCCCTCTCGTCTAGCCCGTGCTGCCGGCGAAACCCGCGCTGGCGCCAGGGGTCGAATTTCCAACCAATCGCTGCAAGGTGTTGTTCATGAACGAACGTCCCGAGGATTCCGGCAAGAGCCCCGAGCCCGAGAGCCTGTTGCCTATCGATGAGCACGTGGAGGAAGGCCGGGATGCCGAAGGCAGAAAGGTTCGCCACCGCGGCATCTACCTGCTGCCCAACCTGTTCACCACGGCGGCGTTGTTCTCCGGCTTCTACGCCATCATCAACGGTATGAGCGGCCAGTTCGACCACGCCGCTATCGCCATCTTCGTCGCCATGGTGTTGGACGGCCTCGATGGGCGCGTCGCTCGCCTGACCAATACCCAGAGCGCCTTCGGTGCCGAGTACGACTCCCTGTCCGACATGGTCGCCTTCGGCGTCGCGCCGGCTCTGGTCGCCTTCGAGTGGGCGCTGGGCAGCCTCGGCAAGGTCGGCTGGATGGTCGCCTTCATCTATGTGGCCGGCGCCGCGTTGCGTCTGGCGCGCTTCAACACCATGGTCGGAAAGGCCGACAAACGCTACTTCATCGGCCTGGCCAGCCCGGCCGCGGCGGCGGTGGTCGCCGGCACCGTGTGGGCCTTCAGCGACTTCGGCATCAAGGGCTCGAACATGGCCTTCGTGGTCGCGTTGCTGGTGGCTGCCGCCGGCACTCTGATGGTCAGCAACATCAAGTACCACAGCTTCAAGGACCTGGACCTCAAGGGGCGCGTGCCCTTCGTGGCCATCCTCATCGTGGTGCTGGTGTTCGCCGTGGTGTTCAGTGACCCGCCGCGCATCCTGCTGCTGATCTTCCTCGCCTACGCCGCCTCCGGTCCTGTGCAATATTTGTTGCAACTGCGCCGGCGTAAAGCGGCCGAGTGATGTAACGTCCTCGCGGCTCCGCAGTCTACTGGCGCATTCGATGTCCAGGCTGCGGAGCCCGCCATGCTGATCAAGATTCCTCCTGCATCCGCCTCGCGCGAATGCGAAGTCACTCCTGAAGCTGTCTACCTGTCTCGTCGCCTTTTCTTGGGCGCTGCGGGCGGCGCACTGGCGCTCGCCGGATTGCCGGTGCGCGCCGAGAGCGAGCGCTACGCCGGCGTCGAGCCTGGCGCCCAGCCTTCCTGGTTCACCGGGAAGCTGCCGGATGTGCGTTGGCAGGCGGTCACCGCCGGGGACGAAGCGCTGACGCCCTACGAGGACGTCACTCACTACAACAACTTCTATGAGTTTGGGACCGGCAAGGGCGATCCGGCGCGCCATGCCGGGCGACTGGAAGTGGAACCCTGGACCGTGATGATCGACGGCGAGGTGGCCAAGCCAGGGCCTGTGTCGCTCGAACAACTGGTGCAACCCCATCGGCTTGAGGAGCGCATCTACCGGCTGCGTTGCGTCGAGGCCTGGTCGATGGTCATTCCCTGGCTGGGCTTTCCCCTGGCGGACCTGCTCAAGCGCGCCGAGCCGACGGGCAATGCCAGGTACGTGCGCTTCGAGACCAAGGTCGCGCCTGAGCAGATGCCGGGCGTGCGCTCGGGATTCTCGCTGATCGACTGGCCTTATATAGAAGCGTTGCGGATGGACGAGGCCGTGCACCCCCTGACCCTGATGGCGGTCGGGCTCTATGGCCGGGTGCTGCCGAACCAGAACGGCGCGCCGCTGCGGCTGGTGGTGCCGTGGAAGTATGGCTTCAAGAGCATCAAGTCCATCGTGCGCATCAGCCTCGTCGCCGAGCAGCCCGGAACCACCTGGGAAAGGCTGGCGCCGGACGAGTATGGCTTCTATGCCAACGTCAATCCGCAGGTGGATCACCCGCGCTGGAGCCAGGCCACCGAGCGCCGGTTGCCGAACAGCTTGTTCAGTCCGAACGTGGTCGATACGCGCCTGTTCAACGGTTACGACGAAGTCGCCGGTCTCTACAGCGATCTCGATCTGCGGAAGCACTACTGATGCGCCATCCTTTATGGCGTGGCGCAGTGTTTCTGGTGGCGCTGGGATTCCTGTCCTGGTGGATCTACCAAGGAGTAATGGGATTGAGCGGGCCGGACCCGGGCAAGGTGCTGGTGGACAACTTGGGGCAGGGCGCGTTGATTCTGCTGCTCTGCACCCTGGCGATGACGCCGCTGCGCCGCCTCACCGGCTGGGGTGGTTGGATAGCGGTGCGCCGGCAGCTGGGGTTGTGGTGCTTCGCCTATGCTGTGCTCCATCTATGTGGCTATCTGCTGTTCATCCTCGGGCTGCGCTTCGACCGCTTGCTGGTCGATCTGCAGGAGCGGCCTTACATCATCGTTGGCGCCCTGGCCCTGTTGTGCCTCCTGCCGTTGGCACTGACCTCCAACCGCTACAGCCAGCGTCGCCTTGGTCGGAGCTGGCGCCAGTTGCACCGGATGAGCTATGCGGTACTGGGGTTGGCACTGCTGCACATGCTGTGGATCGTGCGCTCGGACATCGGCGAGTGGGCGCTCTATACCGCGCTGGGAGCACTGGTGATGCTGTTGCGCATCCCCTCGCTCGCAGGGGCTTTATCCGGTGTGCAGACGAAGATGACAAAAATCTTGCACAAGGGTGTTGACGGCCCGGATTAGGTCCTTATAATGCGCCCCACTTCCGGTGCGGAC
>NZ_JAOEEE010000030.1:0-67591 GCF_029837675.1 Pseudomonas sp. GD04015 | reverse complement strand
GCAACCGCCAGAGCATGCCGATCATCGAGGTGACGCTGGCCACCCTGCAGCTCGACGCCCTGGCTCGCCTCGGCCGGCACGCCGAACTGCTGCGCCGCGCCGAGCAGGCGGTAGGTGTCGCACACCAACGCAGCGACCTCTACCTGCTGCCGGAAACCCTTCGCCTGCAGGCCGACGCCCTGTTCGCCAGCGACGCCCCAGCGCGCGCCCTGGCCCAGCTGGACGAGGCGGAGGCACTGGCCGAGCGCTTCGGCGCCGGCGCCCTGAGCCTGCGCCTGGCCGCCACCCGCCAGCACTGGCAGCCGTCGCCGCAGGCCGAAACGCGGCTGGAGGAAATGCGGAGTCGATATGGGGAGCAGGAGGCGGCTCAGGCCTGACGGGGGCTGTAGCTGTAGCCCAGGCCCCGATGGGTCTGGATCGGCTCGGCGTCGGCCGCCACCTGGCGTAGCTTGGCGCGCAGGCTCTTGATATGGCTGTCGATGTTGCGCTCGTAGCCGGCGTCGGCGGCCACGCCCAGGGCGTCCAGCAACTGCTCGCGGGAGAATACCCGCTCCGGCTGCGCCAGCAGCGTCTGCAACAGGCGGAACTCGTGGCGGGTCAGCACCAGCAGCTGCTCGCGGTAGTGGATCTGCACCCGCTCGGCATCGACCCGGAACGGCGCGCCGTCCCCCGCCGCCTCGGTCACGCGCGGCGCCATGCGCTTGAGAATGGCCCTGACCCGCGCCGCCACCTCCCGTGGACTGAACGGCTTGACCACGTAATCGTCGGCGCCGATCTCCAGCCCCACCACCCGATCGATCTCGGCATCCCGCGCGGTGAGGAAGATCACCGGCACCTCCGAGAACCGCCGCAACCGCCGGCACGCCTCGAAACCGCTGATGTCGGGCAGGCCGACGTCCAGGATCAGCAGATCGGCCGGCGTCTGCTGCTGAAACACCAGCGCCGCCTCGGCCAGACTCAGCCAGGTGGTGGTGAAGCCTTCGCCCTGCAGCGCGAACACCAGGGTGTCGGCGATGGCGGCTTCGTCTTCGACGATGAGGATATGAGGCATGGCGTCCGTGCAGGCTGGCATGAAGCCGGCAAGGTGCCGCAACCGGCCACGCCGAGTCAATCGCACTGCCGTAAAGGCGATGTCCGGGTGAGCTCCAGCTCTGTGGGAGCGGACTTGTCCGCGAACAAGACAGACAGCAGCTTCGCGACCAATCGGAATGCCTCCCAGCCGCTCCTACAAGGTCTAGGACACTCGCCAGCCACTCAATTGGGACAAAGGTGGACTACAAGTGGAGATCGCTCCCGGATTTCATCCGGGCTACGACCGGTGCGCACGGCGCACCCTACGATGCATTCCGCCCAACGACACATGGCATGAAAAAGCCCCGCCTAGGCGGGGCTTTTTTACACCGGGGCGACTCAGAACTGAGTGGCGTCCAGCAGGTACAGCGGCTCGCTACCGGCCTTGACCGAGGCGGTCAGGGAGTGGATGCGCGGCAGCAGGCGGGCGAAGAAGAAGCGTGCGGTGCCCAGCTTGCTGGCGTAGAAGTCGTCCTGGCCTTCCTTGCCCTGCGCGGCCCGCGCCATCAGCGCCCATACGTAGGCGTAGGCGGTGTAGCCGAACACGTGCAGGTACTCCACCGAGGCGGCGCCGATTTCGTTCGGGTTGGCCTTGGCGCGGTCCAGGACCCAGGCGGTCAGCTCGTCGAGGTTCTCCACGGCCGCCTTCAGCGGTGCGGTGAACTCGCCCAGCGAGGCGTCGGCGCTGGCGATGAAGGCCTTGATCTCCTCGGCGAAGTGGCGGTAGTAGCTGCCGCCGCTGCCGACGATCTTGCGGCCCATCAGGTCCAGCGACTGGATGCCGTTGGTGCCTTCGTAGATCTGGGTGATGCGGCAGTCGCGGATCAGCTGCTCCTGGCCCCACTCGCGGATGAAGCCGTGGCCACCGAAGATCTGCTGGCCGTGCACGGTGGTTTCCAGGCCCATGTCGGTCAGGAAGGCCTTGGCCACCGGGGTCAGCAGGGCGACCAGTTCCTCGGCGCGCTTGCGGGTGGTGGCGTCTTCGCTGTACTTGGCGGTGTCCAGCTGCATGGCGACGTAGCTGGAGAAGGCGCGGCCGCCCTCGTTCAGCGCCTTCATGGTCAGCAGCATGCGACGCACGTCCGGGTGCACGATGATCGGGTCGGCCGCCTTGTCCTTGTTCACCGGGCCGGTCGGGGCACGGCTCTGGATGCGGTCGCGGGCGTACTCGATGGCGCTCTGGTAGGAGCGCTCGCCCAGGGCCAGGCCCTGGATGCCGACGCCCAGGCGCTCGTAGTTCATCATGGTGAACATGGCGTTGAGGCCCTTGTTCGGCTCGTCGACGATCCAGCCGGTGGCGCCGTCGAAGTTCATCACGCAGGTGGCCGACGCCTTGATGCCCATCTTGTGCTCGATGGAGCCGCAGCCCAGGCTGTTCTTCTCGCCCAGGGAGCCGTCGGCGTTGACCATCACCTTCGGCACCAGGAACAGCGAGATGCCCTTCGGACCGGCCGGGGCGTCCGGCAGCTTGGCCAGCACCAGGTGGATGATGTTCTCGGTCAGGTCGTGCTCGCCGCCGGTGATGAAGATCTTGGTGCCGGTGATCTTGTAGCTGCCGTCGGCCTGGGGCTCGGCCTTGGTGCGGATGATGCCCAGGTCGGTGCCGGCGTGCGGCTCGGTCAGGCACATGGAGCCGGCCCAGACGCCGGAGTACATGTTCGGCAGGTACTGCTGCTTCAGTTCTTCGCTGGCGTGGTTGAGGATCGACAGGCAGGCGCCCGCGGTCAGCATCGGGTACAAGCCGAAGGACAGGTTGGCCGAGTTGACCATTTCCTCGACCTGGGCGCCGATCGCCTTGGGCATGCCCATGCCGCCGAACTCCGGCGAGCCGCCTACGCCCACCCAGCCGCCTTCGGCGTAGGTGCGGTAGGCCTCGGGGAAGCCTTCCGGGGTCTTCACCGCGCCTTCGTGCCAGGAGCAGCCTTCCTCGTCGCCGCTGCGGTTCAGCGGGGCGATGGTGCCGCCGGTGACCTTGCTGGCCTCTTCCAGGATGGCGGACGCGGTGTCGGCGTCGACCACTTCGGCCAGGCCGGGCAGCTCGGCCCACAGCTTGGAGACCTCGAAGACTTCATTGAGTACGAAGCGCATGTCGCGCAGGGGAGCTTTATAGTCGGCCATCAGGGCAATCCTCGAACGGAGCAATGAGCGGCCGAAAGAGCCGGCCGCTTTGAGTGCAGCCCTCGAGTCTATAAGAACACCCTATTAGGACATAGGTTCTGTTTGTGACCGAAAAGTCACACCCAGATCATGCTTCCGCCCCACGGCAAAGGCCATGACCACGCTAGTTGTGGCGCACCTTTTGGGAGCGGATTCATCCGCGAATTTCGCGGCCAAGGCCGCTCCCACAAGAGCAGGGTCACGCCACCCGCACATAACAGGGATGTAGCCACGGAAAGGCCGTAGCGGGCCTCCCGGAGCTCGGCGGCCGTCCGCGATCAGAACAGGAACTGCTCCGCCGACAGGCGCATCAGGCATTCTCCGCCGGCCTCCGCCGCCGCCAGGTGCGCCGACGCGCGGGGCAGCAGGCGGCGGTAGTAGAAGTCGCAGGTCGCCAGCTTGGCCTGGTAGAAGTCCGCCTCGCCGCTGCCGGCGTCCAGCTGCGCCTGGGCCACCACGGCCATGCGCGCCCAGAAGTAGGCGAGCACGACGTAGCCCGAGTACATCAGGTAGTCCACCGACGCGGCGCCGACCTCCTCCGGGTTGCGCATGGCGGCCATGCCGACGTGCTGGGTCAGCTCGCCCCACTGGCGGTTGAGGCGCGCCAACTCGGCGACCTTGTCCTTGAGCTGGGGATGCTCGGCCTGGGCCTGGCAGAAGAGGTGGACCTGGCGGGTGAAGCCACTGAGCAGCTTGCCCTGGCTGCCGAGGATCTTGCGGCCAAGCAGGTCCAGTGCCTGGATGCCGTTGGTGCCTTCGTAGATGGAGGCGATGCGGCAGTCGCGCATCTGCTGCTCCTGGCCCCACTCGCGGATGTAGCCGTGGCCGCCGAACACCTGCATGCCGAGGGTAGTCACCTCCAGCCCGGTGTCGGTCATGAAGGCCTTGGCGATGGGCGTGAGCAGGGCCAGCAGATCGGCCGCCTGCTGGCGCTGCTCGACCTCCGCCGCGCTGTGCTCCAGGTCGAGCAGCTGGGCGCAGAAGAATGCCAGTGCGCGGTTGCCTTCGTTGAACGCCTTCATGGTCAGCAGCATGCGCCGCACGTCCGGGTGCACGATGATCGGGTCGGCCGCCTGCTGCGGCGCCTTCGGCCCGCTCAGGGAGCGCATCTGCAGGCGCTCGCGGGCGTAGCGCACGGCGTTCTGGTAGCTCGCCTCGCCGTGGCACAGGCCCTGGATACCGGTGCCCAGGCGGGCGTGGTTCATCATGGTGAACATCGCCGCCAGGCCCTTGTTGGCCTCGCCCACCAGCCAGCCGGTGGCGCCGTCGAAGTTCATCACGCAGGTGGCGTTGCCGTGGATGCCCATCTTGTGCTCGATGGAACCGCAGGACACGGCGTTGCGCGCCCCGCCCGCGGGCAGGAACTTGGGCACCAGGAACAGCGAGATGCCGCGGGTGCCGGCCGGCGCGTCCGGCAGCTTGGCCAGCACCAGGTGGATGATGTTCTCGCTGAGGTCGTGCTCCCCGGAGGAGATGAATATCTTGGTCCCGCTGACCGCGTAGCTGCCGTCGGCGTTGGCCGCCGCGCGGGTCTTGATCAGGCCCAGGTCGGTGCCGCAGTGCGGCTCGGTCAGGCACATGGTGCCGGTCCACTGGCCGGCGACCATGGGCGGCAAGTAGGCATCCTTCAGTGCGTCGCTGCCGTGGGAGTGGATGGCCGCGATGGCGCCCTTGGTCAGCCCCGGGTACATGCCCCAGGCGTAGTTGCTGGAGCCGATCATCTCGCCGACCTGCAGGTCCAGCGAGTGCGGCAGGCCCTGGCCGCCGTAGGCCGGGTCCATGCCCAGCCCGTTCCAGCCGGCCTCGGCGTACTGGGCGAAGGCCTCCTTGAAGCCCTTGGGCGTGGTGACCTCGCCTTCGCGCCACTGGGCGCCTTCCTCGTCGCCGCCGCGGTTCAGCGGGGCGATCACCTGTTCGCAGAAGCGCGCCGCCTCCTCGCGGATGGCCAGCACCATGTCCGGAGTGGCATCGCGGGCGCCGATGGCAAGGTAGGTGGCGGGGAAATCGAAGACCTCGTCGGCCAGGAAGCGCATGTCGCGCAGCGGAACCTTGTACTCGGGCATCACGGCCTCTCCATGAAGGGCACGCCGACGCGGCGCACGCACTGCACGGAAACTACTGCGCGACGGCCGGGCGGAACAACGACGCTGCGGACGCTGAATGCAGCGTCATAACTCCACCGCTCAGGCGGCCGGGGACTTCACCCGCACGGCGCCGCGACGGCTCTCGCCCTGCGCCATCACCCGGTTGCGGCCGGCCTGCTTGGCCGCGTAGAGGGCCTTGTCCGCGCTGCGGATCACCTCGTCGGCGCCGCGCTGGTGCGCCTCCCGTTCGGCCATGCCGATGCTGATGGTCACCGACACCGTGGGGGCGCTGCCGGCCGTGCGGCGCTGGCGCCCTTCCTTGTCGCTCGCCGGCCGCTGCTGCTTGTCGCGCAACTGCAGGGGATAGCTCTCCACCGCCTCGCGCACGGCCTCCAGATACGGCCGGCACTCGTCGAGGGTCTTGCCCGGGAACACCAGGGTGAATTCCTCGCCGCCGTAGCGGTAGGCCTTGCCGCCGCCACCAACCCGGCGCAGCCGGCTGGCGACCAGGCGCAGCACCTGGTCGCCGACGTCGTGGCCGTGGGTGTCGTTGAATTTCTTGAAGTGGTCGACGTCGGCCATGGCGATCACGTAGTTGCGCCCCAGGCGCTCCAGGCGGTCGTTCAGCGCGCGCCGCCCCGGCAGGCCGGTCAGCTCGTCGCGGTAGGCCATCTGGTAGGCCTCGTGGACTACCGCCGCGACCAGCATCAGCATCACCAGGCTGCTCATCACTTGCAGCGCGTGGGGCAGGATGAAGGTGTTGGGCAGCATCCACAGCAGGCCGAGCAGGCCCAGGAACAGGGCCGCGTGCACCGGCCGCGGCTGGCGCAAGTACTGCACCAGCAGCAGCGCGCCGGCGATCAGGAACAGCGGGTAGGCAAGCTGGATCAGGCTCATCCACTGCCCGTGCCAGAGCGGCCAGTGGATTTGCGCCAGCCAGGCCTGCAGCCCCTCTGGAAAGCGCCGGGCCAGGGCCGCGAAGGTGCCGCCGACCGCCAGCAGCACGGCGGCGCGGGCCACCATGTCCTGCAGCAGATGGCTGCGCTCGCGCCAGGCGCCGTAGAGGCCGTAAAACAGCGGCAGCAGCAGGCTGCACAGGTGGAACACCAGCGCGGCGTCTTCCCGCACCTGGCCGTGCTCGCGGAAGTGGTCGGTCTGGGTGTCGAGCAGGAAGTAGACGAGGTACACCACCACCAGCAGGGAGAACTCCCGCTGACGGCCGTAGGCCACGCAGAAGGCGCCACCGAGCAGCAGGAGCAGGGTCGGCAGCACGTTGAACAGGGACTGGAAGAATTCGCTGAGCGAGTCCATGCGCGCGACCACCAGCCCGGCCACCAGCAGCGGCAGCGCTGTCAGCAGATGATGGGGGCGATAGGCGGCGAGACGTGGCACGTGCGGTTTCGGGATGGCTGGCGGGATGCGGCATTTTGCCCGTATCACCGGCAAAGACCAGCGGAAATCGCTCGCATTCCGTCGGCAGGCGATGGTTGTTGAATGCCCCCGTAGGGTGCGCCATGCGCACCAATAAGCCGGCAACACCGATGCTCAGCTGTTTACCCAGCGGCATGAAAGTTTTGGTTGTGCCCACCCGTGCGAACCATAAGCATCCGAGCACTCGGCAATCGGCTGAACGACGGAGCACCGGTAGAGACCGCTTCCGGATTTCATCCGGGCTACGATCGGTGCGCGCGGCGCACCCTACGAGCATGCCCTGCCAGGAATGCAGGCCAAAAAAAACCGCGGCCCGAAGGCCGCGGTTCTTGTGACCCGAGGTCGGACCGGACTCAGTAGCCCAGAGCGAAGTGCTCTTCGTCCATGTCCATCAGGTTGCTGGCGCCGGACAGCATGGTCGCGACGTGGGTACGGGTACGCGGCAGGATGCGCTCGAAGTAGAAGCGCGCGGTCTGCAGCTTGGCCTTGTAGAAGGCCTCTTCCTCGGTAGCGGCAGCGATCTTCTCGGCGGCCAGACGGGCGATGTCGGCCCAGAAGTAGGCCAGGCAGGCGTAACCGGAGTACATCAGGTAGTCCACCGAGGCGGCACCGACTTCTTCGCGGTCCTTCATCGCGGCCATGCCCACTTTCATGGTCAGGTCGCCCCACTCCTTGTTCAGTTGAGCCAGCGGTGCGACCAGGCCTTTGATGGCCTCGTTGCCTTCGTTGGCCTGGCAGAACTTGTGCACGATCTTGGTGAAGCCTTTCAGGGCTTCGCCTTGGGTCATCAGGACTTTACGACCCAGCAGGTCGAGAGCCTGGACGCCGGTGGTGCCTTCGTACAGGCAGGAGATACGGCTGTCACGCACGTTCTGCTCCATGCCCCACTCGGCGATGAAGCCGTGGCCACCATAGATCTGCACGCCGTGGTTGGCGGCTTCGAAGCCGACTTCGGTCATGAACGCCTTGGCGATCGGAGTCAGGAACGCCAGCATCGCGTCGGCGGCCTTCTTCTCTTCTTCGTCCTGGCTGTACTTGACGATGTCGACCTGCTTGGCGGTGAAGTACACCATCGCGCGGTTGCCTTCGGCGAAGGCCTTCATGGTCAGCAGCATGCGACGCACGTCCGGGTGGACGATGATCGGGTCGGCAGCCTTGTCCGGGGCTTTCGGGCCGGTCAGGGAACGCATCTGCAGACGCTCGCGAGCGTATTTGATGCCGCCCTGGAAGGCGATTTCGGCGTGGGCCAGGCCCTGCAGGGCAGTACCCAGGCGAGCAGTGTTCATGAAGGTGAACATGCAGTTCAGGCCTTTGTTGGCCGGGCCGATCAGGTAGCCGGTGGCGCCGTCGAAGTTCATCACGCAGGTGGCGTTGCCGTGGATGCCCATCTTGTGCTCCAGGGAGCCACAGGAAACGGCGTTGCGCGAACCGACGCTGCCGTCGGCGTTGACGTTGAACTTCGGCACGATGAACAGGGAGATGCCCTTGGTGCCTTGCGGGGCATCGGGCAGGCGGGCCAGCACGATGTGGACGATGTTGTCGACCATGTCGTGTTCGCCGGCGGAGATGAAGATCTTGGTGCCGGACACCTTGTAGGAACCGTCAGCCTGCGGCTCGGCCTTGGTGCGCAGCATGCCCAGGTCGGTACCGCAATGCGGCTCGGTCAGGCACATGGTGCCGGTCCACTCGCCGGATACCAGCTTGGTCAGGTAGGTGTGCTTCTGCTCGTCGGTGCCGTGGGCCTCGATGGTGTTCATCGCGCCGTGGGACAGGCCGGGGTACATGCCCCAGGACCAGTTGGCTTCGCCGACCATCTCGCTCAGGGCCAGGCCCAGGGACTCCGGCAGGCCTTGGCCACCGTGGTCGACGTTGTGCGCCAGGCTCGGCCAGCCGCCTTCGACGAACTGCTGGTAGGCTTCCTTGAAGCCGGTCGGGGTCTTCACGCCGGACTCGGACCAGGTGCAGCCCTCGAGGTCACCGACACGGTTCAGCGGAGCGATGACTTGCTCGCAGAACTTGGCGCCTTCTTCCAGGATGGCGCTGACCATGTCCGGGGTGGCGTCTTGGCAGCCGGGCAGGCTCTGATAGTGCGCTTCGTAGCCGAGCAGTTCGTCGCGAACGAAACGGATATCACGCAAGGGGGCCTTGTACTCAGGCATAGCGGTAAACCTCTACGGTGGATTCCTTGGTATTGGGATGACCGTCTGGAGCGGTCGTTCGCGGGATTTCTCCCGGCGCCCGGCAGGCACTAACCGGCCCGGCACTCAAACAGGCGTTTGAAACATACGTTTACGCCCAATCCTTGTCAAGCACCCGCCAGCCCCCTTTCACGCCATCAGGTCGACGGTCGCCGACGGGGTCTGCAACTGGGCGAGACGCTGGTAGATATCCAACCCGGGCGGTGGCGAAAGAGACTGTTTCGTCTGCCCCTGATCCTTTTCTTCGGCGGCACGCTTCTCCTCTTCCTCCGCCAGCCGCTCCTCGCGCTGCTCGCTGCGCGCCTCGGCGGCGGCCATCGCCTCTTCCCGGCGCAGCTGGGCCAGCTCGGCGCGGGCCTGGGTCGCCTGGGCCGCGGCTTCGGCAGCGACGCGCAGGTCCTGGGCCGAGGGTTCCGCGGGCGCCAGGGCGGCGCGCTGCACCAGCTCCATCTTGCGCAGGGTGGCCTCGGGGTCGTTGGGGATGGGGCTGGTGTCGATACCGACTTCGCCGGCGACGGCGTAGCTCTTGCCGTCCGGGCCGCGCTTGAAAGTATAGGTGGGTGCGCCGGCATAGGCGCCGCCGACCGAAGCATGCGCCTGCTCGTGGGCACGCACCTCGCGGTCGCGGCTGGCCAGCTCGGTGATTTCCTGCTGCTCCTGACGCAGCACCTCCGCTTCGCGCACGGTGCGGGCATCGCCCTCGGCGCCGGGGCGGGTGCGCTCCTCGTCCGGGTCGCGCAGCGTGCTCGAATCGGCGGCGGCCTCGACGGGGCGGGCGGAGAGATCCTGTTCGGACGAAGGCGGACGCACCGCCTGTGGCGACGGCGGCGGAGCAGCGTAGGCGATGGCGCTGCCGATCTGCATCAGACCCTCCTCGCACCGCCGGGGCGAGTCCCCGGGGTCACTGCGACGCCGACAGCCCCGTCAGGCGCGGGTGTCGATCAGGGTACCCAGCACTTCGTCGGCGGTTTCCACCACCCGCGCGCTGGCCTGTACCTCGTTGCGGCCCTGGCTCAGGCCCACCAGGCTCTGCGCCAGGTCGGGCTCGTTGGCCGGCCGTGCCTGCGAGGTCGGCTGCGCTTGCTGGGCCTGCTGGCTGGGGGCCGGCTGTTGCTGCTGGGTCGGCAGGGCGTTGCTGGCGATTTCGCTGGCCGCCTGCTCGACACGCCGCTGCCCGGCCTGGATGCCGCTGAGGCCCGCGTTGAAGGCGCTTCCGGAGATTTGCATGCTGGTGACTCCCTGACGGGGACAGACTCGTGCCGGTAATTGAAGCAGATAATGCTCAAAAAACGTACAAGCAAAGCGCTATCAATCGATCAGCGGCTTATAACGCGGCGCCCGACGGCGGCAGAGAAAGGTGCGCGGCCACGGCGGCCGGCGTGGCCCGCTCGAGGCGCGGCACCCGCCCGAGGCAGGGCGCCGGCAGCCGCTCGGCAAGTGTCGCCAGGTTGTCCTCCAGGCGCGAGGTGCGCGGCTCGACGATGTTGGCCACCCAGCCGGCCAGTTCCAGGCCGTCGCGCTGGATGGCCTCGGCGCTGAGCACGGCGTGGTTGATGCAACCTAGGCGCACGCCCACCACCAGTATCACCGGCAGACGCAGCGCCACGGCCAGGTCGGACAGGCTCTCGTCACCGGCCAGCGGCACCCGCCAGCCGCCGGCGCCCTCGACCAGGGAGAAGTCGGCGCCCCTGTCCAGCACCCGGCGCACCGCCGGCAGCAGGCGCGCCACGCTGAGTTCGACGCCTGCCTCACGCGCCGCCAGGTGCGGGGCGATGGCCGGCGCGAAGGCGAACGGATTGACCTCGTCGTAGGCCAGCGCCAGCGAGCATTCGCCGAGCAGGGCCAGCGCGTCGTCGTTGCGCAGCCCCTCGCCGGTCGGCACGCAGCCGGAGGCCACCGGCTTGGCCGCCGCCGTGCTCAGCCCGGCCAGGCGCGCCGCATGCAGCAGGCCGGCGGCGATGGTGGTCTTGCCGATCTCGGTGTCGGTACCGGTGACGAAATAGGCCTGGGTCATGTCAGTCCTTGCGCAGCACGCCGTACACCACCTGGTAGGTGGCCGGCAGCCCCTCGGGCGTGCGGAAGCCTTCGTAAGCGGCGGCCAGGGCGCGGATGCGCGCGGGACCGGTGAGCCCGCCCGGGCGGCCGGGGTTGAGGTTGTGCGCGCCGAGGTCCTTGAGCGAACGGGTCAGGGTGCGCAGGTCGGGGAAATGCAGTGTGGTCGCCTGGCGTTCGAGCGTCAGCACCCGCAGACCGCTCTCGGCACACAGGGCCTGGTAGCCCTCGAAGGGGCGGAAGCGATTGACGTGGACGAAGCCGTCCACCGCCTGCCAGCTGTCGCGCAGTTCCTGCAGGGTGCCGACGCACAGGCTGCTGAAGGCCAGCACGCCGCCCGGGCGCAGCGCGCGGCGCGCCTCGGCCAGCACGGCGGCGAAGTCGGCGCACCACTGCACCGCCAGGCTGGAATAGATCAGGTCGAGGCTGTGGTCGCGCAGCGGCAGGGCTTCGGCGTCGCCGGCGACGAAGTGCCACGCGCCGCCGCGGGGCCGGGCGTGGCGCAGCATGCCTTCGGCCAGGTCCAGGGCCACGCCCTCGCCGACCGCGAAACGCTGCGCCAGCAGCCGGGTGAAGTGCCCGGTGCCGCAGCCCAGGTCGAGCCAGCGCGCGGGCGCCAGGGCCGGCAACCGCGCCAGCAACTGCGCGCCGACCTCGCGCTGCAGCGCGGCCACACCATCGTAGCTGTCCGCCGCGCGGGAAAAGGACGCGGCGACCTGGCGCTTGTCCGGCAGGCCGCCGTGGGGCGCATGTTCAGGCATCGCCAGCCTCGCCGAGGAAGGCCAGGATCGCCGCCGCCACCTCGTGGGGGCGCTCCAACGGGAAGGCGTGGCTGACGTCCTCGATCAGCCCCACCTCGATGTCCGGCTGCAGCGCCAGCAGTTCGCCGGCCACTTCGGCCGGCACCAGAGCGTCGGCGCCGGCCAGCAGGTGCAGTTGCGGCCCGGCGAAGCGCTGCAGGGCGCTGCGCCCGTCGAAGTTGCCGAGTACTTCCAAGCCGGCCAGCAGCACCTCCGGCGCGCCGTGGGGCGCCGCGGCCTGCAGCTGGCGCGCCAGGCCGCGGGCCTCGGCCGAACCCTGGGTGCAGAGCAGGCTGAAACGCCTGAGCGTGGCGCCGGGATCGGCGCGGCAGCCGTCGACGAAGGCGTCGAAGGTCGCCTCATCCATGCCGTGCGGCCAGTCCGCACCGGCGACGAAGCAGGGGTTGCTGGCCAGGGTCAGCAGGCCGCGGCAGCGCTCGCCACGCAGGGCCGCCAGTTCGCTGGCGAGCATGCCGCCGAGGGACCAGCCGCCCAGCCAGGTATGCGGTGGCAGGCGCTCGTCCAGCTCCAGCAGCCAGTCGCGCGGCTCGCCGGAGGCCAGCTCGGGCAACGGTTCGATCTCCACCCGCAGCGCCGGATCGAGCCCGCGCAGGGCCTCGGCCAGCACTTCCAGCGGCAGGCTGCCCAGGCCCCAGCCCGGCAGCAGGATCAGATGGTCACGCATGGCGGTTCACCTCGGGCCAGCACTCGGCCAGCGCGTCGAGCAGGCGCTCCAGCTGCGCCTCGCTGTGGGCGGCGGACAGCGTCACCCGCAGGCGCGCGCTGCCGGCCGGCACGGTGGGTGGGCGGATAGCGCCGACCAGCAGGCCGCGCGCCTTCAGCAGGGCGGAAAGCTTCAGCGCGCGCTCGCTGTCGCCGACCAGGATCGGCTGAATCGGCGTGGGGCTGTCCATCAGGCTCAGGCCGATTTCGGCCGCACCGGCGCGGAAGCGGGCGATCAGCCGGTTCAGGTGCTCGCGGCGCCAGTGCTCGGTGCTCAGCAGCTCCAGGCTCTTCAGAGTGGCGCAGGCCACTGCCGGCGGCTGGCTGGTGGTGTAGATGTAGGGCCGGGCGAACTGGACCAGCGTCTCGATCATGTCCGCGCTGCCCGCGACGAAGGCGCCGGCCGTGCCGAACGCCTTGCCCAGGGTGCCGACCAGCACCGGCACGTCGTCCAGGCCCAGGCCGAAGTGTTCGACGATGCCGCCACCCGTGGCGCCCAGCGGGCCGAAGCCGTGGGCATCGTCGACCATCACCCAGGCGCCCCGGCTGCGAGCCTCGGCGCAGAGTTCGGGCAGGTCGGCGAGGTCACCGTCCATGCTGAACACGCCGTCGCTCACCACCAGGGTATTGCCCTGGGCCCGGTCCAGGCGCTTGCTGAGGCTCACCGCGTCGTTGTGCAGGTAGCGCGAGAAGCGCGCGCCGGACAGCAGGCCGGCGTCCAGCAGGGAGGCGTGGTTGAGGCGGTCTTCCAGTACCGTGTCGCCCTGCCCCACCAGCGCGGTGACGGCCGCCAGGTTGGCCATATAGCCGGTGGAGAACAGCAGCGCGCGGGGCCGGCCGGTGAAGGCGGCCAGCGCCTCTTCCAGTTCGTGGTGCGGGCCGCTGTGACCGATCACCAGGTGCGAGGCGCCACCGCCCACGCCCCAGCGCTCCGCGCCGGCGCGCAGGGCCGCGATCACCTCGGGATGGTTGGCCAGGCCCAGGTAGTCGTTGGAGCAGAAGGCCAGCAGGCGCTGGCCGTCGACCAGCACGTCCGGCCCCTGCGGCCCCTGCAACAGCGGGCGCTGGCGGAACAGCTGGGCGGCCTGGCGTTCGGCGAGGCGGGAAGCGAGATCGAAAGACATGCAGTAGCTCCAAGCGGCAAGCCTCAAGCTGCAAGCCGCGCGCACCTGGCTTGCAGCTTGAGGCTTGTGGCTGCCGTTGTCAGACGGCCGCGTCGTAGAACAGCTGCGAATCGCGCTGCTCGACCAGGGCCTGCTCGATGGCCGCCTGGTGCACTTCGTCCGAGTGCTCCTCGCGCGCCTCGGGCTTGATGCCGAGGCGCTTGAACAGCTGCATGTCCTTGTCGGCCTGGGGGTTGGCGGTGGTCAGCAGCTTCTCGCCGTAGAAGATCGAGTTGGCGCCGGCCATGAAGGCCAGGGCCTGCATCTGCTCGTTCATCTGCTCGCGGCCGGCGGACAGACGCACGTGGGACTTCGGCATCATGATCCGCGCCACGGCCAGCATGCGGATGAAGTCGAACGGGTCAACGTCTTCCTCATGGGCCAGCGGCGTGCCCTCGACCTTGACCAGCATGTTGATCGGCACCGATTCCGGGTGCTCCGGCAGGTTGGCCAGCTGGATCAGCAGGCCCGCGCGGTCGTCGAGGGACTCGCCCATGCCGAGGATGCCGCCGGAGCAGATCTTCATCCCAGCGTCGCGCACGTAGGCCAGGGTCTGCAGGCGCTCGGAGTAGGTGCGGGTGGTGATGATGTTGCCGTAGAACTCCGGCGAGGTGTCGAGGTTGTGGTTGTAGTAGTCGAGGCCGGCTTCGGCCAGGGCGCGGGTCTGCTCCTGATCGAGCCTGCCGAGGGTCATGCAGGTCTCCAGGCCCAGCTTCTTCACGCCCTCGACCATCTTCAGCACGTAGGGCATGTCCTTGGCCGACGGGTGCTTCCACGCCGCGCCCATGCAGAAGCGGGTGGAGCCGATGGCCTTGGCCTCGGCGGCCGCCTCCAGCACCTTCTGCACCTCCATCAGTTTCTGCTTGTCCAGGCCGGTGTTGTAGTGGCCGGACTGCGGACAGTACTTGCAGTCTTCCGGGCAGGCGCCGGTCTTGATCGACAGCAGGGTGGAGACCTGCACCCGGTTCGGGTCGAAGTGCGCCCGGTGGACGATCTGGGCCTGGAACAGCAGGTCGTTGAACGGCTGCTCGAACAGCGCCTTCACCTCGGCGAGGGACCAATCGTGACGGGTGGCGGAAGCGATGCTGGCGCTCATGGGGATATTCCTTGTTCTAGGCTGTGTGACACGGCTGCGAGGCATAGTCGAAGGAAGGACCATGCGCTGTCAACCACTCACGGATGACCAGGTTTACATCTGGACAAAAAACAAACAGCACTGCCTGCTCTGCGACGAGGTGGCGGACACCGGCCATCCCCTGTGCGGCGCCTGCCAGGACGAGCTGCCCTGGCTCGGCGGGCACTGCCGCATCTGCGCGGTGCCGCTGCCGGCCAGCGGGCTGGTCTGCGGCGCCTGCCAGAAACGGCCACCGGCCTTCGCTCGGGTGGAGGCGGCCTGGCGCTACGCCTTTCCGGTGGACAGCCTGATCACCCGCTTCAAGCACCAGGCGAGATGGCCTCTGGGACGCCTGCTGGCGGAGCAGTTGTCACATCACCTGCTGCACGCCTTCGCCGAAGGACTGCCCCGGCCCGCCCTGCTCCTGCCCGTGCCGCTGGGGCGCAAGCGCCTGCGCCGCCGAGGCTTCAACCAGGCCGGGATGCTGGCCGACTGGCTGGGGACCACGCTGGGAATACCCGTGCGCGGCGACTGGCTGCTGCGCCCGCGGGAGGGCGCGAACCAGCAGGAGCTGGACGCCGCCGCGCGCCGGCGCAACCTGCGCCATGCCTTCGCCCTTGCCGATCATGCACAGCCGGACGGCCTGGCCGTGGCCTTGGTCGACGACGTGCTCACCACCGGCGCGACGGCCGAGGCACTGGCGCGACTGCTGCACTCACGCGGCGCCACCCGGGTGGACGTCTATTGCCTGGCCCGTACCCCGCGGCCCGGCGACTGAACCGGTAAAGCGGCCCTGCCGGGGGTACACTGGGCGCCCCCACCGGAGCACGCCATGAGCCATCCCTTCTCCACCCTCACCCCCGATCTCGTTCTCGATGCCGTGGAAAGCCTCGGCTACCTGAGCGACGCCCGGGTGCTGGCGCTGAACAGCTACGAGAACCGGGTCTACCAGGTCGGCATCGAGGAGAGCGAGCCGCTCATCGCCAAGTTCTACCGGCCGGACCGCTGGAGCGACGCGGCGATCCGCGAGGAACACACGTTCAGCCGGGAACTGGTCGAGCACGAGGTGCCGGTAGTGGCGCCGCTGGAGCGCGACGGCGAGAGCCTGTTCGAACACGCCGGCTTCCGCTTCGCTCTGTTCCCCCGCCGCGGCGGCCGGGCGCCGGAGCCGGGCAACCTGGACCAGCTGTACCGGCTCGGCCAGCTGCTCGGCCGCCTGCACGCGGTGGGGGCGACCCGCCCCTTCACCGAGCGCGAGACCCTGGCGGTGGACAACTTCGGCCATGCCTCCCTGGACACCCTGCTGCAGGGCGGCTTCATTCCGAGCGGCCTGCTGCCGGCCTACCGCTCGGTGGCGCAGGACCTGCTGGGCCGGCTCGACGCGCTGTTCGGCCGGGTGCGCTACAACGCCATCCGCCTGCACGGCGACTGCCACCCGGGCAACTTGCTGTACCGCGACGAGACCTTCAACGTGGTCGACCTCGACGACTGCCGCATGGGCCCCGCCGTGCAGGACCTGTGGATGATGCTCGCCGGCGAGCGCCAGGAACGCCTGGGCCAGCTCGCCGAGCTGATCGACGGCTACCAGGAATTCCACGACTTCGACCCGCGCGAGCTGCCGCTGATCGAGGGCCTGCGCGCCCTGCGCCTGCTCCACCACAGCGCCTGGATCGCCCGCCGCTGGGACGACCCCGCGTTCCCCCTGGCCTTCCCCTGGTTCGCCAACGAGCGCTACTGGGGCGACCAGGTGCTGATGCTGCGCGAGCAGATCGCGGCCCTCGACGAAGAGCCGCTGCGGCTGTTCTGAGGGTCAGGCGCGGGAGGCGTTGCGCACGGAAATCTGCGTATTCAGCGTCCAGAAGTCGTACAGCACGCCGATCAGGAACAGGCCGCCGGTGCACAGGTAGATGATGCCGGTGATCCACTTGCCCTGGTACATGCGGTGCACGCCGAACACGCCGAGGAAGGTCAGCAGAATCCAGGCGACGTTGTAGTCGACCTCGCCGGCGGTGAAGCGCAGGTCGGCCTCGCGGTCCATGGACGGGATCAGGAACAGGTCGATGATCCAGCCGATGAACAGCAGGCCGAAGGTGAAGAACCAGATGGTCCCGGTCACCGGCTTGCCGTAGTAGAAGCGGTGCGAACCGAGGAAACCGAAGATCCACAGCAGATAGCCGATGACCTTGCTGTGCGTGTCCTGTCGTTGCATGTGACCTCCCTGAATGACGGGCCGACGACCGGCCGGGACGAGACCTTGCGCGTTAGTTGATCACAAAATACTGTATATAAAAACAGTATATCGACCGACGCATGGAACTCATCGACAAACTAACCGTATTGGCCGACGCGGCCAAGTACGACGTGTCCTGCGCCAGCAGCGGCGCGCCGAAGCGCGACTCGCGGGGCAAGTCCGGCCTGGGCGCGACCAACGGCATGGGTATCTGCCACAGCTTCACGCCGGACGGGCGCTGCGTGGCCCTGCTGAAGATCCTGCTGACCAACTTCTGCCTGTATGACTGCCAGTACTGCGTCAACCGCCGCTCCAGCGACGTGCCGCGCGCCCGCTTCACGCCCGGGGAAGTGGTGCGCCTGACGCTGGACTTCTACCGGCGCAACTGCATCAGCGGCCTGTTCCTCAGCTCGGGGATCATCCGCTCGGCCGACTACACCATGGAACAGTTGGTGCGCGTCGCCAAGCTGCTGCGCGAGGAACACGAGTTCCGCGGCTACATCCACCTCAAGACCATCCCCGACGCCTCGCCCGAGCTTATCGCCGAGGCCGGCCGCTACGCCGACCGCCTCAGCGTCAACATCGAGCTGCCCAGCGAGGCCAGCCTGATCCGCCTGGCGCCGGAAAAGAGCGTCGGCACCATCAAGCAGGCGATGGGCTCGATCCGTCTGGGCGTGGACCAGGCCAGCGAGGAAAGACGCGGTCCGGCCTTCGCGCCCGCCGGGCAGAGCACGCAGATGATCGTCGGCGCGGACGACACCGACGACCGCACCATCCTCCACACCGCGCAGACCCTGTACGGCGCCTACAAGCTCAAGCGGGTCTACTACTCGGCCTTCAGCCCCATCCCGCACAGCCCGAAGAGCGTGCCGTTCGAGGCGCCGCCGCTGCTGCGCGAACACCGCCTGTACCAGGCCGACTTCCTCCTGCGCGGCTACGGCTTCGACGTCCGCGAGCTGATCGCCACGCCCGGCAACCTGGCCCTCGACATCGACCCCAAGCTGGCCTGGGCGCTGGCCAACCGCGCCCACTTCCCCCTCGACCTGAACCGCGCGGAACCGGCGATGATCGCCCGCGTGCCGGGCATCGGCGTGCTCAGCGCCAGGCGCCTGGTCGAGCTGCGCCGCCAGCGGCGGATTCGCTACGCCGACGTGGTGCGCCTGCGCTGCGCAATGGACAAGGTCAGGCCCTTCATCGTTACCCAGGACTACCGGCCCCGGCAGGCCACGCTGGAGTCCGCCGCCCTGCGCCGCCAGCTCAGCGACACGCCGGCGCAGATGGCCCTGTGGTGATGCACGACGCGCGCTTCGACGGCAGCTTCGCCGACTGGCGCCGCGAGGCCCGTCGCCTGCTGCAGGCCGGCGCCGAGCCCCAGGCGGTGAACTGGCGGACGGACGACGACGGCGGCCAGTTGTTCGCCGGCCTGGCGCCCACGGCCCCGGCGCCCGTGTCCGCGCCCGCCCCGCGCATCCCCCGGGAGCTGCCCGACCTGCTGGAGAGCGCGTCGCGCTACCGCGCCGACGACCGCTGGGCCCTGCTCTACCGGGTGCTCTGGCGTGTAGCCCACGGAGACCGCGCAGCCATGCTCGCCGGGGACGGCGACGGCAGCGTGCTGCAGCGACGGATCAAGGGCGTGCGCCGCGAGGCCCACCACATGCACGCGTTCCTGCGCTTCCGGCAGCGCCCCGCCGAGGCGGGGCCGCCGACCTTCGTCGCCTGGCACGAGCCGGCCCACGACATTCTGGAGATGGCCGCCGGTCATTTCGCCGAGCGATTGGGGCGCAACAGTTGGCTGATCGCCACGCCCGACGCGGCGGCGCTCTGGGATGGCACCCGGCTGCGCTTCCTGCGGCCCTGCCCGGCGGAGCTGCGCGAACTGGCGCGCAGCGCCGAGGACCCCGGCGCCGAACTCTGGCTGGCCTACTACGGCAGCACCTTCAACCCGGCGCGACTCAACCGCGACGTGCTGGAAAGCAACATGCCGGTGCGCTTCTGGAAACACCTACCGGAAGGCCCGCTGATCCCGCAGCTGATGAGCCAGGCCCGCGCCGGCCAGCAGCGCCTGGCGCAGGCCGCCAGCGTCGGCGAGCGGCAGGGCAAGGAGGTGCTGATCGCCAGCGACAAGGCCCAGCCGCGCCGGGCGCCGAGCACCTCGCTGGGCGAATGCCGCGACTGCGACATCTGGCGCGGCGCGACCTGCGCGGTGCCGGGGGAAGGGCCGGAGCAGGCGCCGATCATGCTGGTCGGGGAACAGCCGGGCGACCAGGAAGACCTCGCCGGCCGCCCCTTCGTCGGGCCGGCCGGGCAGGTGCTGAACCGCGCGCTGGCGCGGGCGGGGCTGCGCCGCGAGGCGCTGTACCTGACCAACGCGGTGAAGCACTTCAAGTGGACTCCCCGGGGCGGCCCGAACAGCCGCGCCGCCACCCGCAAGCATGCCACGCCCAAGCCGGGCGAGATCGAGGCCTGTCGCCGCTGGCTCGACGAGGAGCTGGCGCGGGTCGCGCCCGAGGTGGTGGTGGCCCTCGGCAAGACGGCCCTGGCCTCGCTGCTGGAAACCTTCGAGCCACAGCGTCTGCGCCTGGCGGACTTCGCCGGCGCGCCGTTCAGGCAGGGGGAGCGATGGATTGTGGTGGCGCCCCACCCGGCAGCGGTGCTGCGGGCGGGGGAAGAGGGCGAGAAACGCTTCGCCGAGCTGGTCGCAGCCCTGGAGCAGGCGCGCCGGCTGGCGGCGGGGGCGGTCAGCGGAAGCGCCGCCCCGGGTCTTCGTCGCTGACCTCCAGGCTCAGGCCCTGGGCGATGCTGGTCAGGTGGTCGCCGTCGGTCTCCGAGCCCAGCTTGATCATCAGGCGCAGGTCGTTCGCCGAGTCGGCGTAGAGCAAAGCATCTTCGTAAGTGATCTCGCCCTGGGTGTAGAGGTTGTACAGCGCCTGGTCGAAGGTCTGCATGCCCAGCTCGGTGGAACGCTTCATCAGACCCTTGAGCTCATGAACCTCGCCCTTGCGGATCAGGTCGGCGGCCAGCGGGGTGTTGATCAGCACCTCGATCACCGCGCGGCGGCCCTTGCCGTCCGGCGTCGGCACCAGTTGCTGGGCGACGATGGCCTTGAGGTTGAGCGACAGGTCCATCCACACCTGGTTGTGCCGGTCCGGCGGGAAGAAGTTGATGATCCGGTCCAGCGCCTGGTTGGCGTTGTTGGCGTGCAGAGTGGCCAGGCACAGGTGGCCGGTCTCGGCGAACGCCACGCCGTAGTCCATGGTTTCCCGGGTACGGATCTCGCCGATCAGGATCACGTCCGGCGCCTGGCGCAGAGTGTTCTTCAGCGCCACCTCGAACGACTCGGTATCGATGCCGACCTCGCGCTGGGTGACGATGCAGCTCTGGTGCTGGTGGATGTATTCGATCGGGTCTTCGATGGAGATGATGTGGCCGCTGGTGTTCTTGTTGCGGTAGCCGATCATCGCCGCCAGCGAGGTGGACTTGCCGGTACCGGTGGCGCCGACGAACAGCACCAGGCCGCGCTTGGTCAGCGCCAGCTTCTTCAGCACCTCGGGCAGCTTGAGGTCGTCCAGGGTCGGGATGTTGGTCTCGATGCGGCGCAGCACCATGCCCGCCAGGTTGCGCTGGTAGAAGGCGCTGACCCGGAAGCGGCCGATGCCGCGCGCGCTGATGGCGAAGTTGCACTCGTGGTTCTCGGCGAACTCGCGACGCTGCTGCTCGTTCATCACCGAGTGCACCGTCTCGCGGGTCTGCTCCGGAGACATGGAGGTCTTGGTCACCGGCATGATCTTGCCATTGACCTTCATCGAGGGCGGCACGCCGGCCGTGATGAACAGGTCCGACCCGCCCTTTTCCACCATCAAGCGCAACAGTTTCTCAAATTCCATTTTTCCCGCCCATGTGTCTCGTGCGTGGCCGACACGGCGGCCACGTCATTATTAGAAGTTTTCCGGCGTCTTGGCCTTCTCGCGCGCCGCGTCGCGGCTGACCAGGCCCTTCGCCACCAGGCCCTTAAGGCAGTTGTCGAGGGTCTGCATGCCCAGCGAACCACCGGTCTGGATCGACGAGTACATCTGCGCGACCTTGTCCTCGCGGATCAGGTTACGGATCGCCGGCGTGCCGATCATGATCTCGTGGGCCGCCACCCGACCGCCGCCGATCTTCTTCAGCAGCGTCTGCGAGATCACCGCCTGCAGCGACTCGGAGAGCATGGAGCGGACCATGGACTTTTCCTCGGCGGGGAACACGTCCACCACCCGGTCGATGGTCTTGGCCGCGGAGGTGGTGTGCAGGGTGCCGAACACCAGGTGGCCGGTTTCCGCGGCGGTCAGCGCCAGGCGGATGGTCTCCAGGTCACGCATCTCGCCCACCAGGATGATGTCCGGGTCTTCCCGCAGCGCCGAGCGCAGGGCCTCGGAGAAGCCATGGGTGTCGCGGTGCACCTCGCGCTGGTTGACCAGGCACTTCTTCGATTCGTGGACGAATTCGATCGGGTCCTCGATGGTGAGGATGTGGTGGTACTTGTTGTTGTTCAGATAGTCGAGCATGGCCGCCAGGGTGGTCGACTTGCCCGAACCAGTGGGGCCGGTCACCAGCACCAGGCCGCGCGGCACGTCGGTGATCTTCCTGAACACCTCGCCCATGCCCAGCTCTTCCATGGTCAGCACTTTCGAGGGAATGGTCCGGAACACGGCGCCGGCGCCGCGGTTCTGGTTGAAGGCGTTGACCCGGAAGCGCGCCACGCCGGGCACTTCGAAGGAGAAGTCGGTCTCGAGGAATTCCTCGTAATCCTTGCGCTGCTTGTCATTCATGATGTCGTAGATCAGCGCGTGGACCTGCTTGTGGTCCATCGGCGGCAAGTTGATCCGGCGCACATCGCCATCGACGCGAATCATCGGCGGCAGACCCGCCGAGAGGTGCAGGTCCGACGCGCCTTGCTTGGCGCTGAAGGCGAGCAGCTCGGTAATATCCATGGGACTCCCCAATCGAATGCAAGCAGGTAGAATGCCGCAGACCCCTGACGGGCGGGCTATAGAGCGCAAGTAATGTCCACGATAGCAGAGAATATTGCAAAGGTTCGCGAGCGTATCCGTGAGGCGGCGCAAGCCTCGCAGCGCAATCCGGACTCGGTCCGCCTGCTCGCCGTGAGCAAGACCCACCCCGCGCAGGCGGTGCGCGAGGCCAACGCCAGCGGCCAGGTCGACTTCGGCGAGAACTACCTGCAGGAAGCCCTGGCCAAGCAGCTCGAGCTGGCCGACCTGGACCTGGCCTGGCATTTCATCGGTCCGATCCAGTCGAACAAAACCAAGGCGATCGCCGAGCACTTCCACTGGGTGCATTCGGTGGACCGCCTGAAGATCGCCCAGCGCCTGTCCGAGCAGCGCCCCGATCACCTGCCGCCGCTGAACGTCTGCCTGCAGGTCAACGTCAGCGGTGAAACCAGCAAGTCCGGCTGCGCGCCGGAGGAGCTGCCCGCGCTGGCACAGGCGGTTACACAACTGCCGCGACTGCGTCTGCGCGGATTGATGACAATCCCCGAACCCAGCGACGACCCGCAGGCCCAGCGCGAGCCCCTGGCCCGCCTGCGCCAATTGCGCGACGCGCTGAACGCTGACCTCGACACCCTGTCCATGGGCATGAGCCAGGATCTGGAAGCCGCCATCGCCGAAGGCGCCACCTGGGTGCGCATCGGCACCGCATTGTTCGGCGCCCGGGACTACACCAGCCCGATCGCGGTCAGCCCCACTAATAAAGGAAACACACGATGAGTCACCCCCGCATCGCCTTCATCGGCGCCGGCAACATGGCCGCCAGCCTGATCGGCGGGCTGCTCGCCCAGGGCCTGCCGGCCAGCCACATCCGTGCCAGCGACCCGGGTGCCGAGCAGCGCGCCAGGGTCGCCGCCGAACACGGCATCGAACTGTTCGAAAGCAACGCCGAGGCCATCGCCGGCGCCGACATCGTGGTGCTGGCGACCAAGCCGCAGGTGCTCAAGGGCGTGTGCCAGGCCCTGGCGCCGAGCCTGCAGGCGGGCCAGCTGGTCGTCTCCATCGCCGCCGGCATCACCTGCGCCAGCCTCACTGCCTGGCTCGGCGAGGTGGCGCTGGTGCGCTGCATGCCCAACACACCGGCACTGCTGCGCCAGGGCGTCAGCGGCCTGTACGCCAACCCGCGGGTGTCTGCCGAACAACGCCAGCAGGCCGAACAGCTGCTGGGCGCCGTCGGCCTGGCCGTGTGGTTGGACGAGGAGCGCCTGATCGACGCCGTGACCGCCGTCTCCGGTAGCGGCCCAGCCTACTTCTTCCTGCTGATCGAGGCGATGACCGCCGCCGGCGAGCAGCTCGGCCTGCCCCGCGAAACCGCCGCCCAGCTGACCCTGCAGACCGCCCTGGGCGCAGCGCGCATGGCCACCGAAAGCGACGTCGACGCCGCCGAGCTGCGGCGCCGGGTCACCTCCCCCAATGGCACCACCGAAGCGGCGATCAAGACCTTCCAGGCCGGCGGCTTCGAGGCCTTGGTGCAACAGGCCCTGGATGCCGCCGCCCGGCGCTCCGCCGAACTCGCCGAACAACTGGGTCAATAAGGAATCCGCATCGATGAACGGACTGGATACCGCCGCCATCTACATCCTGCAGACGCTGGGCAGCCTTTACCTGCTGATCGTCCTGCTGCGCTTCGTCCTGCAACTGGTTCGCGCCGACTTCTACAACCCGCTCAGCCAGTTCGCGGTCAAGGCCACCCAGCCGCTGCTGCGCCCGCTGCGCCGGCTGATCCCGGGCTTCGGCGGCCTCGACCTGGCCTCGCTGCTGCTGGCCATCCTGCTGCAGATGGTGATCATGGCCATCACCCTGCTGCTGGCCTACGGCACCACCGGCAACCCGCTGCAACTGCTGATCTGGGCGCTGATCGGGGTGACCTCGCTGTTCCTCAAGATCTTCTTCTTCGCCCTGATCATCAGCGTGATCCTGTCCTGGGTCGCGCCGGGCAGCTACAACCCGGGCGCCCAGCTGGTGAACCAGATCTGCGAGCCGCTGCTGGCGCCGATCCGCAAGCTGCTGCCGAGCCTCGGCGGCCTGGACATCTCGCCGATCTTCGCCTTCATCGCGATCAACCTGCTCGACATGCTGGTGGTGAAGAACCTCGCCGCCGCCACCCACATGCCGTCGGTACTGGGCCTGCTGATGTGAGCTGGTTCCGCTGGGATGGCGAGGACCTGATCCTCGACTGCCACCTGCAGCCCCGGGCGAGCAAGGACGAATTCGCCGGGCTGCACGGCGAGCGGATGAAGATCCGCCTCACCGCGCCGCCGGTGGAGGGCAAGGCCAACGCCCACCTGATGGCCTTCCTGGCCGCCGCCTTCGGCGTCGCCAAGAGCCAGGTGAGCCTGGAGAGTGGCGAGCTGAACCGGCAGAAGCGGGTGCGCGTGCGCGCCCCCCGCACCCTCCCCGACCTGCCCGGGCTGACCGTCCGCCCTGCCTGAACAACCACCCGGCCACAGTTCCGTCATCCGTCGATTGACGGCGGCCATGGCCGTCGCATAATGCGGACATCTCCGGTGAACCGTCCCGGATCGTTGCGCCCTTGTCGAGCCACGAACCACCCCTCGGAGGAGTGTCGGGATGAGCATGGAACGTCTCAGCCAGCAGGTAGATGCCTACGTCGCCTGGAAGCGCGAGCTGATGCGCGAGATCACCCGCTACCGCAGCTGGCTGGCGCAGCACCGCCTCGGCTCGGAAGCGATGGACGCCCGCCTGGAGCGCTCCCTCAAGCTGCTGCGCACCGACCATATCACCCTGGCCTTCGTCGGTGAGTTCTCCCGCGGCAAGACCGAGCTGATCAACGCCCTGTTTTTCTCCGAGTACGGCCAGCGCATGCTGCCGTCCCACGCCGGGCGCACCACCATGTGCCCCACCGAACTGTTCTTCGACCCCCGCTCCGAGCGCCCCTACATCCGCCTGCTGCCGATCGAGACGCGCATGGCCGACGCCAGCGTGTCGCAGTTCAAGCGCATCCCGCGGCACTGGGTGAACATCCCGCTCGACCCGAGCGACCCGGACAACATGGCCCTGGCCTTCGCCCAGGTGGCCAAGACCAAGCCGATGCCGGTGGAGCAGGCGATCCAGCTCGGCTTCCTGCCGGACATGCTGGAGGCGACCGGCAAGCCCGGCCAGGTGCTGGTGCCGGCCTGGCGCCACGCCATGGTCAACTTCGACCACCCGCTGCTGCGCCAGGGCCTGCGCATCCTCGACACGCCCGGCCTCAACGCCCTCGGCAGCGAACCCGAACTGACCCTGTCGATGCTGCCCAATGCCCAGGCGATCCTGTTCCTGCTGGCCGCCGACACCGGCGTCACCTCCAGCGACATGGCGATCTGGAACGAGCACATCCGCCAACTCGATGGCGACGCCCAGGCCAGCCTGTTCGCCGTGCTCAACAAGGTCGACGTGCTGTGGGACGACCTGGCCGGCGAGGAAAGCGTCGCCAGGGCCATCGCCCAGATGCAGGACGCCACCGCTCGCCAACTCGGCATCTCCACCGCCAGCGTGCTGCCGCTGTCGGCCAAGCAGGCCCTGCTGGCCAAGGTGCGCAAGGACGAGCCGCTGCTCGCCCGCAGCCAGTTGGCCGACCTGGAGAACCTGCTGTGCGAACGCATCGTCGCGCAGAAGGAACGGCTGCTCGAAGACCGCGTGGTCAACCAGGTGCTGGCCCTGCTTAACAACAGCCAGCACGTGCTGAACCTGCGCCTGGAAAAGGTGCGCGAGCAGCAGTCGTTGCTCCAGGCGCACCAGCACGACAACGGCCAGTTGCTGTTCGACCTGACCGCCAAGACCAAGGAAGACCACAGCCAGCACCACAAGCGCCTGCTCGGCCTGAAGACCAACCAGCGCCTGCTCCACCGCCAGGGCGACCTGCTCCGCGCCGCGGTGCGCCCGGAGCGCCTGGAAGACCACCTGGCCCAGGTTCGCCAGGGCCTGAGCGGCAGCTGGACCACCCTCGGCATCAACCAGGCCATCGTCGAGTTCTTCCGCAACGTGGAGCACGACCTCGGCAACCTGGCGCACGAGGCCGAGATGGCCAACAAGATGGTCGCGGCCATCTACCGCCGGCACAACGAGGAAAACCCGCTGCACGGCGTCGATGCGCCGAAGTTCAACAGCCGCGGCTACCAGCGCGAGCTGCAGCAGCTGCGCGGCAAGGCCGACCAGTTCCGCCTGCACCTGAAGACGCTGATGACGGAACAGCGCAGCCTGACCCGGCGCTTCTTCTCCACCCTGGTGCAGGAGGTCGTCGGCCTGCACCGGCGCCTGCGCAGCGAAGCGGAACAGTGGGCCAGCGACGCCCTGATGCCGCTGATGCAGAACACCCTCGAACACAAGCAGATGCTCGAGAGCCACATGCTGCGTCTCAAGTCCCTGGCCCAGGAAACCCAGCAGGCGCGCCAGCGCGGCCAGCAGCTGGCCGGCTACTGCACCCAGCTGGAGAACCAGCTGGCCCAGGCCGGCGAGATGCTCCGCGCCCTGCGCAAGCCGGCACCTATCCAGCGCCAGGGCAAGGTGGTCACCCTGCCCGGCGTCGCCCGCCAGCAGAGCGCCGCCGACCCGGCGTGAGGCCAGCCAAATCAGCGGCTTAGCCACGGCCCCCGCGCTTGCTGCCGGGGGCCGTGCTCTTTAGACTGCTGCACTTTCCTGCAGCGAGAGCTGGCTCGATGCCGACCGTTTTCCCCGCCGATTCCGTAGGCCTGGTGACCCCGCAGGTCGCCCGCTTCAGCGAACCGCTGGCGCTGGTCTGCGGCCGCAGCCTGGCCGACTACCAGCTGGTCTACGAGACCTACGGCACCCTCAACGCCTCGGCCAGCAACGCCGTGCTGATCTGCCACGCGCTGTCCGGCCACCACCACGCCGCCGGTTTCCACAGCGTGGAAGACCGCAAGCCAGGCTGGTGGGACAGCTGCATCGGCCCGGGCAAGCCGATCGACACCGATCGCTTCTTCGTCGTCAGCCTGAACAACCTCGGCGGCTGCAACGGCTCCACCGGCCCCTCCAGCCTCAACCCGGCCAGCGGCAAGCCCTACGGCGCCGACTTCCCGGTGATGACGGTGGAGGACTGGGTGCACAGCCAGGCGCGCCTGGCCGACCTGCTCGGCGTGCGCCAGTGGGCCGCGGTGATCGGCGGCAGCCTCGGCGGCATGCAGGCCCTGCAGTGGACCATCAGCCACCCGGAACGGGTCCGCCACTGCCTGGCCATCGCCTCGGCGCCCAAGCTCTCGGCGCAGAACATCGCCTTCAACGAGGTGGCGCGCCAGGCCATCCTCACCGACCCGGAATTCCACGGCGGCCACTTCCAGGAACAGGGCGTGGTGCCCAAGCGCGGCCTGATGCTGGCGCGCATGGTCGGCCACATCACCTACTTGTCCGACGATGCCATGGGCGAGAAATTCGGCCGCGAGCTGAAGACCGACAAGCTCAACTACGACTTCCACAGCGTCGAGTTCCAGGTCGAGAGCTACCTGCGCTACCAGGGCGAGGAGTTCTCCGGGCGCTTCGACGCCAACACCTACCTGCTGATGACCAAGGCGCTCGACTACTTCGACCCGGCCGCCGCCCACGGCGGCGACCTGGCCGCCACCCTGGCCGCGGCCAGGGCGGACTTCTGCGTGATGTCCTTCACCACCGACTGGCGCTTCTCGCCGGCGCGCTCACGGGAGATCGTCGACGCCCTGCTGGCGGCGAAGAAGAACGTCAGCTACCTGGAGATCGACGCGCCGCAGGGCCACGACGCCTTCCTGATGCCGATCCCGCGCTACCTGCAGGCCTTCGGCGCCTACATGAAACGGATCGAGGTATGAGCATGCGCGCGGATCTGGAGATCATCCAGGAATGGATTCCGGCCGGCAGCCGGGTGCTCGACCTCGGCTGCGGCGACGGCGAACTGCTGGCCTGGCTGTACGCCAACAAGAACGTCAGCGGCTACGGCCTGGAGATCGACCCCGAGAAGATCGCCAAGTGCATCGCCGGCGGCGTCAACGTGATCGAGCAGAACCTCGACGAGGGCCTGGGCAACTTCGCCGACAACAGCTTCGACGTGGTGGTGATGACCCAGTCGCTGCAGGCCCTGCACTACCCGGACAAGGTCATGGCGGAAATGCTGCGGGTCGGCAAGACCTGCATCATCACCTTCCCCAACTTCGGCCACTGGCGCTGCCGCTGGTACCTGACCACCAAGGGCCGCATGCCGGTGTCCGAGTTCCTGCCCTACACCTGGTACAACACGCCGAACATCCACTTCTGCACCTTCGAGGACTTCGAGCGCCTGTGCCTGGAGCAGGGCGCCAGGGTGGAGGAACGCCTGGCCGTCGACCACGCCCACCGGCACAACCTGGGCAGCCGCCTATGGCCTAACCTGTTGGGTGAGATCGGCATCTATCGCGTCAGCGGGTCCGGCCTGGCCGATCACCGCGTAGCCGTCTAACCCGCCACGCTTCGGAGGACCACTCATGCGCCGTTTCGCATCCCTATTGTTCTGCCTGCTTCTCGCCCTGCCGGCCGTCGCCGAACGCAAACAGACCTTCGGCGAACTGGACGTGCACTACAGCGTGTTCAACTCCAGCTTCCTGCAGCCCGACATCGCCGCGGCCGCCGGCCTGACCCGCAGCAAGACCGTCGGCGTGCTCAACGTGGCCGCCCTGAAGGACGGCAAGGGCCAGCCCGCCCAGGTCAGCGGCACGCTGAAGAACCTGATGGGCCAGAGCACCACGCTGGAATTCCGCCAGGTGCTGGAAAGCGGCGCGGTGTACTACCTCGCCGAGTTCCCGCTGCGCCAGCGCGAGATGCTGACCTTCAGCATCGTCGTGCAGGTCGGCAGCGGCGCGCCGCACACCCTCACCTTCAACCAGGAAGTGTTCCCGGACGAATGACCATGCCCTTCACAGAACTGGTGCTGGCCAGCCACAACGCCGGCAAGCTCAAGGAACTCCAGGCCATGCTGGGCGAGCACGTGCGGGTGCGCTCGGTGGGCGAATTCTCCAGCGTCGAGCCCGAGGAAACTGGCCTCTCCTTCGTCGAGAACGCCATCCTCAAGGCGCGCAACGCCGCCCGCGTGTCCGGCCTGCCGGCGCTGGCCGACGACTCCGGCCTGGCGGTGGACGCCCTCGGCGGCGCGCCGGGCATCTACTCGGCGCGCTACGCCGATGGCCAGGGCGACGCGGCCAACAACGCCAAGCTGCTGGACGTTCTGAAGGACGTGCCGGACGCCGAGCGCGGCGCCCAGTTCGTCTGCGCCCTGGCCCTGGTGCGACACGCCGACGACCCGCTGCCGATCCTCTGCGAGGGCCTGTGGCATGGCCGCATCCTGCACGAGGCCCGTGGCGCCGAGGGCTTCGGCTACGACCCGCTGTTCTGGGTGCCGGAGCGCGAGTGCTCCAGCGCCGAACTGGCCAGCGACGAGAAGAACCGCATCAGCCACCGCGCCCGCGCCATGGCCCTGCTCAAGCAGCGCCTGGGGCTATGAAAGCTGCAAGCCACAAGCCGCAAGCTTCAAGTAAAAGCGGCTTGCAGCTTGGGGCTTGCAGCTTCGAACTGCCGCCTCTGGCGGCCTACATCCACATCCCGTGGTGCGTGCGCAAATGCCCGTACTGCGACTTCAATTCCCACGCCGCCGGCCCCGAGCTACCGGAAGAAGCCTACGTCGACGCCCTGCTGGCCGACCTCGACACCGACGCCGGGCACGTCCACGGCCGCCGGCTGACCTCGATCTTCTTCGGCGGCGGCACCCCCAGCCTGTTCTCCGCCCGCGCCCTCGGCCGGCTGCTGGAGGGCGTGGAGCGGCGCGTCGGCTTCGCCGACGACATCGAGATCACCCTGGAGGCCAACCCGGGCACCTTTGAGCAGGCCAAGTTCAGGGACTACCGCGCGCTCGGCATCAACCGCCTGTCGATCGGCGTGCAGAGCTTCCAGGGCGACAAGCTCGTGGCCCTCGGCCGCATCCACGACGGCGGCGAGGCAGTGCGCGCAGCGGACATGGCGCGCGCCGCCGGCTTCGACAACTTCAACCTGGACCTCATGCACGGCCTGCCCGGGCAAAGCGTCGAGGACGCCCTCTTCGACCTGCGCACAGCCATCGACCAGGCGCCCACGCACCTGTCCTGGTACCAGCTGACCATGGAGCCGAACACGGTGTTCTGGAGCCAGCCGCCCGAGCTGCCCGAGGACGACCTGCTGTGGGACATCCAGGAGGCCGGCCAGGCCCTGCTCGCCGCCGAGGGCTACGCGCAGTACGAGGTGTCCGCCTACGCCAAGGCCGGGCGCCAGGCGCGGCACAACCTCAACTACTGGACCTTCGGCGACTTCCTCGGCATCGGCGCGGGCGCCCACGCCAAGCTGAGCACGCCGGACGGGCGCATCGTGCGTACCTGGAAGACCCGCCTGCCCAAGGACTACCTCGACCCGGCCAAGCCCTTCCAGGCCGGCGAGCGGTCGCTCGACGCCGAGGAACTGCCGTTCGAGTTCCTGATGAACGTGCTGCGCCTGACCGACGGCGTGCCGGCCGAGCTGTTCGAGCGGCGCACCGGCCTGCCCCTGGTCAGCCTCGCCGCCGCGCGGCGCGAAGCCGAGACGCGCAAGCTGCTGGCCGCCGATCCCACACGCCTGGTCGCCACCCGCGAAGGCCAGCTGTTCCTCAACGATCTGCTCCAGCACTTCCTGCCCTGACAGCGGCGACGCCGATCCGGTAGTCTATGCGCCCGTCCCACCACCGCAGGCGCTCCGAGTGCTCGACCCGCGCAGCATCGTCTTCATCCTGGCGGCCCTCAGCCTGCTGATGGCCGTGGTGCTGTTCGCGATGCCCGTGTCGATCCGCCAGCGCCTCGGCGGCGCGCGCCACTGGAGCCTGGCGATGCTGGTGCTGGCCGGCGGCTCGGCGCTGTTCGGCCTGCGCGACATCGTACCGGACCTGCTGTCGGTGACGGTGGCCAACGCCGCCAGCCTGGCCTCGGTGGCGATGATCTATTCCGGCGGCCGCGCCTTCTTCGGCCTGGCGCCGCGCAACGGCCTGCTGGCCACCACAGTGGTCGTCGCCTGCCTGGTGATGGTCGTCTGCACCTACGTGCAGGACCTGTTCTCGGTGCGCGTCGTCGTCTTCTCGCTGGTCTCCGGCGGCCTGCTGTTCCTGTTCGGCCTCGACACCTCGCGGCGGCGCCCGCGCCACCCCGGCAGCGCGCGCTTCCCCTACCTGTTCACCTCGATCACGGTGTTCTTCGACGTGCTGGTGTCCGGCCTGCGCATCGTCAACGCGCTGCTCGCTCCGCACACCGGCAGCGAGAACTTCTTCGCCCCCACACCGATCAACGTGCTGTATTTCTCCACCCACAGCCTGCTGGCGATCTGCATCTCGGTCGGCTTCATCCTGATGCTCAACGAGCGCCTGCACGCCATGCTCGAGCACCAGCTCAGCCACGACGCGCTGACCAACGCCTACACCCGCACCATCGTCATCGAGATGGCCGAGCGCGCCCTGGCCGGCGGCCGCCGCCCGGTCTCCCTGCTGCTGCTCGACGTCGACCACTTCAAGCACGTCAACGACACCCTGGGCCACCAGACCGGCGACGCGGTGCTGCAGCACATCGTCGCCACCCTCGGCACCGCCTTGCGCCCGGACGAGCCGCTGGGCCGCTACGGCGGCGAGGAATTCATCCTGCTGCTGCGCGACGCCAGCGCCGAACAGGCCATGGTGGTGGCCGAGCGCCTGCGCCAGCGGGTCGCCGACACGCCGTTCACCCGCGCCGGCGAGAGCCGCAGTATCACCCTGAGCATCGGCTGCGCCACCGCCGCGCCGGGCGAGACCCTGGAACAGCTGCTGCAGCGCGCCGACGCCGCGCTGTACCGGGCCAAGCGCGCCGGCCGCAACCAGGTGCAGCAGGGCTGACCCCTTCGACCGACACGAGGACTCCAGATGGACCTGCTACTCGACCTGATCGCCACCCTGTCCCGCTGGTGCCGCGGGCACCTGTACGAAATCGCCCTGGCGATCATGGCCACCCTGCTGGTGCTGTTCGGCCCGGCCATCAACGCCTGGGTGCAGCGCTCCATCGGCGGTCTCAACTTCATCCTGCGCACGCTGATCTTCGTGCTGGTCTGCGCCGTCGGCTACGGCCTGGCGATGGTCTTCCTGACTCCCTGGCTGGCCAAGGGCCTGGGCTACTTCAACAACTACACCCTGTCGCCGGTCCTGCTGCTGGTGTTCTTCCTGATCGGCGTCCTGGCCGACCGCAACTGACCGTTTCCCCGGACCGGGCGGCACCGCGACGGAGCCGCCCAAAGCATCCGACGAACGGTACAACCCGGCGCAAGCGCCCACCCCGTTTGCTGACCACGCGGTCAATCCATCAGCCCGCCGCAGAGCGGGCGCCGCTCCCTCGCCTGGCGAAACTTGCGCCCCGCAGAACCTCGTCTAACGTAAACCCCCACCACGCCTAATCGACGAGCGGAACCACCTTGGCGGCGAGTCTCCTCGCCCCACGCCAGGCCACTCGGATCAATCGGGAGCCCGCAGGGAAAGCCTGGAAAAATGGATAGCTCGCTATTGATCGAGGTCAATATCACCCCCCTCAATGGCGCGCTAAATAAGACATAACTTCTCTCCGGATTGGAGGTGTTCGATGTCCTCTTCAGCGCAGAAACTTCGATTGGGGGCGCTCATCGCCCTGGTGGTGGGCTCGATGGTCGGCGGCGGCATCTTCTCGCTGCCGCAGAACATCGCGGCCAGCGCCAGCGCCGGTGCGACGCTGATCGGCTGGCTGATCACCGGCGTGGGCATGCTGACCCTCGCCTTCGTGTTCCAGACCCTGGCCAACCGCAAGCCCGCGCTGGACGGCGGGGTCTACGCCTACGCCAAGGCGGGCTTCGGCGACTACATGGGCTTCTCCTCGGCCTGGGGCTACTGGATCAGCGCCTGGATCGGCAACGTCAGCTACATGGTCCTGCTGTTCTCCACCCTCGGCTACTTCTTCCCGGTGTTCGGCGAGGGCAACACCCTGCCGGCGGTGATCTGCGCCTCGGTGCTGCTCTGGCTGCTGCACTTCCTGGTGCTGCGCGGCATCAAGGAAGCGGCCTTCATCAACACCGTCACCACCATCGCCAAGATGGTGCCGCTGGCGCTGTTCATCGTGATCGCCGCCATCGCCTTCAAGATGGACGTGTTCACCACCGACTTCTGGGGCAACGGCAACACCGAGCTGGGCAGCGTGATGGACCAGGTGCGCAACATGATGCTGGTCACCGTGTGGGTGTTCATCGGCATCGAGGGCGCCAGCATCTTCTCCGCCCGCGCCGAGAAGCGCAGCGACGTCGGCAAGGCCACGGTGATCGGCTTCGTCGGTGTGCTCCTGCTGCTGGTGCTGGTCAACGTGCTGTCCCAGGGCATCCTGACCCAGGCCGAGCTGTCCGGCCTGAAGAACCCGTCCATGGCCGGCGTGCTGGAGCACGTGGTCGGCCCCTGGGGCGCCCAGCTGATCTCCATCGGCCTGATCGTCTCGCTGGCCGGGGCCCTGCTGTCCTGGACCCTGCTCTGCGCCGAAATCCTCTTCGCCAGCGCCCGCGACCACACCATGCCGGAGTTCCTGCGCAAGGAGAACGTCAACCACGTCCCGGCCAACGCGCTGTGGCTGTCCAACGGGCTGATCCAGCTGTTCCTGGTCATCACCCTGTTCAACAGTTCCACCTACCTCAGCCTGCTGTACCTGGCCACCTCGATGATCCTGGTGCCCTACTTCTGGTCCAGCGCCTACGCGGTACTCCTGGCCTTCCGTGGCGAGACCTACGAGAACGCCGCCGGCGAGCGCAACAAGGACCTGCTGATCGCCGCCATCTCCACCCTGTACGCGGTCTGGCTGGTGTACGCCGCCGGCATCCAGTACCTGCTGCTGTCCGCCCTGCTCTACGCCCCTGGCGTCATCCTCTTCGCCAAGGCCAAGCGCGAGCTGGGTCAACCCATCTTCACCGGTGTCGAGAAACTGATCTTCGCCGCCGTCCTGATCGGTGCCGCCATCGCCGCCTACGGCCTCTATGACGGTTTCCTCAGTCTGTAAGAGAAGGAGTTCGATATGTCCAAGAAAGCCCTCGGCGTCCATTCCGAAGCCGGCAAGCTGCACAAGGTGATGGTCTGTTCGCCCGGCCTCGCCCACCTGCGCCTGACCCCCGCCAACTGCGACGAACTGCTGTTCGACGACGTGATCTGGGTCAGCCAGGCCAAGCGCGACCACTTCGACTTCATGACCAAGATGCGCGAACGCGGCATCGAGGTGCTGGAGATGCACAACCTGCTGGAAGAGACCGTCCAGAACAAGGACGCGCTGGCCTGGATCCTCGACCGCAAGATCACCCCCAACAGCGTCGGCCTCGGCCTGCAGAACGAAGTGCGCTCCTTCATCGAGGGCCTGGAGCCGCGCCGCATCGCCGAATACCTGATCGGCGGCGTGTCCGGCGCCGACCTGGCCAAGCACAAGGGCTCGGACGTGGCGAAGATGTTCAACGCCTACCTGGGCGAGTCCAGCTTCATCTTCCCGCCGCTGCCCAACACCCAGTTCACCCGCGACACCACCTGCTGGATCTACGGCGGCGTCACCCTCAACCCGATGTACTGGCCGGCACGACGCCAGGAGACCCTGCTCGCCAGCGCGATCTACAAGTTCCACCCGGACTTCGCCAACGCCGACTTCCAGATCTGGTACGGCGACCCCGACGTCGACCACGGCGCGGCGACCCTGGAGGGCGGCGACGTGATGCCGATCGGCAACGGCACCGTGCTGATCGGCATGGGCGAGCGCAGCTCGCACCAGGCCATCGGCCAGGTCGCCCAGGCGCTGTTCGCCAAGGGCGCGGCGGAGAGAGTCGTGGTAGCCGGCCTCGGCAGGTCGCGCGCCGCCATGCACCTGGACACTGTGTTCAGCTTCTGCGACCGCGACCTGGTGACCATCTTCCCCGAAGTGGCCAACTCCATCGTGCCGTTCGTGCTGCGCCCCGACGAGAGCAAGCCCGGCGGCATCGACGTGCGCCGCGAGGACAAGTCGTTCCTCGACGTGGTCGCCGAATCCCTCAACCTCAAGCAACTGCGCGTGGTGGAAACCGGCGGCGACAGCTACGAGGCCGAGCGCGAACAGTGGGACGACGGCAACAACGTGGTCTGCCTGGAGCCAGGCGTGGTCATCGGCTACGACCGCAACACCTACACCAACACCCTGCTGCGCAAGGCCGGCGTCGAGGTCATCACCATCAGCGCCAGCGAACTGGGCCGCGGCCGCGGCGGCGGCCACTGCATGACCTGCCCGATCATCCGCGACCCCATCGACTACTAAACGCCAAACCGCCCGGCGGCCCACCCGCCGCCGGGCGGTGGTTTCCCACACCCACAAGGAGCAAGAACCATGGCTTTCAACATGCACAACCGCAACCTGCTCAGCCTGATGCACCACAGCACCCGCGAGTTGCGCTACCTGCTGGACCTCTCCCGCGACCTCAAGCGCGCCAAGTACACCGGCACCGAACAGCAGCACCTGCAACGCAAGAACATCGCACTGATCTTCGAGAAGACCTCCACCCGCACCCGCTGCGCCTTCGAGGTGGCCGCCTACGACCAGGGCGCCAACGTCACCTACATCGACCCGAATTCCTCGCAGATCGGCCACAAGGAAAGCATGAAGGACACCGCCCGGGTGCTCGGCCGCATGTACGACGCCATCGAGTACCGCGGCTTCAAGCAGGAGATCGTCGAGGACCTGGCCCAGTACGCCGGCGTGCCGGTGTTCAACGGCCTCACCGACGAATACCACCCGACCCAGATGCTGGCCGACGTGCTGACCATGCGCGAGCACAGCGACAAACCGCTGCACGACATCAGCTACGCCTACCTGGGCGACGCCCGCAACAACATGGGCAACTCGCTGCTGCTGATCGGCGCCAAGCTCGGCATGGACGTGCGCATCGCCGCGCCCAAGGCCCTGTGGCCGACCGACGAACACGTCGCCGCGTGCAACAAGTTCGCCGAAGAGAGCGGCGCGCGCATCACCCTCACCGAGGACCCGAAGGAAGCGGTCAAGGGCGTCGACTTCGTCCACACCGACGTCTGGGTGTCCATGGGCGAACCGGTGGAAGCCTGGGGCGAACGCATCCAGCAACTGCTGCCGTACCAGGTCAACGCCGAACTGATGAAGGCCGCCGGCAACCCGCGGGTCAAGTTCATGCACTGCCTGCCGGCGTTCCACAACAGCGAGACCAAGGTCGGCAAGCAGATCGCCGAGCAGTACCCGAACCTGAAGAACGGCATCGAAGTCACCGAGGACGTGTTCGAGTCGCCCTGGTGCATCGCCTTCGAACAGGCGGAGAACCGCATGCACACCATCAAGGCGATCCTGGTCTCGACCCTGGCCGACGTCTGACGCGCGTGCACGGACAATCCCCTCTCCCTCCGGGAGAGGGTCAGGGTGAGGGCGTTGCAGGCCACTCGGTGCTGCCGAACAGTCCCTCACCCCCGCCCCCTCTCCCAGAGGGAGAGGGAAACCGAACAAGGAGAAGCAAATGCGACTAGTCATCGCCCTGGGCGGCAACGCCCTGCTGCGGCGTGGCGAGGCCATGACCGCGGACAACCAGCGCGAGAACGTGCGCATCGCCTGCGAGCAGATCGCCAAGGTGGCGCCGGGCAACGAACTTGTGATCGCCCACGGCAACGGCCCCCAGGTCGGCCTGCTGGCCCTGCAGGGCAACGCCTACGACCCGGCCAACCCCTACCCGCTCGACGTGCTCGGCGCCGAGACCGAAGGCATGATCGGCTACATGATCGAACAGGAGCTGGGCAACCTGCTGCCGTTCGAGGTGCCCTTCGCCACCATCCTCACCCAGGTCGAGGTGGACGGCGGCGACCCGGCCTTCCGCAACCCGACCAAGCCCATCGGCCCGGTCTACGCCAAGGAAGAGGCCGAGCGCCTGGCCGCCGAGAAGGGCTGGAGCATCGCCCCGGACGGCGACAAGTTCCGCCGCGTGGTGGCCAGCCCGAGGCCGCAGCGCATCTTCGAGATCCGCCCGATCAAGTGGCTGCTGGAAAAAGGCACGGTGGTGGTCTGCGCCGGCGGTGGCGGCATCCCCACCATGTACGACGGCCAGAAGCTGCGCGGCGTGGAAGCAGTGATCGACAAGGACCTGTGCTCGGCCCTGCTGGCCGAACAGCTGTCCAGCGACCTGCTGGTGATCGCCACCGACGTGGACGCGGCCTACATCGACTGGGGCAAGCCGACCCAGAAAGCCATCGCCCAGGCCCACCCGGACGAACTGGAGCGCCTCGGCTTCGCCGCCGGCTCCATGGGGCCCAAGGTGCAGGCCGCCTGCGAGTTCGCCCGCAATACCGGGCAGGTCGCGGTGATCGGCTCGCTGGGCAACATCGAAGCCATCGTCCAGGGCACCTCCGGCACCCGCATCAGCACCGCCGAACCCGGCCTCAGCTACCGCTGAAACGACGGGCGCGCGGTCCCGTTTCCCCACCACCGCGCAGACAGGTCGTGACCTGACAGTCACGACCTGCGTCATCCTGACATCCCGATTCATTTTGAGTCGCCACCGGTAAACACCGCCTGGCCGGACCGGCCATTGCCAACGACAACGCCTGCCGGGGCGATCGAAGGAGTTTTGCGTGATGTCTCGTCTTCCCGTCATCGTCGGCTTCGGCGGTTACAACGCCGCAGGCAGAAGCTCGTTCCACCACGGCTTCCGCCGCATCGTCCAGGAATCCCTGGACGCCACCACCCGCCAGGAGACCCTGGCCGGCCTGGCCGTGATGATGAAGCGGGTGCAGGTGGTCGACGGCCGCTTCCAGAGCCTCGACGGCCAGCCCCTGACCCCGGCCGAGATCGAGGCGCGGCATGGCGCCGAAATCCTCGCCGGCACCCTGGTGCGGCGCATCGAGAAGCGCCACCTGGACGTGGACGCAGTGCATTGGCAGAAGAACCTGGCCGTCGCCGGCGCCCAGTTCACCACCCTGCGCAAGCAACTGCCCGAGCCACTGCCGGCCAGCTGGCAGGTAGAAGACGTGGACGACCAGCAGGTGCGCGTGACCCTGGCGGAGAGCTGCGAATTCAAGGTCGACAGCTACCGCGCCCTGCCGGTGAAATCCGCCGGCCAGCTGCCCTCGGGCTTCGAGCCGGGCGAGCTGTACCACTCCCACTTCCACCCGCGCGGCCTGCAACTGGCGGTGACCGGCGCCACCGACGCCCTGCGCTCCACCGGCCTGGACTGGCGCACCATCCAGGACCACGTGCAGCCGGATGAAGTGGCGGTGTTCGCCGGCAGCATCATGAGCCAGCTCGACGAATACGGCTTCGGCGGCATGCTGCAGTCGCGCCTCAAGGGCGGCCGGGTCACCACCAAGCAGTGCCCGCTGGGCCTCAACAGCATGCCGGCCGACTTCATCAACGCCTACGTGCTGGGCAGCGTCGGCACCACCGGCAGCGTCACCGGCGCCTGCGCCACCTTCCTCTACAACCTGCAGAAGGCCATCGAACAGATCGCCAGCGGCCAGGCCCGGGTGGCCCTGGTCGGCAACGCCGAGGCGCCGGTCACCGCCGAGATCATCGACGGCTACGGCGCCATGGGCGCCCTGGCCACCGAGGACGGCCTGCGCCGGATCGAGGGCCGGGACGAGGTCGACTTCCAGCGCGCCAGCCGGCCGTTCGGCGACAACTGCGGCTTCACCCTCTCCGAGTCCTGCCAGTTCCTGGTGCTGATGGACGACGCCCTGGCCTTGGAGCTGGGCGCCGACATCCACGGCGCGGTGCCGGACGTGTTCATCAACGCCGACGGCTTCAAGAAATCCATCTCCGCCCCCGGCCCGGGCAACTACCTGACCCTGGCCAAGGCCGTGGCCAGCGCCGCCCAGCTGGTGGGCATGGACAGCGTGCGCCAGCGCAGCTTCGTCCACGCCCACGGCTCCAGCACCCCGGCCAACCGGGTCACCGAATCCGAACTGCTGGACCGGGTCGCCGCCGCCTTCGGCATCGAGCAGTGGCCGATCACCGCGGTGAAGGCCTTCCTCGGCCACTCCCTGGCCACCGCCAGCGGCGACCAGGTGATCGCCGCCCTCGGCACCTTCCGCCACGGCCTGCTGCCGGGCCTGAAGACCATCGACAAGGTGGCCGACGACGTGCACCGCGAACACCTGAGCCTGGAGACCCACGACCGCCAGACCGACATGGAAGTCTGCTTCGTCAACTCCAAGGGCTTCGGTGGCAACAACGCCACCGGCGTGGTGCTGGCGCCGCAGGTGGCCGAACGCATGCTGCGCAAGCGCCACGGCGAAGCCGCCTTCGCCGCCTGGCAGGCCAGGCGCGAAACCACCCGCGCCGCGGCGGCGGCGTACGACCAGCAAGCGCTGCGGGGGCAGTACGACATTCTCTACAACTTCGGCCGCGACCTGATCGACGACCAGCAGCTGCGGTTCAGCGCCGAGGGCATCCAGGTGCCGGGCTTCGCCCAGCCGCTGCTGTACAGGAAGGACGAGCGCTACAGCGACATGCTGTAAGCGGGCTGTAGGGTGCGCCATGCGCACCAACGGGCCCCCGGTGCGCACGGCGCACCCTACGCGGCGGTCTCAGCGGTGCAGCACGTACTGCCCGCTGAAACGCACCGCCTCGGCGTCGCCGACGAGGATGCGGCTGTGCAGCCCGATCCGTGCCATGCCACGGCGCCGGTACAAGGCCAGGAATTTCTCCCACTCGGCCAGTGGCGGTGCGGCGCAGGTCGCCACGGCATCGCTCAGGACCGGCTCGGCATAGTCGATCTGGCCCTGCTGGATGACGATATGGCCATCGGTGATCCCCGCCTCGCGCAGGCTCAGGTGCAGCCAGCCCCAGCCGGCCAGCACAGCGCCGCAATACAGACTGCCGCCGAACATGCTGCTCTTGTGGTTGAGGTTGGCCGCCAGCGGCAGGCCCAGGCGCAACTCGCCCTCGCGCCAGCCCAGCACGCCCAGGCCGAGGGCCTGGGTCAGCGGGATGTCCTGGTGCAGCAGCTGCTCCAGGTAGGCGCGGTCATCATTCATATTCTGAGTCGGTGCAGGGGCTCGCGAGCTAGAGCCTGGCGAGGCAAAAGTGAGTGAGGAAGCGGAGTTTACTTGTAGTAAATGAGCATGACTCGCTCCGCTCACCCTTCGGGCCGCGCTAAAGCGCGTTAGCAGCAAGCTGCTTGCCGAACCCACTTTTAACACAGCCAGGCCGACGCGCAGCAGCCCCTGCGCGGACTCAGTCCAGCGCGCGGGCCAACTGGATTAGCTCGGCGCGCCATTCGGCGGCCTGGGGCAGGCCAAGGAAGGACGGGTTGAGGTAGCTCTCGCGCGCCTCGTAGGTCAGCGCCTCGCCCTTGAGGTCGAGCACTTCGCCGCCTGCGCCTTCCAGCACGCCCTGGGCCGCGGCGGTGTCCCACTGCGAGGTGGGCGCCAGGCGCGGGTAGCAGTCGGCGTTGCCTTCGGCCAGCAGGCAGAACTTCAGCGAACTGCCGATGTTGGCCAACTGCAGGTCGCCGAAACGCTCGCTCAGGCCGGCCAGCAGGCGTTCCTGGGCCGGGCTGGAGTGGCGCTTGCTGGCCACCAGGGTGAAGGCCTCGGCCGGCGCCTGGCGCACGGCGATGGCCTCGGGTTCACCGTCCGGCGCCTGGCGCCAGGCGCCCAGGCCGGCGCCGCCGAAGTAGCAGAGACCATTGGCCGGCACGCCGACCACGCCGAACACCACGCGGCCGCGCTCGATCAGGGCGACGTTGACGGTGAACTCCTCGCTGCCGGAGATGAATTCCTTGGTGCCGTCCAGCGGGTCCACCAGCCACCAGCGCTGCCATTCGGCACGCTCGGCGAAGGGGATGCCGGCATCCTCCTCGGACAGCACCGGCACGTCCGGCGCCAGCTCGCGCAGGCCGGCGGCGAGGATTTCATGGGCGGCCAGGTCGGCGGCGGTGACGGGTGAGGCGTCGGCCTTCTCGAGCACCGCCACATCGTTGCGCCAGTGCGGCAGGGTGGCCTGGCCGGCGCGTTGCACCAGGGCGATCACCGCGGGCAGATAGGGATGGCTCACGGCTTGAATTCTCCACGTTGGGTCAGCAGGTCGCGGACCAGATAGAGGGCGGCCAGGGCGCGGCCTTCGGTGAACTGGGGATGGCGGACCAGATCGCTGAGTTCGCGCAGGCTGACCTTGTCCACCCGCATCGGTTCGGGCTCGTCGCCCGGCAGACGCTCTTCGTAGAGGCCGCGAGCCAGCACCACCTGGATCTTCTGGCTCATGTAGCCGGGCGACAGGCTCAGTTCGGCGAGCAGCTCCAAGCGCTCGGCGCCGAAGCCGGCCTCTTCCTTGAGTTCGCGGTCGGCGGCCACCAGCACGTCCTCGCCGGGCTCGATCAGCCCCTTGGGCAGCGACAGCTGGTAATCGTCGGTGCCGGCGCAGTACTCCTCGACCAGCACGGCGTGCTCGGCGTCGAGCAGCGCCACCACCATCACCGCGCCGTAGCCCGAGCCCTTGCCCACCAGCCGCTCGTAGGTGCGCTCGACGCCATTGGCGAAGCGCAGCTGCAGCTCTTCGACGCGGAACAGGCGGCTGCTGGCGACGATCTCGCGGGCCAGCACCTGGGGTTTCTCACGCATCATTCGCTCCTTGATTCGAACGGGTATCATACCCCGCTCCCCCGGAATGTCCGTGCGGGATATTCGCTCTCCGTCTGTTTCCGGACTTTGCCATGCCTCAGCTGCCCTGGGCCGACATCGATACCGTCCTGCTCGACATGGACGGCACCCTGCTCGACCTGCACTTCGACAACCACTTCTGGCTGGAACATCTGCCGCTGCGCTACGCCGAACTGCACGGCATCACCCGCGAGGCGGCCGACGCCGAGCTGCTGCCGCTGTTCCGCAGCCACGCCGGCACCCTGCCCTGGTACTGCACCGACTTCTGGAGCCGCGAGCTGAACCTGTCGGTGCGCGACCTCAAGCGCGAGGTGGCCCACCTGATCGCCCTGCGCCCGGACGCCGACCTGTTCCTCGGCGCCCTGCGCGACGCCGGCAAGCGCGTGGTGCTGATCACCAACGCGCACCGCGACTCGCTGTCGCTGAAGCTGGAGAAGGTCGAGCTGGCGCCCTATTTCGACCGCCTGATCAGCTCCCACGACTACGGCTTCCCCAAGGAGGACCAGCAATTCTGGTTCGCCCTGCAGCAGGACTTCCCCTTCGAACCGGCGCGCAGCCTGTTCATCGACGACAGCCTGCCGATCCTGCGCGCCGCCGGCCGCTACGGCGTTGCCCACCTGCTGGCAGTGCGCCAGCCCGACAGCCGCGGCCAAATCCGGGACACCGAGGAGTTCGCCGCCGTCGAGGACTACCGCCAGCTCGGCGCCCAACTGTCGCTGACGGCCTGAACGCCGGACACGAAAAGGCCCGCCGAGGCGGGCCTTGATCGGGCGCGGGACCGGTGAACGTCAGATACCCTCGCGACGCAGCGCGGCGGCGTTGAAGTCGTTCTTCTTCAACTGTACGTCGAAGTTGTACATCGGCTCGTTGTTGTCCAGGCCATCGACGAAGTAGCGACCGCCCTTGAAGTCGTAGATGGTCTCCAGGGTGCTGAGGAACATCGGCACGTCGTAGTAGTTGATCGGATGCGCCTCCTGCAGACCGACCAACTCGCCGTTCTTGTCGTACAGGTCGACGGCGAGGATCTGCCAGCTGTCCTCGTCGATGTAGAAGCGGCGCTCGGCGTAGGGATGACTGTGGCCCTTGCGCAGCTTGGCGTCCACCACCCACACGCGGTGCAGCTCGTGGCGCAGCAGCTCGGGATTGACGTGTTTCTTCTGCAGGATCTTCTCGTAGGGAATGCCTTTCTGGTGCACGGCGTAGCTGTTGTAGGGCACCAGCATTTCGCGCTTGCCCTCCAGCGTCCAGTCGTAGCGATCCGGCGCGCCGTTGTAGGCGTCCACCACGTCGGCGGTAGCCATGCCGCTGGTGTCCGGCTGCATCGCCTCGTAGGCCAGCATCGGCAGGCGGCGCACCCGGCGCTCGCCCCGGCTGAAGCGCCAGGCCTTGCGGATCGCCAGCACCTGGTCGAGAGTCTCCTGCACCACCAGGGCGGAGCCGGCCAGCTTGCTCGGCGCGGTGACCACGTACTTGTAGTAGAACAGGGTGTTGTCCAGGTCGGCCGGGGTCATGCCCTCGCGTCCGTAGACGAACATCAGGTCGCGCTCGCGCTTGACCAGGGTGTAGTCACCACTCGCCAGCACCGCGGCATGGTTGGTGGTCATGCGGGTCTGCTCGCCGCGGTAGCGGGTGATGTGGTTCCAGATCGCTTCCTGGCCGTTCTGCGGGATCGGGAAGGGAATCCCCGCCGCGGCGCCCTCGATGCCGTTGCCGCCGGCGATCAGCGAGGCGTTGGTGGCGTTGGAGCGGGTAGCGTCGTAGATGCGCTCCGGCACGGCGGCGCTGCGACGGCTCGGGAACACCCGCAGGTAGTAGTCGGGGCTGCGCTCCAGCAGTTTCTGGTAGCCGGGCGTCAGCAGCGCCTTGTACTGGGCCAGGTTGTTCTTGTCGACGCGATACAGCTCGGCATCGGCGGCGAAGGGGTCCGGATGGTGCATGCCGGACTGGTAGCTGGCCGGCGGCTTGACTCCGCCCTCCCACGACGGAATGGTGCCGGCCGCGTTGCCGGCGCGCTCCCCCCCCAGGGGCGTCAGGTCTTGCCCGAGACGAGCGGCCTGGGCAGCATCGACACGCGCATGGGCCGGCAGGGCGAAAGCCACTGCCATAGACAGGACTGCAATAGTTCTCAGCACAGCGTTCTCCTCGCGACGCGCTCAGGCGTCGCTGCTCTTATACGTACGACCAGTGTAGGTCGCGCTCGCAGATTGCCGTTGGGTGAGGTGGCCATCCTGGCGCCGGGTGGTCCCGGTCGTATCGGCTCCGCGTCCGGCGGAGCCCTGAATGCTTATTCGCAGCGCTGGAACTTGAGATCCCAGACTCCGTGGCCGAGGCGCTCTCCACGCTTCTCGAACTTGGTCACCGGGCGCTCGCTGGGGCGCTCCACGTAACCGGAAGCACCCGCCAGATTATGGTAGCCCGGTGCCAGCGACATTACCTCCAGCATATGCTCCGCGTATGCCTGCCAATCGGTGGCCATGTGCAGGATGCCGCCGACCTTGAGCTTGCGTCGCACCAGTTCGGCAAAGGCCGGCTGGACGATGCGCCGCTTGTGGTGGCGGGCCTTGTGCCAGGGGTCGGGGAAGAACAGCAGCACGCGGTCGAGGCTGGCGTCGGCCACGCAGTCGCGCAGCACTTCCAGGGCATCGCAGCTGTACACGCGGATGTTGCTCAGGTCCTGCGTCAGCATGCCGTTGAGCAGGGCGCCGACGCCCGGCTTGTGCACTTCCACGCCGATGAAATCCTGCTCCGGCGCGGCGGCGGCCATCTCCAGGGTGGCGTGGCCCATGCCGAAGCCGATCTCGAAGGTGCGCGGCGCGCTGCGGCCGAACACCTGGTCGAAATCGCACGGGCCGTCGGCCAGTTCCAGGCCGAACTTCGGCCAGCCCTGGTCCAGGCCGCGCTGTTGGCCCTCGGTCATGCGCCCGGAGCGCATGACGAAACTCTTGATGCCGCGCAGCGGGCGTTCGGCGGCGCCTTCGCCCGCCGACTCGATGATGTCGCTCATGGAATGCTCTTGGAACCTGTTCAGAATCTCTGTCGCATGCGGGAAAACATGCCGTGGGAGCGGCCTTGGCCGCGAAGCTTTTACGGTGCCCTCTCGGTTCGCGGCCAAGGCCGCTCCTACAACTGCGCCTAAGCTCTCGCGAGTTTTTGAACAGGCTCCTACTTGATCAGGCCATCCAGCGGCGACGACGCGCTGGCATAGAGCTTCTTCGGCATGCGTCCGGCCAGGTAGGCCATGCGCCCGGCGATGATCGCGTGCTTCATGGCCGCGCCCATCAGCACCGGGTCCTGGGCGTGGGCGATGGCGCTGTTCATCAGCACCGCCTCGCAGCCCAGCTCCATGGCGATGGTGGCGTCGGAGGCGGTGCCCACGCCAGCGTCGACCAGCACCGGCACGGTCGCCTCTTCGAGGATGATGCGCAGGTTGTACGGGTTGCAGATGCCCAGCCCGGTGCCGATCAGGCCGGCCAGCGGCATCACCGCGATGCAGCCCATCTCGGCCAGCTGGCGGGCGATGATCGGGTCGTCGCTGGTGTACACCATCACGTCGAAGCCTTCCTTGACCAGCACTTCGGCCGCCTTGATGGTCTCGATCACGTTGGGGAACAGGGTCTTCTGGTCGGCCAGCACTTCCAGCTTGACCAGCGCGCGGCCGTCGAGCAGTTCGCGAGCCAGGCGGCAGGTGCGCACCGCTTCCTCAGCGTTGAAGCAGCCGGCGGTGTTGGGCAGGATGGTGTACTTGTCCGGCGAGATCACATCCAGCAGGTTCGGCTCGCCCGGGTTCTGCCCGATGTTGGTCCGGCGCACGGCGACGGTGACGATCTCGGCACCGCTGGCCTCGATGGCCAGGCGGGTTTCCTCGAGGTCCTTGTACTTGCCGGTGCCCACCAGCAGGCGCGACCCGTAGGTGCGGCCGGCCAAGGTGAAAGGCTTGTCGATGATGGCGCTCATGGCAGTTCCTCGGGCGACTAGCCGCCGCCGATGGCGTGGACGACTTCCAGCTGGTCGCCGTCGTGCAGGACGGTCGTGCCGTGCTGGCTGCGCGGCACGATGTCCAGGTTGAGCTCGACCGCCACGCGCTTGCCGGTTGCGTCCAGGCGCACGAGCAGGTCGGCGACGGTGGCGCCGGCGGGCAGCTCGAAGGGTTGGCCGTTCAACTGGATGTGCATGGCTGGGCGGTCAGATCATGAAAGGGTCGGCATTCTAGCTCTATCGGCGGCACTGACCAAGGCATGTGCGTCCGATACCCGGGCAACCGGGCCAGCAACCGCTCTGCCCCGTCATCCCCGCGCAGGCGGGGACCCAGCGAGGCAGCCCTATGGATTCCCGCCTGCGCGAGAATGACGGGTTTTCCTGCTACCTCGCCCATAAGTCCGCCGGGCTGCGCCGTTCCGTCAGGCCCGCCCGGAGCGCAGCGCCGCCAGCCCCAGGCACAGCCAGCCGGCGAGGAAGCACACGCCGCCCAGCGGGGTGATCATGCCGAGCTTGCCCAGGCCGCTGAGCGTCAGCAGGTAGAGGCTGCCGGAAAACAACAGGATGCCGGCGACGAACAGGCTGCCGGCGGCCGTCACCAGGCGCCCGGGGAGGCGCTCGGCGAGCAGCGCCACGCCGAACAGGGCCAGGGCGTGGACCAGCTGGTACTGCACGCCGGTCTGGAACACCGCCAGGTACTCCACGCTCAGCCGGCCCTTGAGGCCATGGGCGGCGAAGGCGCCCAGCGCCACGCCGGAAAAACCGGCCAGGGCCGCCAGCGCCAGAAAGACTCGTAACATGATCCCACTCCCGGACAGACTCGATGCGGCCGCTATAATGGCCCGCTCTCCCTGATCGGGCCAAGCCATGCTGCGCAACCTGTTTCGCCGCCTGACCAAACTGCTGCTGTGGTTCGTCGCCGGTTCGCTGCTGGTGGTGCTGGCGCTGCGCTGGATCGACCCACCCGGCACGGCGCTGATGGCCGAACGCAAGGTCCAGTCGTGGCTCGACGGCCAGCCGATCGACCTGCAGCGCAGCTGGCGGCCGTGGCGGGAGCTGCCGGACGACCTGAAAATCGCGGTGATCGCCGCCGAGGACCAGAAGTTCGCCGAGCACTGGGGCTTCGACGTCGCCGCCATCCGCCAGGCCATGGCGCACAACGCGGGCGGCGGCAACCTGCGCGGCGCCAGCACCATCAGCCAGCAGGTGGCCAAGAACCTGTTCCTCTGGTCTGGCCGCAGCTGGCCGCGCAAGGCGCTGGAAGCCTGGTTCACCGGGCTGATCGAACTGCTCTGGCCGAAGCAGCGCATCCTCGAGGTCTACCTCAACAGCGTGGAATGGAGCGACGGGGTGTTCGGCGCCGAGGCCGCCGCGCGCCACCACTTCAAGATTGGCGCGCCCTACCTGTCGGCCCAGCAGGCCAGCCTGCTGGCCGCCGTGCTGCCCAACCCGCGCGGCTGGAGCGCCAGCCGGCCCAACACCCACGTGCAACGCCGGGCCAACTGGATTCGCCGGCAGAGCCAGCAGCTGGGCGGCAGCCACTACCTCAACCAGCTGGCGCAAAAGCCGATGGCAATGCCGCAGTGGTGGCCGGAGTGGCTGCCGAAGCCCTGATCAGTGGCTGAGCAGGCGCCGGGGCACCACGCGCAGCAGCTGCAGGCGGTCATTCTCGAGGTGAGCGGTCAGGCCCAGCTGCGGATAGACCCAGGCCTCGCCTTCCGGCAGTTGCAGGCGCAGGCGCGGCGCGCCCAGGCTGGCACTCAGGTTCTCCGCGGAGACGGCAGTGGCCTGCCGCGGACGCAGGTTGAGCGCCTCGATGGGGCGTTCGGCCAGCTGCTCGCGCATGGCTTCCGACTGCGGCTGTTCCGGGTCGCCGGGCTTGGTGCCGCTGGCCTGGGCCAGGCTGTCGCGCTGGGCCTGGCTGAGCGCCAGCTCGGCTTCCAGCAGCCAGTTGCCCTCGCCCAGCGCCGGCTCGTCGCGCAGCAGCAGGCGCGGGCCATCCAGGCTCGGCTGCAGCCACAGCTCGGCCTCCGGCAGGCGCGCCGCGAGTTGGCCCAGGTTCAGGCGATCCTCGGCCAGCGGCTGCAGCACCTCGACCTGCCAGGCACCCAGCCAGGGCAGCGGCGCGGCCTTCTCTTCGCGCGGCGTCAGCAGCCAGTAGCCGAGCAGGCAGCTGGCCAGGGCCACGACGGTGAACAACAGGGCGGGCGGACGACGGGTCAAGGCGATCTCCGGGCAGAAAAAAGCCGCACCTGGGTGCGGCTTTTCGGGCTCATTGGAAGCTGCTCACAAGCTCGCGAGCTAGAGCCAGACAAGGCAAAAATGGCCGAGGGAGCGGAGTTTACTGTAGTAAATGAGCATCCCGAGGCCATTTTTAACGCCGGCTGGCCGACGCGCAGCAGCTTGTGTGCAGCTTCTACGCCTGGATAGAGCCTTTCAGCTTATTCATGGCGTTCTTCTCCAGCTGGCGGATGCGCTCGGCGGAGACGTTGTACTTGGCGGCCAGGTCGTGCAGGGTCGCCTTCTCCTCGGCCAGCCAGCGCTGGTTGAGGATGTCGCGGCTGCGCTCGTCCAGGCCTTCCAGCGCCTCGTGCAGGCTGGCGCTGGAGCTGTCGCTCCAGTCGGCGTCCTCAAGCTGCAGGGCCGGGTCGTAGCGATGGTCTTCCAGGTAGTGGGCCGGGGACTGGTAGGCGCTGTCGTCATCGGCGTCGGCCGCCGGGTCGAAGGCCATGTCCTGGCCGGACAGGCGGCTCTCCATCTCGCGCACTTCGCGCGGCTCCACGCCCAGGCTCTCGGCCACGGCATGCACTTCGTCGTTGCTCAGCCAGGCCAGGCGCTTCTTCTGGCTGCGCAGGTTGAAGAACAGCTTGCGCTGGGCCTTGGTGGTGGCGACCTTGACGATGCGCCAGTTGCGCAGGATGAATTCGTGGATTTCCGCCTTGATCCAGTGCACGGCGAAGGACACCAGGCGCACGCCCATCTCCGGGTTGAAGCGCTTGACGGCCTTCATCAGGCCGACGTTGCCTTCCTGGATCAGGTCGGCCTGGGCCAGGCCGTAGCCGGCGTAGCTGCGGGCGATATGGACGACGAAGCGCAGGTGGGCCAGCACCATCTGGCGCGCGGCTTCCAGGTCCTGCTGGTAGTAGAGACTCTCGGCCAGCTCGCGCTCCTGCTCGACGGAGAGCAGCGGGATGCTGTTCACCGCATGCACGTAGGCCTCCAGGTTGGCGCCTGGGACTAGGGCATGGACAGGTTGCAGGGAATTGGTCATCAAAAACCTCCGGTATTACGGGATCGGCGCAGTCTAGCACCGTCGATCCTCTGACGGGCAACCCGCGGGAAAGTTCCCATACAGATAGCCCTGGATCGATAGGAAAACGAAACTGTTACCGTGGCGCAAGCTCGCTCAGGTGCCGCGCCACGGCCAGCCAGGCGCCAATATAGCCGAGCAGAACCGCCCCTAGAAGCAGCGACAGACCATCGGCCGCCGGCACGCCACCCAGGGCGAAATCGCTGCCGTAGAGCCCGGCCAGGCGCACCACAGCGTCGTTCAGCCAGTCCAGGCCGAAGGCGAGCAGGCCCCAGGCGAGCAGGCCGGCGCCCAGGCCGTAGAACGCGCCCATATAAAGGAAGGGACGGCGCACGTAGCCATCGGTGCCACCGACCAGCTTGATCACTTCGATCTCGCTGCGGCGGTTCTCGATGTGCAGGCGAATGGTGTTGCCGATCACCAGCAGCAGGGCCATCACCAGCAGCAGGGTCAGGCCGAAGACGAAGCGGTCGCCCAGGCCGAGGATGGCGGTCAGGCGTTCGACCCACTGCAGGTCGAGCTGGGCCTGGTCGACGCCGGGCAGTTCGGCCAGGCGCTGGCGCAGCGCGTCCAGGGCCACCTTGTCGATCTCTTCCGGGGTTACCACCACCACGGCGGGCAGCGGGTTTTCCGGCAGCTCGCGCAGCGCCTGGCCGAGGCCGGACTGCTCCTCGAAGGCGGCCAGGCCGGCCTCGCTGCCGATGAACTCGGCCTCGGCCACGTTAGGCATGGCGGCGATCTCGTCGCGCAGCTGCAGGCCGGCGTCGTCGCCGGCCTCCTGCTTGAGGTAGAGGGAAATCTGCGCGGCCTTCTGCCAGGAGCCGCCGAGCCGCTCGACGTTGTCCAGCAGCAGGGCCAGGCCCATGGGCAGGGACAGCGCCACGGCCATCACCAGGCAGGTGAAGAAGCTGCCGATCGGCTGGCGCACCAGCCGGCCGAGACTGTCCACCAGGCTGGCGCGGTGACTCTCGACCCAGGCGGCGAACAGGGTGGAGAAGTCCGGCCCCTGCTTGATCGGCTTGTCGGCCTTGGACTGCACCGAGCCGACCCGCTCGGCGGCCTTGATGTTGCGCTGGTTGTCGCTCATCAGCCGGCCTCCCCGTCGCCGATCAGTCGGCCGCGTTGCAGGGTGAGCATGCGGTGGCGCATGCGTGCGATCAGGGCCAGGTCGTGGCTGGCGATCAGCACCGTGGTGCCGAGGCGGTTGATGTCCTCGAACACGCCCATGATCTCGGCGGCCAGGCGCGGGTCAAGGTTGCCGGTGGGTTCGTCCGCCAGCAGCAGGGCCGGGCGGTGGACCACGGCGCGGGCGATGCCGACGCGCTGCTGCTGGCCGGTGGACAGATCGGCCGGGAACTGCTCGGCCTTGTCCGACAGGGACACGCGCTCCAGCGCCGCGCCGACCCGCTTGGCGATGTCCGGCTTGGACAGGCCGAGGATCTGCAGCGGCAGGGCGACGTTGTCGAACACGCTGCGATCGAACAGCAGCTGGTGGTTCTGGAACACCACGCCGATCTGCCGGCGCAGGAAGGGAATCTGCGCGGTGGTGATCTGCGACAGGTCCTGGCCCGCCAGCAGCAGCTTGCCGGTGGTCGGCCGCTCCATCGCCAGCAGCAGGCGCAGCAGGGTGGACTTGCCGGCGCCGGAATGGCCGGTGACGAAGAGGAACTCGCCCCGGCGCACGCGGAAACTCAGTTCGTGCAACCCGACATGGCCATTGGGATACCGCTTGCCGACCTGCTCGAATCGAATCATCCCCGCTCCTTCTCGGCAAACAGTGCCTGGACGAAATCGTCGGCGACGAAGGTGCGCAGATCGTCGATGCCTTCGCCGACGCCGATGTAGCGGATCGGCAGGCCGAACTGCTTGGCCAGGGCGAAGATCACCCCGCCCTTGGCGGTGCCGTCCAGCTTGGTCAGGGCCAGCCCGGTGAGGGCCACGGCCTGGTTGAACTGCTTGGTCTGGTTGATCGCGTTCTGCCCGGTGCCGGCGTCCAGCACCAGCAGCACCTCGTGGGGCGCGGTCTCGTCCAGCTTGCCAATGACCCGACGGACCTTCTTCAGTTCCTCCATCAGGTTGTCCTTGGTGTGCAGACGGCCGGCGGTGTCGGCGATCAGCACGTCTGCGCCCCGGGCCTTGGCGGCCTGCACCGCATCGAAGATCACCGACGCGGAATCGGCGCCGGTGTGCTGGGCGATCACCGCGATATTGTTGCGCTCGCCCCACACCTGCAGCTGCTCGACGGCGGCGGCGCGGAAGGTATCGCCGGCGGCGAGCATGACCTTCTTGCCCTCGCCCTGCAGCTTCTTGGCCAGCTTGCCGATGGTGGTGGTCTTGCCGACGCCGTTCACGCCGACCACCAGGATCACGTAGGGCTGTTTCTCGGCGGTGATCGCCAGCGGCTGCTCGACCGGCTTGAGCAGAGCGCCCAGCTCTTCCTGCAGGGCCTTGTACAGCGCGCCGCTGTCGGCCAGCTCCTTGCGCGCCACGCGCTTGGTCAGGCTGCCGATGATGGCGCCGGTAGCCTCAACGCCGACGTCGGCCATCAGCAGGCGGGTTTCCAGTTCTTCGAGCAGGTCGTCGTCGATGGCCTTCTTGCCGAGGAACAGGCTGGCCATGCCCTCGCCCAGGCTGGCGCTGGTCTTCGACAGGCTCTGCTTGAGGCGGGCGAACCAGCCGCCCTGGTTGTCACCGGGCTTGCTCTGCTCGACCTGCACCGGGACAACCTCGGCCACCGGCTGCGGCTCCGGCGGGACCTCGACCGGCGCGGGCTGCTCGTGCACCGGGTGGGTGACTTCGCTGCCGGCGTTGATGCGGAAGCGGGAGAAGGCCGGACGCGGCTCCTCGGCCGCCGGCACCGCCTCGACCACCGGCAGGTGCTCGACCGGCGGCTGCACCACGACCGGGGCCGGCTCGGCGACGGCTTCGGGCGCGGGTGCAGGCGGCTCGACGGCGGCGGCAGGCTCGACAGCGGCGGGAATCTCGATGGGCGCCTCGGCCGGCGCAGGCGCGGCAGGCGGCTCGGCCAGTGGCGCCGGGCTCGCGGGGGCCTCGGGTGCAGGCTGCTGGGCCTCGGCTACCGGGGCCGGCTCAGCCACGGGCTCGGGCTGCGCTGGCGGGGGTGTTTCCTGGGCGTCCTGCGGTTTCTTGCGCAGCCAGCCGAACAGGGATTTCTTCTCGCCGGGCTGCTCCGGCGATGGCTTGTCGTCTTGGGAACCAAACATGGGTCGCTTGATCTCAGGGGAGCCGCACGGATCGCCGCGCCGCCCCGGAAAAGGATGCGGTATCCTAGCACCTCTTCGCCCGCCGGCGGTACGACCGCCCGGGCTGTCCGACAGGTCCAGATTCCCTATGACAAGACTCGCCCGCCGCTGCGCCGGCCTGCTCCTCGCCACTCTCCTCGCCACTCTCATCGCCCCTCTTGCGGCCATCGCCGCGGAACCGCAACCGACCCACGAATTCCAGCTGGACAACGGCCTCAAGGTCATCGTCCGCGAGGACCACCGCGCGCCCGTGGTGGTCTCCCAGCTCTGGTACAAGGTCGGCTCCAGCTACGAGACGCCCGGCCAGACCGGCCTGTCCCACGCCCTCGAACACATGATGTTCAAGGGCAGCCGCAAGCTCGGCCCCGGCGAGGCCTCGCGCATCCTTCGCGACCTCGGTGCCGAGGAGAACGCCTTCACCAGCGACGACTACACCGCCTATTACCAAGTGCTGTCGCGCGACCGCCTGGCCGTGGCCTTCGAGCTGGAGGCGGACCGCCTGGCCAGCCTCAAGCTGCCGGCCGACGAGTTCGCCCGCGAGATCGAGGTGATCAAGGAGGAGCGCCGCCTGCGCACCGACGACAAGCCCACCTCGCTCGCCTACGAACGCTTCAAGGCCATGGCCTACCCGGCCAGCGGCTACCACACCCCGACCATCGGCTGGATGGCCGACCTCGACCGCATGACGGTCGAGGAACTGCGCCACTGGTACCAGGCCTGGTACGCGCCGAACAACGCCACCCTGGTGGTGGTCGGCGATGTCACCAAGGACGAGGTGCGCGGCCTGGCCGAGAAATACTTCGGCGCCATCCCGCGCCGCGACGTGCCGCCGGCGAAGACTCCCCGCGAACTGGCCGAGCCCGGCGAGCGGCGCATCACCCTCTATGTGAAGACCCAGCTGCCGAGCCTGCTGATGGGCTTCAACGTGCCCGGCCTGGCGACCAGCGCCGACGCCCGCGAGATTCACGCCCTGCGCCTGATCGGCGCGCTGCTCGACGGCGGCTACAGCGCGCGCCTGCCGGCCCGCCTGGAGCGCGGCGAGGAACTGGTGTCCGGCGCCTCGGCCAGCTACGACGCGTTCAAGCGCGGCGACAGCCTGTTCCTGCTCTCCGCCACGCCCAACGTGCAGAAGGGCAAGACCCTGGCGCAGGTCGAGGCGGGCCTGTGGGCCCAGCTCGACGCGCTCAAGCAGACCCCGCCCAGCGCCGAGGAACTGGCCCGTGTGCGTGCCCAGGTGATCGTCGGGCTGGTCTACGAGCGTGACTCGATCACCAGCCAGGCCAGCACCATCGGCTCGCTGGAAACCGTCGGCCTGTCCTGGCAACTGATGGACCAGGACCTGGCCGCCCTCGAGGCCGTCACCCCCGCCGACATCCAGAAGGCCGCGCGCACCTACTTCACCCCGTCGCGCCTGTCGGTCGCCCACATCCTGCCCGAGAACGCCGCAGAAGGAGCCCAGCCATGAGCGAGCGCAACGGCATCCGCTACGGCCTGCTCGGCCTCGTCCTGATCCTGCTGGCCGGCCTGCTGGTGTACATCGCCAGCCGCCCGGTCCAGGCGCCCACCCTGGCCGCCGCGCCCGCCACGCCGGCGCCGCTGGAATCGCTGGCCCTGCTCGAAGGCAAGGCGCCGAGCAAGCGCACCCTGGACATCCAGCGCTGGCAGACCGCCGAAGGCGCCCGGGTGCTGTTCGTCGAGGCGCGCCAGCTGCCGATGTTCGACCTGCGCCTGACCTTCGCCGCCGGCAGCAGCCAGGACGACGGCGTGCCCGGCCTGGCCACCCTGACCAACGCCATGCTCAACGAGGGCGTGCCCGGCAAGGACGTCACCGCCATCGCCGAGGGCTTCGAGAGCCTGGGCGCCGAGTTCGGCAACGGCGCCTACCGCGACATGGCCATCGCCAGCCTGCGCAGCCTCAGCGCCGCCGGGCAGCGCGAGCCGGCCCTGGCCCTGTTCGAGCAGGTGATCGGCCAGCCGACCTTCCCGGCCGACGCCCTGGCGCGGATCAAGAACCAGCTGCTGGCCGGTTTCGAGTACCAGAAGCAGAACCCCGGCAAGCTGGCCGGCCTGCAACTGTTCGAGCGGCTCTACGGCAACCACCCGTACGCCCACCCGAGCGAGGGCAGCGAGCAATCCATCCCCGCCATTTCGGTGGCGCAGCTGCAGGCCTTCCACCACAAGGCCTACGCCGCCGGCAACGTGGTGATCGCCCTGGTCGGCGACCTCTCCCGCGCCGAAGCCGAGGCCATCGCCGCGCAGGTCTCCGCCGCCCTGCCCCAGGGCCCGGCGCTGCCGCGCATCGCCCAGCCCGAGGAGCCCAAGGCCGGCCCCAGCCACATCGAGTTCCCGTCCAACCAGACCCACCTGATGCTGGCCCAGCTCGGCGTCGACCGCCGCGACCCGGACCACGCCGCGCTGACCCTGGGCAACCAGATTCTCGGCGGCGGCGGCTTCGGCACCCGGCTGATGGAGGAAGTGCGCGAGAAGCGCGGCCTGACCTACGGCATCTACTCCGGCTTCAGCGCCATGCAGGCCCGCGGCCCGTTCATGATCAACCTGCAGACCCGCGCCGACCAGAGCGAAGGCACCCTCAAGCTGGTGCAGGACATCCTCGCCGACTACCTGGCCAACGGCCCGACCCAGAAGGAACTGGACGACGCCAAGCGCGAGATGGTCGGCAGCTTCCCGCTGACCACCGCGAGCAACGCCGACATCGTCGGCCAGCTCGGCGCCATGGGCTTCTACGACCTGCCGCTGACCTACCTGGACGACTTCATGAGCGAAGTGCAGGGGCTGACCGTGGAACAGGTGAAAGCCGCCATGGCCAGGCACCTGGCCGTGGACAAGCTGGTCATCGTCAGCGCCGGCCCGACGGTCGAGCAGAAGCCGCTGCCACCGCCCACCGACAAGCCCGCCGAACGGCCGGCCGGCCCGCCGGAGCACTGATGCGCAAGCCCTCCGGCAAACCCGCCCACGGCGGCGGCCAGCTGCGCATCATCGCCGGCCAGTGGCGCTCGCGGCGCTTCGCCTTTCCCGACGGACCGGGCCTGCGACCGACCCCGGACCGGGTGCGCGAGACGCTGTTCAACTGGCTGGCGCCGCACATCGAGGGCGCCCGCGTGCTCGACTGCTTCGCCGGCAGCGGGGCGATGCTGCTGGAGTCCCTGTCCCGGGGCGCCGCCAGCGCCCTCGGCCTGGACCTCAACCCGCAGTCGGTGGCGGCCCTGCGCGGACACCTGGCCACCCTGGACTGCACAACCGGGCAGGTGCAGCAGGTCGATGCGCTGCGCCACCTGGAGAGCCAGCCGGCGACGCCGTTCGACCTGGTGTTCCTCGACCCGCCCTTCCACCAGAACCTGCTGGCCCCGGCCTGCGCCCTGCTCGAAGAGCGCGGCTGGCTGGCGCCGCGCGCCTGGGTCTACTGCGAGAGCGAGACCGCTCCATCCGCCCTCGGCCTGCCCGGCAACTGGCGCCTGCACCGCGAGAAGAAGGCCGGCCAGGTGTACTACTCGCTGTGGGAACGCACGCAGGGCGGGTAAACCCGCGTGTGTGCGGCACCCCCTTTTCGCGGGTTCCACCCGCCCTACCGGGACGACTGTGGGAGCGGCCTTGGCCGCGAAGCTTTTACTCAGCATTCGCGGCCAAGGCCGCTCCCACAACAGCGTGTGGACACGCCCCACGACTGTCATTCAGCCGGCCAATGGTGCTTCCGCTTTGCGCCGTCGCGCTCTAGCCTGATGCTTTGCACCCGAACCGCCCGTCCATGAACGACACCTTCCAACCCGCCTGGTGGCTGCCGAGCCCGCACCTGCAGACCCTCTGGGGCTCGCTGTGCCGCACGCCGCCGCGCCTCGACCGGCAGCGCGAGCGGCTGTGGCTGGAGGATGGCGACTTCCTCGACCTCGACTGGCACGGCCCGCACGAGGCCGACGCGCCGCTGGTGCTGGTGCTGCACGGGCTGACCGGCTCCTCCAGCTCGCACTACGTGCTCGGCCTGCAGCAGCAATTGGCGGCCCAGGGCTGGGCCAGCGTGGCGCTGAACTGGCGTGGCTGCTCCGGCGAGCCCAACCTGCTGCCACGCGGCTACCACTCCGGGGTCAGCGAAGATGTGCTCAGCGTGGTCCGCCACCTGCAGGCCCGGCGGCCGCTGGCGCCGCTGCACGCGGTGGGCTACTCGCTGGGCGGCAACGTGCTGCTCAAGTACCTGGGCGAGACCGGCGCGGACTCCGGCCTGCAGGCGGCGGTGGCAGTGTCCGTGCCGTTCCGCCTGGACCACTGCGCCGAGCGCATCGATCGCGGCTTCTCCAAGGTCTACCAGGCGCACTTCATGCGCGCCCTGGTGGCCTACGTGCGCGACAAGCAGCAGCGCTTCACCGACGAGGGCCACCACGAGCGGCTGGCGGCGCTGCGCGAACTGGGCACGCTGGACGGCATGCGCACCTTCTGGGACTTCGACGGCCGCTTCACCGCGCCGCTGCACGGCTACGCCGACGCCGCCGACTACTACCGGCGCGCCTCCAGCGGCTACTACCTGGGGGACATCCGCACCCGCACCCTGCTGATCCAGGCCGGCGACGACCCCTTCATCTTCCCCCACAGCGTGCCGCGCGCCCACGAACTGTCCCGCAGCACCCGCCTGGAACTGCACGCCCACGGCGGCCACGTCGGTTTCATCGGCGGTACGCCCCGCCGGCCGCAGTTCTATCTGGAAAAGCGCATCCCCGCCTGGCTGGCGGGCGCGAAGGTCTAGTCGTCCTTGGGCTTCTCGCTGCGCACGGCCTGAGCAAAGGCCATGATCACTTCGCGGACGATCTTGCGCTGCGCCGGTGGCAGCGACAGGTAGGCCTCGAAGGTGGCGCGCTCCTGATACAGACCGGCGTCTTCCCAGCGCGCCCGCTGTTCGCGGATGTGGCGGACCGCCTTGTCGCCGTAGCGCAGGGCCTGCGGCTCGATCCGCAGCCATTCGGCCAGCACCAGCAGCTTTTCCTGAGAGGGAATGGATTGTCCGCGCAGCCAGCGCGACACCGCCTGGAAGGTGACCGAACGGCCCCAGTAGCGGGAGTTGAACTCGCGTTCCAGCACGGCGGGGCGCGCGGGATAGCCCGCAGCGGTCATGGCATTGCGCAGGCGTTCGGCGAATTCGGCTTTCTCGTTCATGGAAGCAAAACTAAATTCGCTTTCACGACGAACTTAACTTTCAATTTAATCTTCTATTAAATAGTTGGTTCAGTTTTACTGAAGGCTTTCGCCGAACCAAGTTCCGGGCTCGGCGGCACAGGAGGAAGACGCACATGGACAAGGAAACGAGTGAGAGGAACGCGCGTATACGCGATCTTTCCCGACGCACCCTGGAAGCGCTGTCGGCGCTCATCGAGCGGGTGCATGACCCGGTCGCCAAGGCGCGCCTGGAGCAGCACCAGGCGCGGCTGCGCAAGCGTCTGGAAGAAAGACGGCGGCACTAGCCGCCTAGCGCTTCATCCCGACAGTACCGCCGCCATCGGCACGTGCAGGCGCGCCAGCAGCGCCTGCACGGCGTCGCGCGCCGACTCGGTGACGTGGCCGCTCTCCAGCGCCAGGATCTGGTAGATGCCGCGACGCATCAGCTCTTCGCTGAGGTCGCCGGGGTTGCTGCGGATGGTGCACAGGAAGCGCACCCAGGAGGTCAGGATGATCCAGCTGTTGAGGGTCAGCGCCTCGATCTGCTGCTCGTCCATGGCCAGGATGTCGGCGGCGACGAAGCCCTGGTAGATGTCCGAGGCCGCCCGCAGGCAGCGGTGGGCGAAGGCGCGGTAGCGCTCGGCCAGCTCCAGGTCGCTTTCCAGCAGGTGCTCCAGGTCGCGGTGCAGGAAGCGGTAGTGCCACATGGCCGCCAGCAGCGCCTCCAGGTAGAAGGTCTTGTCCTCCACTGTCAGCGCGCGGCCCTCGGGCAGGCGCAGGAAGGTGTCGACCCGGCTTTCGTATTCGGCGAACAGCTCGGCGATGATCGCCTGCTTGTTGCGGAAGTGGTAGTACAGGTTGCCCGGCGAGATGCCCAGGTGCGCGGCGATGTGGTTGGTGGTGACACTGCGCTCGCCCTGGGCGTTGAACAGCTCCAGGCTGGCTTCGACGATGCGGTCGCGGGTCTTGTTCTTCGGGGCCATGGTTCGGCTCGGCGCGAGAAAAGGGACAAAAGTACAGGGAAGCGGCCGATCTGACGACCGGCGCGGTCCGTGATTGACAGTTTAGAGCAATTACTCTAAAAATCGACTTCACCAATCCGCCGTTCCTTCGAGAGGACGCTCCGCCATGGTCGCCGACGTTGCCTATCTCCAACAAAACCAACAACAGATAGACGCCCTGGAGCCGCTGCTGGCCGCCCAGCGCGCCGCCTACCGCGCCAACCCGATGCCGTCGGCCGAGCAGCGCCGCGCCTGGCTCAAGGCCCTGCGCGAGCTGATCCTGAGCGAGCAGCAGGCGCTGGTCGAGGCGGTGTCCCGCGATTTCAGCAACCGCGCCGCCAACGAAACCCTGCTGGCCGAGATCATGCCCAGCCTGCACGGCATCGACTACACCAGCAAGCGCCTGGGCAAGTGGATGAAGCCGTCGCGGCGCAGCGTCGGCGCGGCCTTCCAGCCGGCCTCGGCGCGGGTGGTGTACCAGCCGCTCGGCGTGGTCGGCGTGATCGTGCCGTGGAACTACCCGCTGTACCTGGCCTTCGGCCCGCTGATCGGCGCCCTGGGCGCCGGCAACCGGGTGATGATCAAGATGAGCGAGTCGACCCCGGCCACCTCGCAGCTGGTCAAGGACCTGCTCGCGCGCATCTTCCCCGAGGACCACGTGGCCGTGGTGCTGGGCGAGGCCGAGGTCGGCCAGGCGTTCTCGCGCCTGCCCCTCGATCACCTGCTGTTCACTGGCGCCACCAGCATCGGCAAGCACGTGATGCGCGCCGCCGCCGAGAACCTGGTGCCGGTCACCCTGGAGCTGGGCGGCAAGTCGCCGGCCATCGTCTCCGCCGACGTTCCGCTGGAAGACGCCGCCGAGCGCATCGCCTTCGGCAAGACCATGAACGCCGGGCAGACCTGCGTGGCACCGGACTACGTGCTGGTGCCGGAGGAGCGCGTCGAGGGCTTCGTCGCCGCCTACCGCGCCACCGTGCAGCGCTTCTATCCGAAGCTGGAAAACAACCCGGACTACACCGCCATCATCAACGAGCGCCAGCTGTCGCGCCTCAAGGGCTACATCACTGACGCCGAGGCCAAGGGCGCGCAGCTGGTGCCGCTGTTCCCCGGCGACCAGGGCCGCCGCCTGGCCCACAGCCTGGTGCTCAACGTCTCCGACGAGATGAAGCTGATGCAGGAGGAAATCTTCGGCCCGCTGCTGCCCGTGGTGCCGTACAAGCGCCTGGAAGATGCCTTCGCCTATATAAACGACCGCCCGCGCCCGCTGGCGCTGTACTACTTCGGCTACGACAAGGGCGAGCAGCAGCGCGTGCTGCACGAGACCCACTCCGGCGGCGCCTGCATCAACGACACCCTGCTGCACGTGCCTCAGGACGACATGCCGTTCGGCGGTATCGGCCCGTCCGGCATGGGCCACTACCACGGCCACGAGGGTTTCCTGACCTTCAGCAAGGCCAAGGGCGTGCTGATCAAGCAGCGCTTCAACGCCGCGCGCTTCATCTACCCGCCGTACGGCACCGCGATCCAGAAGCTGATCCACAAGCTGTTCATCCGCTGAGGCCCGCCATGACCGATCTCTCCACCGCCGCGCCGCCGCTGTCGCGCCGCGGCCTGCTCAAGGTCGGCCTGCTCGGCGGCGCCTTCCTCGCCACCGCGGGGGTCACCGCCACCCTCAGCGGCTGCTCCAGCGATGGCGCGGCCGCCGGCTTCTCGGTGCTGCGCGCCAGCGACCTGCCCAGCCTGCGCGCCATCGTCCCGGTGATGCTGGAGGGCGCGGTCGAACCGGGCGCCATGCAGGCGGCGGTGGACGCCACCGTGCAGGGCATCGACCGCAACCTGGGCTACCTCTCGCCCGAACTGCTCAAGCTCACCCAGCAGTTGCTGGACGTGCTGGCCATGGCCGTCACCCGCGGCCCGCTGACCGGCATCTGGGGCAGCTGGGAAAACGCCAGCGCGGAGGACGTGCGCCGCTTCCTCGACCGCTGGGAACACAGCTCGCTGGACCTGCTGCGCATGGGCCACACCTCGCTGCTGCAGCTGGTGCTGATGGCCTGGTATGCGCGGCCGCAGTCGTGGGCCCACTGTGGCTACCCCGGCCCGCCGAGGTTCTGACGGCCGGCTGCGCGTCGGCCAGGCGTCGTTGCAAGTGCGCTCGGACAGGTCATTTACAACTCGTAAACTCCCCGTCCTCGTGCACTTGCGCCTAGCCTGACTCTAGCTCGCTCGGCCTCGACTCCGAGCACAACGACAAGAACAAGAAAGAGAGCCTGAAATGCCTGTACCCGATAGCTTCCGCGAAGGCATCGCCCGCGGCTGGACCACCTACGACGGCTCGCGCCTGGACAAGGACCTGCTGCTGGAGGCCGACGTCGCCATCATCGGCAGCGGCGCCGGCGGCGGCACCACGGCGGAAATCCTCAGCGCCGCCGGGTTCAAGGTGCTGCTGATCGAGGAAGGCCCGCTGAAGACCAGCAGCGACTTCAAGATGCAGGAGGCCGACGCCTACCCGCAGCTGTACCAGGAAGGCATCGGCCGGATGAGCAAGGACGGCGCCATCACCATCATGCAGGGCCGCGCCGTGGGCGGCACCACCCTGGTCAACTGGACCTCCAGCTTCCGCACCCCGGAGCCGACCCTGGCCCACTGGGCCGAGGCCCACAGTGTGCAGGGCCACGGTGCCGCCGAGATGGCGCCCTGGTTCGAGAAGATGGAACAGCGCCTGGGCGTGGCGCCCTGGGCCATCCCGCCGAACCCGAACAACGCGGTGATCAGCGCCGGCTGCGAGAAGCTCGGCTACGCCTGGCACATCATCCCGCGCAACGTGCGCGGCTGCTGGAACCTGGGCTACTGCGGCATGGGCTGCCCGGTCAACGCCAAGCAGTCGATGCTGGTCACCACCATTCCCGCCGCCCTCGACCAGGGCGGCGCCCTGCTCTACCTGGCCCGCGCCGAGCGCCTGCTGCACGACGGCGAGCACGTCACCGGCCTGGAGTGCCTGGGCATGGACGAACGCGCGGTGGCGCCCAACGGCCGGCGCATCATGGTCAAGGCGCGCCACTACGTGCTGGCCGGCGGCGGCATCAACTCGCCGGCGCTGCTGCTGCGCTCCCAGGCGCCGGACCCGCACGCGCGGGCCGGCAAGCGCACCTTCCTGCACGTGGTGAACTTCTCCGCGGCACAGTTCGAGCAGATGATCGCTCCCTTCTACGGCGCGCCGCAGTCGGTCTATTCCGACCACTTCCAGTGGAACGACGGCACCACCGGGCAGATGTCCTACAAGCTGGAAGTGCCACCGCTGCACCCGGCCCTGGCGGCCACCCTGCTCGGCCGCTTCGGCGTCGACAACGCCCTGCGCATGGAGCAGCTGCCGCACACCAACGTGATGCTGGCGCTGATGCGCGACGGCTTCCACCCGGACAGCGCCGAGGGCACCGTGGAGCTGCGCGGCGACGGCACCCCGGTGCTCGACTACCGCATGACCGACTACACCTGGGACGGCATCCGCAGGGCCTTCCACAGCATGGCCGAGATCCAGTTCGCCGCCGGCGCCAAGGCGGTGCTGCCGGTGCACGCCCAGGCCGACTACGCGAAGACCCTGGCCGAGGCCCGAGCGCTGATCGACCGCCTCGACCTGCGCCTTTACCAGACCCGCCTGGGCAGCGCCCACGTGATGGGCGGCTGCGCCATGGGCGAGGACCCGCGGCAGGCGGTCACCGACAGCCTGGGGCGCCACCACCAGCTGGAGAACCTGTCGATCCACGACGGCTCGCTGTTCCCCACCAGCATCGGCGCCAACCCGCAGCTGTCGATCTACGGCCTCACCGCCAAGCTCTCTACCCTGCTGGCCGAACGCCTGAAGGCCTGAGTGCGGGATGATCGGTAGAGCGGTGCTGCGTCCCCCGTCGTCCCCGCGAAGGCGGGGACCCAGAGACGCGCCATCCCCCCCACCTGGATTCCCGCCTGCGCGGGAATGACGGAGTTTTCTACCTTGTCCATCCAGGGTTCCACCCGCTTGCCCTCCCTGCACCATCGAGGCACGTGGCTGGAACTGCAGCTGCACGCCCCCTACACCCCCGTCGTCCCCGCGAAGGCGGGGACCCAGAGACGCGCTATCCCGGCCTGCGCCTGGATTCCCGCCTGTGCGGGAATAACGGAGTTTCCGGCTTTGTCCGTCCAGAACTTCACCCCATTGCCCTCCCTGCCGCCATCAAGGCACGTGGGTGGAACTGCAGCTGCACGCCCCCACACACTCCGTCGTCCCCGCGAAGGCGGGGACCCAGAGACGCGCTATCCCGGCCTGCACCTGGATTCCCGCTTTCGCGGGAATGACGGAGTTTCCGGTCTTGTCCGTCCAGAACTTCACCCCATTGCCCTCCCTGCGCCATCAAAGCACGTGGGTGGAACTGCAACTGTACGCCCCCCACACACCCGTCGTCCCCGCGAAGGCGGGAACCCAGCGACGCGCCATCCCGGCCTGCGCCTGGATTCCCGCCTGTGCGGGAATGACGGAATCTACCGCCTCGCCCACACAGCCCCATCCCCCGATCACCCTGCCACTGCGCGCCATGCTTGGCCCCGAGCGAAGCGCTGCGCTACCATCCGCGACTCTTCCCGCCTTCCGAACAGGACGATGCGATGAATCGAGTGTTGTACCCGGGCACCTTCGACCCCATCACCAAGGGCCACGGCGACCTTATCGAGCGTGCCTCGCGCCTGTTCGACACGGTGATCATCGCGGTAGCCGCCAGCCCGAAGAAGAACCCGCTGTTCCCGCTTGAGCAACGGGTCGAACTGGCCAGGGAAGTCACCAAGCACCTGCCCAACGTCGAGGTGGTGGGTTTCTCCACCCTGCTGGCGCACTTCGTCAAGGAGCAGCAGGCCAACGTCTTCCTCCGTGGCCTGCGGGCGGTGTCGGACTTCGAGTACGAGTTCCAGCTGGCCAACATGAACCGTCAGCTGGCGCCGGACGTGGAGAGCATGTTCCTCACCCCGTCGGAGAAGTATTCCTTCATCTCCTCCACCCTGGTGCGCGAGATCGCCGCGCTGGGCGGCGACATCAGCAAGTTCGTCCACCCGGCGGTGGCCGACGCCCTGGCCGAGCGCTTCAAACGGTAATCCCCGGGCTGCGAGCGGGCGGCTCCGTCGCCCGCGCATGGCGCGAAGCCGGCCGATCCGGCACAATTCGCCCACTGAATGCCTGAAAGTGCCATGCCCGCCGGGCCTGGCAGGAGTTGCCCCGATGTCCCTGAAGATCACCGACGACTGCATCAACTGCGACGTCTGCGAACCCGAGTGCCCGAACGCCGCCATCTCCCAGGGGGAAGAGATCTACGTGATCGACCCCAACCTGTGCACCGAATGCGTGGGCCACTACGACGAGCCGCAGTGCCAGCAGGTCTGCCCGGTGGACTGCATCCCCCTCGACGACGCCAACGTCGAGAGCAAGGAGCAGTTGATGGACAAGTACAAGCGCATCACCGGCAAGGCCTGAAACACTCCCACGCCCCATCGCGGGTCGATCTCCGCTAGGCTTCAAGCCTGCCAAGCCCGGATCGATCCCATGCCGTTCAAACCCCTTCTCGCCTGCCTGCTGCTGAGCGGCGCCCTCGCCGCCCAGGCCGCGCCGCGCCCCGAGCAGGCCGCCGTCGCCAGCGCCCACCCCGCCGCCACGGTGGCCGGCCTGGAAACCCTGGCCCACGGCGGCAACGCCTTCGATGCCGCAATCGCCATCGCCGCCGCCCTGGCGGTGGCCGAGCCCTATGGCTCGGGTCTCGGCGGTGGTGGTTTCTTCCTGCTGCGCCAGGCTGGAGAGCCACCGACCTATCGCTTCATCGACGCCCGCGAGCGCGCCCCGGCGGCGGCCGGCCCCGATCTGTACCGACGCAATGGCACGGTGCAGCGCGAGCTGTCGCTGAACGGCCCGCTAGCCGCCGCCATTCCCGGCCTGCCGGCGGCGCTGGACCACCTGGCCCGGCACTACGGCACGCTGCCGCTGAACGACTCGCTGACGCCCGCCATTCGCCTGGCCCGCGACGGCGTCGGCATCGACCGCATCTACCGCGAACGCGCCGAATGGCGCCTGCAGGCCCTGCAGCAGGACCCGACCAGCGCCGCCATCTTCCTCGACCAGAACCGCGTGCCGCCGCTGCATGGCCTGCTGCGCCAACCGCCCCTGGCGCGCACCCTTGAGCGCCTGGCCAAGGACGGGCACGCCGGCTTCTACCAGGGCGAGACGGCGCGCCTGCTGCTGGAGGGCGTGACGGCCGGCGGCGGCGTGTGGAGCGCCCGCGACCTGCGCGACTATCGGGTGATCGAGCGCCAGCCGCTGCGCATCACCCTGGACGGCGGCCGCGAGCTGATCGGCGCACCGCCGCCCTCGGCCGGCGGCGTGGCCCTGGCCCAGAGCCTGCTGATGCTGCAGCAGCTGCCCTGGCAGAAGGCCGGCGCCGTGCAGCGCAGCCACTACGTGGTCGAGACCCTGCGCCGCGCCTACCGCGACCGCGGCCTGCTGGGCGACCCTGACCACGTGCGCAACCCGCTGCCGCAGCTGCTCGCCCCCGACTACCTGCGTGGCCTGGCCAAGGGCATCGCCCTGCAGCACGCCACGCCCAGCGCCAGCCTGCCGCCGGCGCCGGCCTGGCGCGAGGGCGACCACACCACCCACTTCACCGTGCTCGACGGCGAGGGCAACGCGGTGGCCGCCACCCTGTCGATCAACCTGCCGTTCGGCGCCGCCTTCACCGCGCCCGGCACCGGCGTGGTGCTGAACAACGAGATGGACGACTTCGCCGCCGACCCGAAGGGCAGCAACGTCTACGGCCTGGCCGGCAGCCACGCCAACGCCGTCGCCCCGGGCAAGCGGCCGCTGTCGAGCATGAGCCCGACCTTCATCGAGAGCGAGCAGGAACTGGCCTCGTTCGGCACGCCGGGCGGCAGCCGCATCCCCAGCATGGTGCTGCTGGCGGTGCTCGACTACCTGGACGGCAAGCCGGTGCAACAGTGGACGGCCACCCCGCGCTATCACCACCAGTACCTGCCGGACGTGATCGAGTACGAGCCGGACGCCTTCGGCCCCGGCCAGTTGAGCGGCCTGGAGATGCGTGGCCATCGCCTCAAGCGGGTCGAGCGCGGCTTCGGCAACCAGCAGGTGCTGCTGTGGCACAAGCGCAGCGGCCAGGTGGAAGCGGCCAGCGACCCACGGGGTGTGGGCCGCGCCGCGCTGCTGAAGCAGGCGGACTGAGCTATTCGAGGACGATCAGCGGGCCGCTCTCCGGCTCGACCTGGCGCAGGCCGTGCAGCGGCCCCTGCTCCTCGGCCAGCAGCAGGACGTTGCGCAGGCTCTGGAAGATGCGCCCGACGTAGCCCAGGTCGTTCATCAGCGAACTGGTCTGCAGGCCATCCAGCTGGCCCTGGCGGACCAGGGCGAACAGCCGCTCGCGATAGACCCGGTCGAACTCCGCCGCCTCGTCGTCCAGCATGCGCAGGCGCGCGCTCCAGGCCTCGTCGCTGACATCCAGGCGGGACAGCTCGTAGAGTTCGTGCAGCAGCGCCAGCAGGTGGCCGCGCAGCTCGACGTACGCCGAGCGCACGGTGGACGGTTCCTGGCGCAGGTACAGGCCCAGGTTCTTCTGCAGGTGCTTGGCGTCCTTGACCGCGTCCACCAGCTGCAGCGCGGCGAGCTGGCCGGCCATCCAGAACTGCCGGTGCGCCTCGTCCAGCGGCAGCTCCAGGCGCCCCATGAAGCTCAGCAGGTCGCCGTACACGCCCTTGATGTGCCGCTGGTACAGGGCCTCGGCCTCCAGCGCGTGGGAGTCGGGCGCGGCGCGCAGCAGCGCCTCGTCGCCGCGCACCCGGGCCAACTGGTCCACCGGCAGGTACAGGGCATGGCAGATCACCTCCAGGCTGAGCCGGCTGAGGTGACGCAGCTCGCGCATCACCGCGCTGGCGGCGGCGTCCACCGAGTCCAGCGCCTGGTCGTTGAGGTAGCGCGCGCGGGTGCGCGGGAATTCCTGCGGGCCTGGGGTGGCCAGCTCGGTGATCAGCACCTGCGGCTCGGCCTTCTCCGGCAGCCAGCGCAGCAGCAGCCGGGCGAGCAGCCCCTGCCAGGGCCAGAACAGCAGCACGCCGAAGGCGTTGAACAGGCTGTGGAACAGGGCCAGCTGGATCAGGCTGTTGTTGCCCAGCCCGACCAGCCCGGTGAGCCACTGCACCAGCCAGGTGAGCGGGGTGAGCAGGAGGAAGGCGAGCAGCGCGGTAACCACGTTGAACAGCACATGGGCCAGCGCCAGGCGCTGGCCGCTGCGGTTGCCGCCGAGGGAGCCGACGATCGCGGTGCTGACGCTGCTGCCGACGTTCGAGCCGATGGCGATGGCCAGGCTCTGGCCCAGTTCCAGCTGGCCGCTGGCCAGCGCCGCCAGGGTCAGCATCAGCGTGGCATGGCTGGACTGCAGCACCACGGTCGCCACCAGGCCGATCAGGGTGAACAGCAGCTGCCCGGACAGTCCCTCCGCCCGGTAGATGGCCAGGTCCATGTCGCCGCCGAAGCTGGAGAAGCCGTCCTTGATCTGGTCGATGCCGAGGAAGATGAAGGCGATGCCCAGCACGATACGCCCGGCCGCCTTGCTCTTCGCCCCGTTGAAGCCGGCCAGCACGCCGAACACCAGCAGCGGCAGGGCCAGCGGGCTGAGGCTGAGGTCCTGCCCGGCCAGCGCCAGCAGCCAGATGCCGCTGGTGGCGCCGAGGTTGGCGCCGAACAGGATGGCGATGCCGCCGGCCAGCTGGATCAGACCGGTGCTGATGAAGGCGATGGTCAGCAGCGACACCAGGGTGCTCGATTGCAGCAGCATGGTGCCGCCGACGCCGAACAGCATGGCCTTGCCCGACGTGGCCGTGCTACGGCCGAGCAACTGCTCCAGCTTGCCGCCCGCCAACTGGCGCAGGCCCTCCTCCAGACACTGCATGCCGAACAAGAACAGGGCCAAGCCGGCGCACAGCTGCAGCCAGCCGGCGCTGCTCCAGAAAGACCAGGCCAGGCCGCCCGCCAACAGCGCCAGCAGGCTCGCACGTCCGAATGGGTTCACAGCGTCGCTCCCTTATGCGTTTCGCGCATATTAATGGCACAGCCGCTGGCGGAGCTACGAACGGGGCGGCGGTAGGGGCAAGACTATGA
>NZ_JAOEEE010000003.1:0-288483 GCF_029837675.1 Pseudomonas sp. GD04015 | reverse complement strand
CCTCGGACACCGTAGGGTGCGCCGCGCGCACCGCAGAGCCAGCCTGGTCCGCCGCCCAGGCGGCCGCCGCCAGCCGCGACTTCGCCGAGCTGCACGCGGCCCACGGCGGCGTGCTGTGGGTCGAATTCGACCCGACCAACGGACGCTGCTCGCTGCAGTTCCTCCTCGGCGACTGGTGCCGCGAGCTGACGCCACCCGGCTACTCGGTGCGCAGCAAGGTCTACGAATACGGCGGCGGCGCCAGCTGCGCCACCGAGCGGGGCGTGGCCTTCGTCAACGAGGCCGACCAGCAGGTCTACCACCTCGACCTGGCCGGCGGCGCACCCCGTGCGCTGAGCACCTGCTTCACCTGCCGCTACGGCGACCTGGCCTTCGTCCCGGCCTGGCAGGCGCTGCTGGCGGTGGAGGAGAGCCATGAGCCGGGCGAGGTGGCGCACCGCATCGTCCGTCTCGGCCTGGACGGCAGCCGCCAGGTGCTGGTGCAGGGCGCCGACTTCTACGCCGCGCCCACGGTGGACGAGGCCGGCGAGCGCCTGGTCTGGATCGAGTGGGACCGCCCGCGCCAGCCCTGGACCGCCACCCGCCTGTGCCAGCGGCATCGCTCGCCCCAGGGCGACTGGAGCCGCACCCGGGTGCTGGCCGGCGAGGAATCGCTGCAGCAACCGCGCTTCGACGCCGACGGCCGCCTGCATTGCCTGAGCGATCGCCACGGCTGGTGGCAGCCGCTGGCCGAGGCGGGCGACGGGCTGGTCGCGCGGCTCGACGCCCCGTTCGATCACGCGCCGGCGCCCTGGCAGCTGGGCGGGCGTAGCTACCTGCCGCTGACGGGCGGCGCCCTGCTGGCGAGCCGGCTCGCTGCGCGGGGCGGCGAGCTGCTGGAGTGCTCCGGCGACGGCCGGGAGCGGCGCCTGGCCGGCGAATTCAGCCGCTTCCGCGCGCTGGCGGCGGACCAGGGACACTTCTACTGCGTGGCTTCCGCGCCGGACCGCCTGCCAGCGGTGCTGGCCATCGACCGGCGCGACGGTGGCGTGCAGGTGCTGGCCGGCGGCGAGCGGCCACTGGACGACGAGCACTTGCCGCGCCCCGAGGCCATCGCCTTTGCCAGCGGTGGGGAAACCGCCCACGGCTACTTCTACCCGGCGCGGGCGGCCGGGCCGACGCCCCTGGTGGTGTTCCTCCATGGCGGGCCGACCTCGGCCTGCTACCCGGTGTTCGACCCGCGCATCCCGTTCTGGACCCTGCGCGGCTTCGCCGTGCTCGACCTCAACTACCGGGGCAGCGCCGGCTTCGGCCGCGCCTATCGGCAGCGTCTGTGCGGGGAGTGGGGGCGCATCGAACTGGAGGACATCCGCGCCGGCGTCGAGCACCTGGCCGGCGCCGGGCGCATCGACCGCAACAAGGTCTTCGTGCGCGGCGCCAGCGCCGGCGGCTACAGCGCGCTGCTGGCCCTGGCCGAGGGCGGCTACGCCGGGGGCGCCAGTCTGTACGGCGTCAGCGACCCGCTGGTGCTGCGCCGGCTCACCCACAAGTTCGAGGCGGACTACCTGGACTGGCTGCTCGGCGATCCGCAGCGGCACCCGGAGCGCTACCGACAACGCACGCCACTGCACCAGGCGGGGCGCATCCGCGTGCCGGTGATCTTCTTCCAGGGCGGCCGCGACGCCGTGGTGGTGCCGCAGCAGACCGAGGCGATGGTGGCCGCGCTGCGCGGCAACGGCGTCGCCGTGGAGTACCGCCTGTTCCCGGACGAGGGCCACGGCTTCCGCCGCGCCGAACACCAGGCCGAGGCGCTGGAGGCGGAGTACCGGTTCTATCGCGACCTGCTGGAGGCCCCGGGTTGATCGACATCGGCTGCATGGCCCCGGCGTAGGGTGCGCCGCGCGCACCGATTGTCTCGGAGAACGGTGCGCACGGCGCACCCTACCCGGGCTCGACCATGGCGCCGGGCCGCTGTAGGCAGAAGGTCCGATTGCAAAGCCCGACGATTGCAGTAGGCTGCTGCGGACACATCACCAGAACAAGAAAAAGGCTGTGGCATGAGCCAGGTACTGAGCCCGCTGCGCAAGTTCGTCTCGCCCGAAATCATCTTCGGCGCCGGCTGCCGGCACAACGTCGGCAACGTCGCCGCCAACTTCGGCGCCAGCAAGGTGCTGCTGGTCTCCGACCCCGGCGTCGTGGCCGCTGGCTGGGTGGCCGACGTGGAGGCCAGCCTGCAGGCCCAGGGCCTGGCCTGGAGCCTGTACACCGAGGTGTCGCCGAACCCGCGCATGGAAGAGGTGATGGCCGGCGCCGAGCGCTACCGCAGCGAGGGCTGCAACGTGATCGTCGCGGTCGGTGGTGGCAGCCCGATGGACTGCGCCAAGGCTATCGGCATCGTCGCCGCCCACGGCCGCCACATCCTCGAGTTCGAGGGGGTGGACACGGTGCGCGTGCCGAGCCCGCCGCTGATCCTGATCCCGACCACCGCCGGCACCTCGGCGGACGTCTCGCAGTTCGTGATCATCTCCAACCAGACCGAGCGGATGAAGTTCTCCATCGTCAGCAAGGCGGTGGTGCCGGACGTGTCGCTGATTGACCCGGAAACCACCCTGAGCATGGACCCCTTCCTCTCCGCCTGTACCGGCATCGACGCCCTGGTGCACGCCATCGAGGCGTTCGTTTCCACCGGTCACGGCCCGCTCACCGACAGCCACGCGCTGGAGGCCATGCGCCTGATCGGCGGCAACCTGGTGGACATGATCGCCAACCCCGCCGACATCGCCCTGCGCGAGAAGATCATGCTCGGCAGCATGCAGGCCGGCCTGGCCTTTTCCAACGCCATCCTCGGCGCGGTGCACGCCATGAGCCACAGCCTCGGTGGCTTCCTCGACCTGCCCCACGGGCTGTGCAACGCCGCATTGGTGGAGCACGTGGTGGCCTTCAACTACGACGCCACGCCGGAGCGCTTCAAGGTGATCGCCGAGACCCTCGGGTTGGACTGCCGCGGCCTGACCCATCCGCAGATCCGCGCGCGGCTGGTGGAACACCTGATCGCCTTCAAGAGTGCGGTGGGGTTCCACGAGACCCTGGCGCGCCACGGCGTCGGCAGCAGCGACATCCCGTTCCTCTCGCGCCACGCGATGCACGACCCGTGCATCCTCACCAACCCGCGCCAGTCCAGCCAGCGCGATGTCGAGGTCGTCTATGGCGAGGCCCTCTGAGGACCCGCAGAAGGCCCTCGCCGGGTTGCTCGGCCTGGGCAGCCAGTCGCAGCGCAAGAGCCACTATCCCGAGCTGATGGCGCGCCTTGAGGAGCTGGAGGCCGAGCGCAACCGCTACAAGTGGTTGTTCGAGAACGCGGTGCACGGCGTGTTCCGCGCCAGCCTGACCCAGGGCCTGATGGCGGCCAACCCGGCGCTGGCGCGGATGCTCGGCTACGCCGAACCGCGCGAGGTGCTGTGGTCGCTGTCGGACCTGGCGCGCGAACTGTTCGTCGGCGGCGCCGAGGAACTGTTGTCGATCCGCGACGCCCTGCAGGCGCGCGGTGGCCTGTACGGCTACGAGACCGAGCTGCGCCGGCGCGACGGCAGCCGCATCACGGTGATCATGAACCTGCTGCTCAAGCCGGACGAACCCGGCGTGTTCGAGGGCTTCGTCGCCGACATCACCGAGCGCAAGCTGGCCCAGCTGCGCCTGCAGCAGCTTAACGACGAACTGGAGCTGCGGGTCGCCGCGCGCACCGAGGAGCTGCGCGAGGCGCGCGACGCGGCCCAGGAGGCCAACCACTCCAAGGACCGCTTCCTCGCCGCCGCCAGCCACGACTTGCTGCAGCCGCTGAACGCCGCGCGACTGCTGATCGCCACCCTGGCCGAGCGCGCGCTGCCGAGCGCCGAGCGGCAACTGGTGGAGCGCACCCAGCAGGCGCTGGACGGCGCCGAGGAACTGCTTGGCGACCTGCTCGACATCTCCCGCCTGGACCAGGCCGCGGTGCGGGCCGATCCGGCCGACCACGACCTGGCGGACCTCTTCGCGCCGCTGGCATCGGAGTTCCAGCCGGTGGCCGAGGCCGCGGGCCTGCGGTTGCGCACGCGCCTGCCGAAACTGGCGGTGCGCACCGACCTGCACCTGGCCAGCCGCATCCTGCGCAACCTGCTCAGCAACGCCTGCCGCTACACCGGCCAGGGCGGCGTGCTGCTGGCCGCGCGCCGGCGCGGCGAGCGCGTGCGCATCGAGGTGTGGGACAGCGGTCGGGGCATTCCCGAGGAGCAGCTGGAGGCGATCTTCCAGGAGTTCAGCCAGCTCGAACCGGGGCGCGGCGTCGGCCTGGGACTGGCCATCGTCGAGCGCATCGCCCAGCTGTTGGACAGCCCGGTGCAGGTGCGCTCGCGGCTGGGCCGGGGCTCCTGCTTCGCCTTCGAACTGCCGCTGGCGCCGATGCCGCGCCGCGCGGTGGCGAAGGCGCCCCAGGTGCAGCTCGGCGATCCGCTGCCGGGCCACCGCCTGCTGGTGGTCGACAACGAGCAGAGCATCCTCGACAGCATGGCCGCGCTGCTCGGCCAATGGGGCTGCGAAGTGCTCACCGCCCGCGACCTGAACCAGGCGCTGGCGGTGCTCGACGGCAAGGCGCCCGACGTGCTGCTGATCGACTACCACCTGGACAATGGCGTGATCGGCTGCGAGGTGGTCGAGGCGCTGCGCGCACGCTTCGATCCCCAGCTGCCGGTGGTGATGATCACCGCCGACCGCAGCGAACAATGCCAGAGCGCGGCCCAGCGCAAGGCGATCCCCCTGCTGAACAAACCGCTCAAGCCGGGCAAGCTGCGTGCGGTGCTCAGTCAGGTGCTCGGTTGATTTCTCTCTGGCGTGGGTTCAGCAGCGAGCGGTCGAACCCGTGGACCATGGTGTCGGCGCCCAGCGGCGGTTCTTCCTCCGGGTTCTGCGGGCCGAGCCGTGCGATGGCCTCGCGCAGGCGCAGCATCTCGGCCTTGAGGTAGTGCAGCTCCTGCTGCGGATCGTGCAGGTAGCCCTTCACCGCGCAATGGCCGGTGAGGCCGCGCAGCAGACCGAGGCCCCCCAGCGCGGCCAGGCCGAAACCGCAGACGTCAGCGCGGTGCAGGCCATAGGCGAGGCCGGCCAGCCCCAGGCCGATGGAGAGGGTGCGTTCGTAACCGTGGACGTTGTGCATGATGGTTCTCCTTGGGGATGGACTTGCGACTGGCCGCCGGCCAGGACGTTCCTCCCCGCGGATGAGTGGCGACCGCCGCCATGCTCGGTGAGAATGAAGGCCCGCCCCGATCCCGCGAGCGCGCCATGACTCCCTCCCTCTTCGAAGCCCTGCGTCAGTCCCGCCATTTGCTGGTGTTCACCGGCGCGGGCGTGTCCGCCGAGAGCGGTATCCCGACCTTTCGTGACGCCCTGACCGGGCTGTGGGCGCGTTTCGATCCGGCGCGGCTGGCCACGCCCGAAGCCTTCGGGGCCGACCCGGATCTGGTCTGGGGCTGGTACGAGTGGCGCCGCCAGCGAGTGCTGCGAGCGGTGCCCAATGCCGCCCACCGGGCCATCGCCGAACTGGCGGCCAGGGTGCCGCGCCTGACCCTGGTGACGCAGAACGTCGACGACCTGCACGAGCGTGCCGGCAGCAGGGACGTGATCCACCTGCATGGCAGCCTGCATGCGCCGCGCTGCTTCGACTGTGGCCAGCCGCATGCCGGGCTGGCCATGGAGCTGGATGAGCCGGAGGAGGGCCGGCGCCTGCCGCCGCCATGCTGCGAGCATTGCGGCGGGCGGGTTCGGCCCGGCGTGGTCTGGTTCGGCGAGGCGCTGCCGGAGGCGGCATTGGAACAAGCCTTCGCAGCTGCGGCCGAGTGCGACCTGCTGCTGTCGATCGGCACCTCGGGCTTGGTCTACCCCGCGGCCCAAGTGCCGCAGATCGCGTCGCGCGGCGGCGCCACCGTGGTGCACATCAACCCGCAGCCCGTGGCGGTCGGCGGGCCCCGCGAGCACAGCCTGCAGGGCGCCGCCGGCGAGGTCCTGCCACGGCTGCTGGAGGCCGCCTTCGGTGCCTGATCATGCCCCGCCGGGGCGGTTCTCCGAGTCGGGTTCGAGTGCGTGGGACGGCTGGTTGCGGGTCTTCCACAGCGACAGCAGCACACCGCCGGCCAGCAGGCCGAGGGTCACGCCCAGGGACAGGGCAGCCGGCACCTTGCCGATGACGTTGACCAGGAAGATCTTGCCGCCGATGAATACCAGCACCAGGGCCAGGGCGTACTTGAGGTAGGCGAAGCGGTGGATCATCGCCGCCAGGGCGAAGTACAGGGCGCGCAGGCCGAGGATGGCGAAGATGTTCGAGGTGTAGACGATGAACGGGTCCTGGGTGATGGCGAAGATCGCCGGCACGCTGTCCACGGCGAACACCAGGTCGGCGCACTCGATCAGGATCAGGGCGAGGAACAGTGGCGTCACCCACAGCACATCGCGGCCGCTGGCGTCCGGCTGGCGCACGAAGAAGCGCTGCTCGTGAAGGCGCTCGGTCACCCGCAGGTGGCCGCGTATCCAGCGGATGAAGCGGTTGTTGGCCAGGTCCGGCTCGTCGTCCACTTTGGAGAACAGCATCTTCACGCCGGTCAGCACCAGGAACACGCCGAACACGTAGAGGATCCAGCTGAACTCGTGGATCAGCGCGGCGCCCAGGCCGATCATCAGGGCGCGCAGCACGATCACCCCGAGGATGCCCCAGAACAGCACCTTGTGCTGGTACTGGCGGGGGATGGCGAGGAAGCTGAAGATCAGCGCCATGACGAACACGTTGTCCATCGACAGCGACTTCTCGATCAGGAAACCGGTCAGGTAGTCCATGCTCGAGTCGCCGCCTTTCTGGAAATACACCCAGACGGCGAACAGCAGGCCCATGGAGATGTAGCCGCCGGACAGCAGCAGGCTCTCCTTGACGCCGATCTCGTGGTTGTCGCGGTGGAGGACGCCGAGGTCGAAGGCCAGCAGGGCGATCACCAGGGCGAAGAAGGAAAGCCACAGCCAGGTGGCGGTGCCGAGCAGGTCGGCGAAGAGAAACGCATGCAGGGTGCTCATGAGCCCCTCCTTAAAGTCGTAGTTGTACCAACTATGACTCCGACATGGCGGTTGCTGACCGTCAGAGGGGCCCGGCGTCACGGCTGCGGAGAATAAGGAAATTCCGCCGCGCCTCAAGTTCCGGCTTTTTGCAAAGTGTGTATCGCCCGGGATGTACCGAGAGATTCGCGGTGCGCACGGCGCACCCTACCTGACCGGTTCCGGCTGGTAGCGGCTGCGCTCGACCCGCCACCAGCCGGGCAGCAGCTGGCGCACCTCGCCACGGGTGAAGCGGTCGTCGAGCAGGTAGACCACGCCCTGGTCCTCCGTGGTGCGGATCACCCGCCCGGCGGCCTGCACCACCTTCTGCAGGCCGGGGAACAGGTAGGCGTAGTCGTAGCCGTTGCCGAACATCTGCTCCATGCGCGCCTTCACTTCTTCGTTGATCGGGTTGACCTGGGGCAGGCCGAGGGTGGCGATGAAGGCGCCGATCAGGCGCTTGCCCGGCAGGTCGATGCCCTCGCCGAAGGCGCCGCCGAGCACGGCGAAGCCGATGCCCCGGGAGCCCTCGGTGAAGCGGTCGAGAAAGGCCTGGCGCTCGGCCTCGTTCATGCTGCGCGACTGTTCCCACACGGGGATGTCCGGGCGCTCGGCGCGAAAGCGCGCCAGCGCCTGCTCCAGGTAGGCGTAGCTGCTGAAGAAGGCCAGGTAGTTGCCCGGCAGTTCGTCGAACTGCCGGGCCATCAGCGTGGCGATGGGCGCCAGGCTGGCCTCCCGGTGCTGGTAGCGGGTGGACAGGTTGGCCAGGGCGCGGACGCTGAGCTGTTCGGCGGCGAACGGCGACTGCACCTCCAGCCAGCGCCAGTCGCGCGGCAGGCCGAGCAGGTCGGCATGGTAGCGGCCGGGGCTCAGGGTGGCGGAGAACAGGGTGGCGCTGTGGGCATGGGCGAAGCGTTCGGCGAGGAAGGGCGCGGGCACGATGTTGCGCAGGCACAGGGTCGACAGGCTGCGGCCGCCGCGGGTGTCGTGGCGGGTGATGTCGAACAGCGAGTGCGGGCCGAACGCCTCGGCCAGGCGGCAGAACAGCAGGGCGTCGAGGTAGAAGCGCAGCAACGCGGCCTGGTTGCCTTCCGGCTGGTCGGTGAGGTGGTCGGTGATGGCGCCCACCGCCTTCTGCAGGGCGAGGATGAACAGGTCGGCGATGGCCGGGTAGATCTGGTACGGCACTTCCTGGTCGCGGTGCAACTGGTTCCAGTGCCGGCCGACCCGCTCCAGCACGCCCTTGAGGCCGGTGGGGGCGACCTTGCGCATGGCGTTGAACTCGGCCTGATCCAGCTCCGCGCTGTACATGCCGCGGGCGCGGTCGATCAGGTTGTGCGCCTCGTCCACCAGCAGTGTGGCCTTCCAGCCGTTGAGCACGGTCAGCCCGTGCAGCAGGGCGCTCATGTCGAAGTAGTAGTTGTAGTCGCCCACCACCACGTCGCTCCAGCGGCACAGCTCCTGGGACAGGTAGTAGGGGCAGACCTGGTGTTCCAGGGCGATCTCGCGCACCGCCTCCTGGTTCAGCCAGCGGCGCTGCAGGGCGGCGGCACGGGCGGCGGGCAGGCGGTCGTAGAAGCCCCGCGCCAGCGGGCAGGATTCGCCGTGGCAGGCCCGGTCCGGGTATTCGCAGGCCTTGTCGCGGGCCACGTGCTCCAGCACCCGTAGCGGCATGTCGGCTTCCTGGGCGCGCAGGCTGGCGAGGGCGTCCAGCGCCAGGCGTCGGCCCGGGGTCTTGGCAGTGAGGAAGAACAGCCGGTCCAGCCCCTGGCCGGGAAAGGCCTTGAGCTGCGGGAACAGGGTGGCCAGGGTCTTGCCGATGCCGGTGGTGGCCTGAGCCAGCAGGAAGTCGCCGTCGCGGGCGGCGCGGTACACCGTTTCGGCGAGCTGGCGCTGGCCGTGGCGGAAGCTCGGGTAGGGAAAGCGCAGCGTCTCCAGGCTGACGTCGCGCGCCACGCGGTGGGCGCTCTCCTGCTCGGCCCAGGCGACGAAGCGCGAGCACTGCAGCTCGAAGAAGGCGCGCAGGTCTTGCGCGGCGAAGCGTTCGCGGAAGACCGTTTCCTTCTGCGAGAGGACGTTGAAGTAGACCACCGCCAGGTCGATGTGCGGTAGCTCCATGGCGTCGCACAGCAGCCAGCCGTAGACCTTGACCTGGGCCCAGTGCAGCACCCGGTGGTTGTCCGGGATGCGCGCCACGTCGCCGCGGTGGGTCTTGATCTCTTCCAGCAGGTTCTGCCTGGGGTCGTAGCCGTCGGCGCGGCCGCTGACCAGCAGCCCCGGGTATTCGCCGGCCAGCGGTAGTTCGGCGAGGTAGCCGGGGCCGCGTCGGCTGACCACCGTGGCGTGGCCGGCCATGCCCTCGCTGGCGGTCGGCGCGGGGGTGAAGCGCAGGTCGAGGTCGCCCTCCTTGGCGGTGAATTCGCAGAGCGCGCGCACGGCCACGGCGTAACTCACGCGGACGGGCTCCAGCGCACGTAGCAGACATCCACCGGCATGCCATGCTCGGCGCAGAAGGCCAGCCAGCGTTTCTGGTTGTCCTGCAGGCGGTCGCCGGGGCCCTTCACCTCGATCATCCGGTAGCGCCGCTCGGCCGGCCAGAACTGGATCAGATCGGGCATGCCGGCGCGGTTGGCGCGGATGTCGCCGAGCAGGCGCTCGAACCAGGCGCGCAGGTGCGCCGGCGGCAGGCAGTGCAGGGCGGTTTCCAGCAGCTCCGGCGTGAGCACTGCCCAGTGCACGAAGGGCGACAGCGTGCCGTGCTTGGCCGTGTAGGTGGCGCGGATCGCCTCGCCGTGGCTGCCGTCGCCGAGGCGCGCCAGGCAGCGCTCGAACAGGTTGGCGCGCCGGGGGCGGAAGTCGGCGTCGTGGAGATCTTCCGGGCCGGCGTGGAAGGGGTGGAAGAAGGCGCCGGGCAGCGGGGCGAAGATCGCGTCCCAGCAGAGCAGGCCGAACAGGCTGCAGACCAGGGTGTTCTCCACGTAGAACACGGGCGCCTCGTCTCGGTGCAGGTGCTGTTGCACCGCCCACTCCACGCTGAACTGCGGTTGTGGCAGCTCCAGCTCGATCACGCCGGTGTCGCTGCTGGCCTTGCGGGGGCGCTTTGGCAGGCCGAGCTGCCGCTGCAGGCGGGGCAGGGCGCGCTCCAGCGCCTGGGCCTCGGCGTCGTTGCGCGGCGCGTCCAGCGCCTGGGTGGCGAGGTCGTGAGCCGCCTGGAACTCGCCCAGCTTTTCCAGCACGCGGACCTGGCGCTGGCGCGCCTCGCCGTGGCTGCTGATGGCGTACAGGGCGGCCGCCTCGGTCCATTCGCCCTCGCGCTCCAGCTGCTGGCCCAGGCGGAACAGCAGCTTGGCATGGCGTTGGGCCAGGTAGGGGTTGTCGCTGGCGAAGTCGCCCAGCGCTGCGAGCACTTCGGCGACCCGCAGGCCGGCGTCGAACAGGTCGCGGCAGTGCTGCAGGTGCAGGTAGCGGTCGACGTCCAGGCGGTTGCGGAAGCCGCGCGACTCGGCGTCCAGGGGTACGCTCTCGTAGCGATGGATACCCAGTTCGGCGAGCACGAACTCGGACCAGTCCTGGGCCAGGTTGCCGAAGAACAGCAGGCGCAGGCGATCGCACAGCGGGCCGACGGTGAGGCTGTACAGACGGTCCAGCCCCGGACTCCAGCGACTGAAGGGGCGTGGCTCGGGATGCCGGTCGAGCAGCGCTTCCAGCAGCTCCGGCTTCTTCAGGCCGCGCAGGGCGGCGGCTTCGGCGAAGGTGGCCAGCAGCTCGTCCTTGCGCAGCAGGGCGAACAGCGCGTCCAACTCCAGTTCGGCGTCTTCGATCAGCCAGCCCCGTTCGAGCAGCGAGCCGGCTGCGACAGCGATATCGCCGATCTCCGGGTAAGCCAGCTTGCCGGCGCGAAAGTGCGGGCCCTTGCGCATGACCAGGCGCACCAGCAGCGCCTGGGAAGGTTCAGGCAGGGCCTGGAACTGAGTCAGAAAGGCCTGTTCATCGGCGTCCAGCAGATCGGCGTAGCGCTGCTCGATCCAGGCCAGCGCGGTGCGGAAGTTGCTGAGGTAGTAGAGAGCGGAATCGAGCGGGGCGAGCATGGAAATGTACTGGTTTTATATACAGCCAAGAGTGCGTCAAGGAGCCCGCGCACGCAAGCCCGGCCCGACCGCCTGCATGGCCGTCTGGCTCGTTGCCTGAACCCTTGTTCTCCCCGGCCACTCGAACACTGTACGCAGGGCTCTGGCCCGCATCGTTCGCAGGAGGCCGCCATGGCGCAATGGACTATCAGCTACAACCGGGACAACAGCACCTGCACGCTGGACATGCAGGCCGACCACAAGCCGGAGATGGAGGAGGCCGTTGAGCACCTGCTCGACTGGGCCCGGCAGAACCTGGAAAAGGGCGAGTTCGGTGACGGTCAGGACAAGCGCAGCGACGAGCCGGCGGTGCAGTTGTTGCGCGACTACGGCATCACCATCACCGGCATCGCGGGCAACTGAGGCCATTCGTCCGCCACGCCGGTGAAACATGAAACCGCGTGGCGGGTCGCCACTCAGTCACTGTGAGGCGTCGGCTTCCACCTTCCTTGCCGAACCGAACGGAGAGCAGGCATGCGCAGCCATGTGGTCCATTTCACCGCGCCGATCAACTCCTCCACCTGCGGCCAGTTGATCGACAAATGCTCCCAGGCCATCCAGCAGGGGGCCGACGAGCTGATCATCAAGATCGCCACCATGGGCGGGGAATGCAGCTACGGCTTCTCGCTCTACAACTTCCTGGTGTCCCTGCCGGTGCCGGTAAAGACCCACAACCTGGGAACGGTCGAGTCCATGGGCAACATCATCTTCCTGGCGGGGGAGCGGCGCACGGCCTGCCACTACAGCAAGTTCCTCTTCCACCCGTTCCACTGGACGCTGAACGGCGCGGTCGACCACGTGCGCATGTCGGAATACGCGATGAGCCTGGACTACGACCTGCAGCTGTACGCCAGCATCGTGGAGGAGCGCACCCGCGGCGCCAGGGCGCCCCTGGACGTGCTCGACTGCCTGACGGCGGGCCCCCGGATCATCAACGCCGAGGACGCGCTGAACTCAGGCCTGATCCACGCCGTGGACTGCCTGGGAATGCCGGCCGAGTCGGTGAGCTGGTGCGTGCATTCCTGACGGGAGTCAGGCGGCCGTCGAGTTGCCGATCAGCATCCCGTGCTGCACGCGGAACAGATGCCCGCTGATGCGCAGAGTGAAGGGATCGCGGCTGACGATCTTGGCGCCTTCCTGAAGCAGGCTCTCGATATGGGCACGCAACGCGAGGTATTTCCGCTGTTCCTTCATCGGAAAAGCTCCTGGAAGAGGGATCGCGGAAGCCTACCAAGCTTTGTGACGCTGTCGACATTTCCATGGTGGCGAAAATGAGATGCAAATCACAGTTTGTGATGGCGTTCTGCCTTGCCCAGGCAGCGAGGCGTTTCGTGCGATCCGATGGAGCTTCGAACGGTTGCCGTAGCGAGGCTTCGACCTAGCGAAAGAGCCGCCTTGCCACATCCAGCAGAATGGCTACGGCCACCGAGAAAAGCCCCAGGCCGACCACCAGCCACACACCGACGCTCGCCCAGAACATCACCGGCGATTCGGCCTGAACGATCACATCGCTCGCCTGCCGGCTCGGAAAACTCACCGCGCCCTCAAGAATGCCGAACACACCGAACCCAAGCCCCACGATGGCGAAGGCCAGGACCACGAGCGCAATCAGCAGTCGCTCCCAGAGCGGCATCGGCCAATGGTCCTTGGCTGGCTTTCGGGTTGATTTCCTTATCATATCCGTCACATCTTTCCTTCTAGTGGAAGAGCCAGGTATTCAGAACAGCCGTGGAGCCTGCCCATCGTCAGGCCGCTAGGGACGATATGACAACAGTCGAAGCAAAGGTCACGTTTCTCGCACCTGAGCAGGGCGGGCGCCAGCTCGGCCCACTGCTCGACAACCAGCGTTATCGGCCACACCTGAAGGTGCCATCCGATCCATCCATGCTCGGGGTCGAGTTCGTCGCCGGCCCTGAGGGCCAATCTCCTTTTGGGATTCCAGTGCTGGCTACGCTCCGGCTCGTCTACGAGCCGGATGTTTCCTACGCTGCTCTGCGGCCAGGCTGTCGGTTCGAGATTCTCGAGGGCGTGCGCATCGTTGGGTATGGCACGGTGGTTCCGCATGGCGAGACCTGAGGTGCCGTTCCACTTGCCTTGGTGATCGGCCCTGTTGGATTGACTCATACAATGATCCCTGTAAGCACAGGGCCTTAACGTATCGATATTAGGGCGAGCGAATCGAACCCTATTCAGTGCATTGCCTTGTTCTGCAAAGTCCAGCTTTCTTGGCCTCTTGGTTACAGCGAGGCCGCATTCTGTCGCTATGGACCGCTGTTTTCTCGACACTTTTTCGACACACTGGTTCAAACTGTTCGCTTGAGACCGGCTAAAGTCGGCCCCTTAACCAAACGTTAGGTATCTATGACAGTACATAATTGGAATGGACATACAATCGAAATTAAGAGCCATGTTTTGCCAAAATTTCTCTGGCTTAGCGTAAGCTTCTCTGTACGCATTAACAGTCATGACAAATATTCGTCACCAACACATATTGAAGGTCTAAGAACCACTGTTCCTTTCAAAATCACAGAGGCGGGCAATATTATAAGCGGATACGTTGAGTCAGGACGGCCATGTTCCGCTATCTACTCCTCGTATAGCATATTTGTCGAGGGAGAATTTATTGCAAAAGGCTCTGTTCGGGCTCAAAATTGGTATGCGACATATGCAGTTGTTGGCCTTGCATTAACTTTCTTTCTTACTGCTATTTTTACCTACGGCACCTAATAATGCGCTAAATTTTCGCTTGCGTCGTCCCCTAGGTCGAAAAGCTGAACTTTGCTCGTATATCATTTTAAAGTGATGGATGTTATGAAAAATGCCATGGTGTTTTTTTTGGCTGTTGCTCTTGCTGGATGCTCAGAAAATAACGCTGAACTGCTCAAGTATGGAATAGCAAAAAATGTTGTGATCCAGACAATTAAAGATAAAGAATTAGTGTCTGGGGAGAAGCACATAGTTGCGAGTTGTAATATAGTTGAAGAAACTCAGAAAGTTCCGGCTAAACTGGGGTCTGAGTTTGGTATTGTATACAAGATTGGCAGGGTCGATTTCGCACCCTCAATCAGGATCGAAGAAGTAATTATATTTCCAGATGGTGGGGTTACAAATCCTGAGACGGGAAGAAATGTTCGCTTTGACTCTGAGTTGTTAGATGTCTCCCCGAATACGGATCTTTACTTTTCCTATACCCTTGATTACCCGTGGGAGATTAAGGTAGGTACTTGGGTTTTTCAGGTGAGGCAAGAGGGGGAGGTGTTAGTTGAAAAAGAGTTTTATATTGAGTAACCGCTAATTCTCTCGTTGGGTCTTGATAGATTGATGTTTGCCTTACAGTTTCTCTTTTCCACGCTGCCCTCCTTGTGGAACCAAGAGCATGCATCATCTGCAATATCCTTTCCGCTTCGCAGATTGCCTTGCTGCTGATCTATCCGAAGAACGAGAAGGACGACCTGACAGCGGATGAGCGCAAGGCGCTCCGGCAAATCATTGAGCGGTGGAGGTGATCACCATGGGCAGATTCTTTGACGACCTTCTGGAGAGCGTCCAGCAGATGGATGAAATCCAGCGTGGCGAGCGTCATCCTTCGCGGGAGTTCGCCGTGGATGCTCTGCAGGTGAAGGAGATCCGCAAGGCCACCGGCCTGACTCAGGCCAAGTTCGCGGCGATGATTGATGTGCAACTGGGCACACTGCGCAACTGGGAACAGGGGCGACGTGAACCTACCGGGCCGGCCAAGGCGTTGTTGCGTGCCATCCACAACGATCCCGAGCACGTCATCCAGGCGCTGTCCCACTGACCGGCTTCCGCCGATTCGACACTTTTTCGACAGCCCCCAATCTCAGAAACGAAAAAGCCCTGTAAAAACAGGGCCTTAACGTATAAATATTGGAGCGGGCGAAGGGAATCGAACCCTCGTCATGAGCTTGGGAAGCTCAGGTAATGCCATTATACGACGCCCGCCTGGGCGGGTGACTTTGTACCAGAATCGCCTGCCGAGGTGAAGCCGATCCGGGCTGCCTACTCCTTTTTAAATTGCCACAGCATGCTTTTCTTCTGCCGGCAGGCTGCGCGTGCGGCTGGCGAGCGGAGGGAGCAGGAAGGCCAGCAGCGCGTCGCGGGTCTGCAGCCAGGCGGTCTTGTGTTCCATGTCGAGGAAGTGGCCGGCCTGGTCGATGGTGCGGAATTCGCAGTGGCGCACGTGCCGGGTGAACAGGCGAGCATCCTCGGGCGTGGTGTACTCGTCCCATTCGCCGTTGACGAACAGCAGCGGAATCTCGATCTGCCCGGCGAAGCTGACGCAGGAGCGCCCGCCGTTGTTCAGCACTGTTTCCACGTGGAAGCTCATCTGCTCGTATTCGTAAGGCTCCAGGCCAGTGACGTGGCGGTGGTTGTAGCGCTTGAACAGCGATGGTAGGTGCTTGCCGATGGTGCCGTTGAGCACCATGCCGATGCTCTCCCGGTCGCAGTCGCGCATCACCGCCAGGCCGGCGCGCAGGTAGCCGAGCATGGCCGGGTTGACCACCGGCGAGAAGGAGTTGATCACTGCGCGCTCGATCCTTCTTGGCCGGCGGGCCAGGGCCTGCAGTGTGGCGATGCCGCCCCAGGAGAAGGACAGCACGGTGTCGCAGCCGAAATGCTCCACCAGTTCCAGCAGGATGTCGGCTTCGTCCTCGCGGGTGAGGAAGCGGTCGTGGCGGTTGTGCTCGCGCGATTGCCCGGCGTAGGGCAGGTCGAACAGCACCACGTTGAAGTGCGGGTGGAGGTAGCGGACCGTCTGCGCGAAGGATGCGGTGGTCGACAGCGAGCCGTTGACCAGGATGATGGTCTGCTCGGCGCCGTCGGCACGATAGAACTCCGTGTAAACCCGGTGTTGCCCCTGGATATCCAGCACAGCGGTTTCTGCTTTCATGGTCATGCCCCTGACGTACGGCGATACGAACGCGCGGCACGCGGTCGCGCGCGGGTTCAGGACAGGTGGCATGCGCCTGGGAGGGGCCTGGTCGGCTCGAAGGGCTGGCCGATGATTGTTGTGAGTGGCGGGTATTTCCGGGACGGGAATCGGCCTTGCGGCGCGACGGGGGCAGGCCCGTTGGCGGTGCCGGAGGCACTCGACCGGAAAGATTCTCTTGGAGTGTTGTTGGAACCGATGAGTCACATCGGGACCACGGCTCTGATTCAAGCAGGCTTGTGTTGCAGGTGCAAGTCGCTCGGGTGACGAGGGACCATGCGCCTGCCGGACGGTCATCCGGCGGTGGGGTGGCGGACTGCCGCGATCTCGTCAGCGCTCAGGGCGCGGTATTGCCCCGGCGCCAGATGCTCGTCGAGCCGTAGCGGCCCCATGCGCTCCCGGTGCAGGCCGATCACCCGGTTGCGGAAGTGGCCGAACATGCGCTTGACCTGATGGTAGCGGCCCTCGTGCAGGGTCAGTAGGGCGCAGTGGCTGTCGAGTATCTCCAGTTCGGCGGGCAGGGTGGTGAGGTCTTCGTAGGCGAAGTACAGGCCGCGGGCGAAGACCTCGGCGTATTCCTCGGTGATCGGTTGCTCGGTGTGCACGCGGTACACCTTGCCCAGCCGGCTGCGCGGTTGGGTGAGGTGGCGCGACCAGAGGCCGTCGTTGGTGATCACCAGCAGCCCGGTGGTGGTCAGGTCCAGGCGCCCGGCGATGTGCAGTTCGTGCCTGTCCGGCTCATCCAGCAGGTCGAGCACGGTGCGGTGTTCGGCGTGTGCGGTGGCGCTGACCACGCCGGCCGGCTTGTTGAGCATGAAGTAGCGCGCCGGCTTGCCGGCCTGCAGCAGCTCGCCGTCCAGTTCGATGCGGCTGAATTCGCGCACCTCGTGGCGACCGTCGCGCACCACCTGCCCGTCCACCCACAGGCGGCCCTCGGCCAGCAGCAGGCGGGCGTCGGCGCGGCTGAAGCGGGGCAGGTTGCTGAGGAAACGGTCGAGGCGCATCGCTACCCAGGTTCGCCGGTCCCGGCAAGGGCGCGCAGGCAATCGGGGCAGAGGCAGGTGCGGTCGAACTGTTCGGCGGGCAGTGCGTCGAGAGCGCCGTGTTCGAGCGGCGCGTGGAAGCACCAGCAGTCCTGCACCGGCTGCTGTTCGCCGGCCTGGGCGCAGCGGTTGGGCCGGCCGCAGCGCGGGCAGCGTTCCGCGTTCATGGCTGCAGATTGCCTGTGGCTTCGCACACCCGGTTGCGCCCGGACTGCTTTGCCCGGTAGAGCGCGCGGTCGGCGCGGGCGATCAGGCGATCCAGGCTGTCGTCGTCGTGCAGTTCGGTGATGCCGATGCTGGCGGTGACCCGCAGGTTGACGCCGTTGAACGGGAACACCTGTTCCTCGGCCTGCTGGCGGATCTTCTCGGCCAGCTGCCGTGCGGTGCTGCCGCCGGTGTCCTTGAGCAGGAGGATGAATTCCTCGCCGCCCCAGCGGCAGATGATGTCGGACTGCCGCAGGTTGCCTTGCAGGTTCCTGGCGAAGCCGCGCAGCACGTGGTCGCCGGCCAGGTGGCCGTGGGTGTCGTTGAGCTGCTTGAAGTGGTCCAGGTCCAGCAGCAGGGCGCTCAGCGGGCTCTGTTCGCGCATGGCTTCGTGCAGCGCCTGGGCGGCCAGCAGGTCGAAGCCACGCCGGTTGGGCAGGCCGGTGAGCACGTCGGTAGTGGCCAGGGCGGCGATGCGTTGCTGGTAGCGCCGGGTGGCCAGGTAGACGAGGAACAGCACCACGGCACTGATCAGGGCGCAGATCAGCAGGTTGAGGTAGAGGCTGTGGCGGATGCCGGCGAGGGCGCCTTCCTCGTGCTTGCCGACGAACAGGTACCAGTCCAGTTCGGGGATGTAGCGCACGTTGAGGAAGTGGCTGCGCCCCTTGTGCTGGTAGCTGAAGTTGCCGCTGCGCGGCTGCGGCAGCTGGGCCAGCAGCGATTCCATGCCGGGCAGCTGGCCGAGCTGCTGGCCGCGGTGCGCGCCCATCGGGCCGCCGTCGGCGCCGGTGAGCATCAGGTAGCCGTTGCGGTCGGTGAAGTAGATGCTGCGGTCGTAGCGCTGCTGGTAGTCGTCCACCAGCTTGACCACGGCGTCCACCGTCAGGCCGACGCCGGCCACGCCGATGAAGTTGTCCTGGTAGTCGTACACCTTGAAGTTGATGAAGAAGGTGAGCCGGTCGCTGTTGGCCATGTCCGGGTCGACGTTGATCTCGTACGGCTCGGCCATGCCGCGCACGCGGAAGTACCAGGCGTCGCGCGGCTCGTTCTGGTCGATCTTCTTGAGCACGCCCTTGGCCTGGTAGTAGACGTGGGTCTTCTCGGAGACGAAGAAGCTGGTGAAGGTGCCGTAGTGCCCCTGCACCTCGCGCAGGTAGCGGGTCATGGGCTGCGGGTCGCGCTCGCCGGCCAGCACCCAGTCGCGCAGGAAGGTGTCGCGGGACATCATCGAGGCGATCAGGGTCGGGCGGATCAGGTCCTTCTGGATCTCCGAGTAGATGTTGTCGGAGGTCAGCGGCAGCTCGGTGTTGACGATGGTGCGCCGGATGCTGTCCCGCGAGCTGTAGTAGCTGGCCAGGCTGGTGGCGAGGAAGCCGCCCAGCAGCAGGATCGTCAGGAGCAGCAGCAGGGATAACTGGGCCTTGCGGGACGTGCTGAGCGGCATGGGGAAAGCCTTGAGGGAATGGCGTAATGCTAGCGTGCAGTGCCGTTCCCGTCATCGCGGCGGGTGGCTTTTTCCTCTATCCGTACCTCGTCGATCCAGGGCTCCAGGCGCTGGCCGAAGCTGACTGCCGCGCTGAAGGGCTGGTCCGCGTTGCCGTAGTGCTCCGGCAGCCGCTCGGCCAGTGTCCGGCGCCAGGCATGGGGTACGTTGATGCGCTCGTTGCTGGCGGAGAAGGTGCCGCCCAGGGTGATCCTGTCGGCATCGTAGCAGCGCCGCCAGACCCGCACCGTACCGTGCACCAGGGCATGGCGGGCGCGCTCCGGATAGCGCTCGCGCAGCGCCTCGGGATCGAGGCCGACATCGACCAGGAACAGCCGGGTTTCCCGCAGGCGCGCGTTCTCCAGGGCCTTGCGCGCGTCCTGCTCATGCTCTTGCAGCTCCTTGTCGTCCGGCTGTTGGCTCAGCTTGTCGCTGGCCTGCTGCAGATGGCGCTCGGCCAGCTGCAGCGACTGCCGGTAGGCGGGGCCGTCCAGCTCCAGCACCGCCCAGGCCCGCCGGGTGTCGCGGCGCGGCTCGGGGCCGCTGCTGGGCAGGCCGACCGCCTGCAACTGGGCTGCGCTCAGGCCGTAGGTGCTGGTGCAGTAGTCCTGCCCCGGGGCGTCGCGTGACACCATGCGCCAGTCCAGGCTCAGGCTGAGGCCGCTGTTTTCCTGGCGCGGCCCGTCCCAGTCGCGGTGCAGCTCGCGCTCGGACAGCAGCAGGCGGCTGTCCGGCTCGCCCTGGCGGTTGTACCAGACCCCCGCCAGGGCCACGGCGTTGCTCAGCAGGATCAGGCCCAGCCCCGCGCCCAGCATCAGACGCTTGTTCATGCGGCACCTCCCTTGTGGCCGCGGCGCAGGCGTCCGAGCACCAGCAGGGCGAGGATCGCGGTCAGGCCGAGAATGAGGAAGAACAGGTACTTGGGCAGCACGTCCCACCACCAGTCGACCATCTTGATGAACAGGAACAGCAGGAACGACAGCTGGCCGAGCAGGCTGACCTCGGACCAGTCGCGGCGGATGCCGAGCCAGATGAAGAAGGCCGAGGCGGCGAAGCCGACCAGCTGGTAGGCCTTCTCGATGCTGTCGTGGTCGAACGGCAGGTAGCTGCCGCGTCCCCAGTTGGACAGCGCCAGCACCGGCAGCAGCATGGCCAGCAGGCCGACGATCCGGTAGGTGGCGGCGAAGCCGCTGAAGCGGGCCTGGGACACCAGCGCCGGCAGCAGGAACACCAGCAGGCCGCCGGCCAGGAAGTTCTCCGGCCGCTCGGCCGCGTCCAGCCAGTACCAGCCGCACCAGTCGCTCATGCGCGTGGCGCTGTAGGCCAGCAGGCAGGCGAGGCCGGCGGCCAGCAGCAGGCGCGCGTTGCAGGCGTAGGCCAGCAGCAGGGCGTAGGCGGCCCAGCAGAGCAGGGCGTTGTCGGTAGGGGTGATGTTGAAGATCTGCCCGAGCAGATGGATGTTGAGGACGAAGCAGGCCAGCGCCAGTACGCCGGCGAGCTTGGCGAAGTAGCCGGAGGCGTCGCGCCGCAGCAGGACGAAGGTCAGCAGCAGGCTGCCGAGCGAGAAGCCGATCAGGATGCCGACCTGCAGGGCTTCGCCGATCAGCCCCCAGAACTGGTAGAAGAAGAACAGCAGGCTGGCGGCCAGGGCCAGGGCGCCGAGCAGCGAGACCACGCGCATGCTCAGCGACAGGCGCCGGGTCTGCTGATCGTGGTCGATGTCGAAACTGGCGCGGTAGCGGGCCAGCAGGCCGTCGTGGTGGCGCTCGATCTCGCCGAGCTGGGCGTCGCTCAGCGGGAGCGCCTGTTCGCCCTGCAGGCGCAGGGCCTCGCGGCGGAACGCCTGGATGTCGTCGGCCCGTTGCTGGGCCTGGTCGCGGGTCAGCGGCATGGTTCTTCCCTGTGGATGCGCTGCCCGCACTCTACCCGTTGGCGTGGCCGCCAGCCAGTCAGGCCTCCTCCAGCACCACCACGCGCTGTCCGGCGCGCACCGGCGAACCGGGCTGCACGCGCACTTCGCGCACCACGCCGCCGACCGGCGCGACGAGGGGAATCTCCATCTTCATCGATTCGAGGATCACCAGCACGTCGCCGGCCCGTACCGTGGCGCCTTCCTCGACCTGCACCTGCCAGAGGTTGCCGGCGATGTGGCTGTCGATGCCGTGCTGGCCGGCGGCGAGCGGGGTGTCCTCGCCCAGTTCGGCCACCGTTTCGTCCACCTCGAAGTGGGCCTGGCCGGAGGCGATCCAGCGCTGGCGCTCGGCGTCGAAGGCGGCGCGCTGCCGGATGCGGAAGGCGTCGATGCCCTCGGCCTGGTCGGCGAGGAAGCGCTGGTAGTCGGCCAGGGCCAGTTCGCTGTGCTCGATGCGCAGCGGGTAGCGGCCCAGGGGGAAATCGCGGCGGATGCGCAGCAGTTCCTCGGCGGATACCGGGTAGAAGCGGATCTGGTCGAAGAAGCGCAGCAGCCAGGGCTTGCCGTCGAAGGCCTCTACCTCGCGGTAGCGGTTCCACATCTGCAGGGTGCGGCCGACGAACTGGTAGCCGCCGGGGCCTTCCATGCCGTACACGCACATGTAGGCGCCGCCGATACCCACCGAGTTCTCGGCGGTCCAGGTGCGCGCCGGGTTGTACTTGGTGGTCACCAGGCGGTGGCGCGGGTCCAGCGGGGTGGCCACCGGCGCGCCGAGGTAGACGTCGCCCAGGCCCATCACCAGGTAGCTGGCGTCGAACACGGTGCGGTGCACCTCGTCGAGGTCCGGCAGGTCGTTGATGCGGCGGATGAACTCCAGGTTGCTCGGGCACCAGGGGGCGTCCTTGCGCACCGTGGTCATGTATTTCTCGATGGCCAGCTGGCAGGCCGGGTCGTCCCAGGACAGCGGCAGGTGGACGATGCGCGACGGCACCTTGAGGTCGCGCGCGGCGCACACGGCGTCCCACTCGCCGGCGACGACTTCCAGCAGGCGCGCCAGCGGCAGGGTTTCCGGCTGATAGTGGACCTGCAGCGAGCGGATGCCCGGCGTGAGGTCGATCACCCCATCGAGCTGTTTGGCCTCCAGCGCCTGCATCAGCGCATGGCCACGGAAGCGCAGCACCAGGTCCAGCTCCGGCTGGCCGATCTCCAGCAGCAGGTGGGTGTCTCCGGACAGGCGCGCGACCAGGCGGGTGTCGTCGCGGCCGAGGTCGAGGACGATGGGGGAGGTCAGGTCATCCACGGACCAGCCCCCTCTCCCTTTGGGAGAGGGTTGGGGTGAGGGGCGATCGGTGCGTGCCGAGAGGTCCTTCACCCCCGCCCCCTCTCCCGGGGGGAGATGGGAGAGAAGCGCGGTCTCCGCGTTACGCGCCTGCGCCAGTTCCCGCGCCGTGGCGATGTCCACCGGCACGAAGCGCACCTTGTCGCCGGCCTTGAGCTGGCCGAGCTGCCAGAGGTCGGCCTCGATGAGGGTCACCGGGCAGACGAAGCCGCCCAGGCTGGGGCCGTCCGGGCCGAGGATCACCGGCATGTCGCCGGTGAAGTCCACTGCGCCGATGGCGTAGGGGTTGTCGTGGATGTTCGACGGGTGCAGGCCGGCCTCGCCGCCGCTGTCGCGTACCCACTCCGGTTTCGGGCCGATCAGGCGCACGCCGGTGCGGCTGGAGTTGAAGTGCACTTCCCAGTCGGTGGCGAGGAAGGTGTCGATGTAAGCCGGGGTGAAGTATTCCGGCGCACCGTGGGGGCCGTAGATCACCCGCAGCTGGCGCACGGCGGGCAGCTCGGTGCACAGCTCGGCGGGCAGGCGCGCGCCGGCCTGGCGGTCGGCCAGGGCCGGGATGTGCAGCACGTCGCCGGCGCGCAGGGCGCGGCCGCCGTGGCCACCGAACTGGCCGAGGGTGAAGGTGCTCCGCGAGCCCAGGTATGCCGGCACCTGCAGGCCGCCGCGCAGGCACAGGTAGCTGCGTGCGCCGTTGCCGGCGAGGGTGCCGAGGGCCAGGGTGCTGCCGGCCGCGACCAGCAGCGCGGTGTTCATCGGCTGTGGGGCGCCATCCACGCTCAGCGGGATGGTCGCGCCGGTCACCGCCACCACGGCGTCGGTGTTGAAGCGCAGCAGCGGGCCGCTCATGGTGATTTCCAGGCCGGCGGCGCCCTCGTCGTTGCCGAGCAGACGGTTGCCCAGGCGCAGCGCGCGGTCGTCCATCGGCCCGGAGGGCGGCACGCCGACGGCCCAGTAGCCGAGGCGGCCGGGGTAGTCCTGCACCGTGGTCTGGGTGCCGGCGGACAGCACTTCGAAGGTGTCGGCCCGGTAGACCAGGCCTTCCAGGCAGCGGGTCCAGGGCGAGCCGTTGGCGAAGGGCGCGTCCTCGATGATCTGCCGCAGGTAGTCGCGGTTGGTCTCCACGCCGTACAGCAGCGAGTCGGCCAGCGCCCGGTCCAGCGCCGCGGCGGCCTCGGCGCGGCTCGGCGCCCAGGCGATCAGCTTGGCGATCATCGGGTCGAAGTAGGGCGGTATCTCGCAGCCGGCCTCGACCCAGGTATCGATGCGCAGGGCCTTGCCGTCGGCCGCCGGGAATTGCACGGCGGTGAGCAGGCCGGGGCTGGGCTGGAAGTCGCGGCCCGGGTCCTCGGCGTACAGCCGCGCCTGGATGGCGTGGCCGTTGGGTTGCAGTGTCTTCGCCAGTTCGGCCAGTGGCGGCAGGTCGCCGGCGGCCAGCTCGATCATCCAGCGCACCAGGTCGACACCCCACACCTGTTCGGTGACGCCGTGCTCCACCTGCAGGCGGGTGTTCACTTCGAGGAAGTAGAAGCGCTCGGCCTCGCTGTCGTAGACGAACTCGACGGTGCCGGCGCTGCGGTAGCTGACCGCCTTGGCCAGCTCGATCGCCGCCGCGCACAGTTCTTCGGCCATGCCGGCCGGCAGGTTGGGCGCGGGGGTTTCCTCCAGCACCTTCTGGTTGCGCCGCTGCACCGAGCAGTCGCGCACGCCCAGGGCCAGCACCTCGCCGTGGCCGTCGCCGAACACCTGCACTTCCAGGTGGCGGGCGCGCTGGATGTATTTCTCGATGAACACGCCGCTGTCGCTGAAGTTGTTCTGCCCCAGGCGCTTGACCGCGTCGAAGGCGTCGCTCAGCTCCTCCGCGCTGCGGCACACGCGCATGCCGATGCCACCGCCGCCGGCGGTGCTCTTGAGCATCACCGGGTAGCCGACCCGTTCGCCGGCGGCCAGCGCGGCGTCGAGGTCTTCCAGCAGCTCGGTGCCTTCCAGCAGCGGCACGCCGTGCTGCTTGGCCAGCGCGCGAGCGGTGTGCTTGAGGCCGAACACGCGCAGCTGCTCCGGCGTCGGCCCGACGAAGGCGATGCCGGCGGCCTCGCAGGCTTCGGCGAAGGCGGCGTTCTCGGAGAGGAAGCCGTAGCCGGGGTGGATGGCTCGGGCGCCGCTGCGCTTCGCGATGCCCAGAATCTTGTCGACCATCAGGTAGGTCTGCGCGGCCGGGCCTTCGCCCAGGGAGTGGGTCTCGTCGGCCTGCTGGATATGCAGGCTGGCGGCATCCGCCTCGGAGTAGACGGCGACGCCTTTCACGTCGAGCTGGCGCAGGGTGCGCAGGATGCGGCAGGCGATGGCGCCGCGGTTGGCGATCAGCAGTGTGTCGAACATGAGGTGTGCCTCATGGGGTGGCGGGCCGTCCCGCCGCTATTCGGTCTGCACCCCGGTCGTCCGGGGTGATGGATCAGCGCAGGCTCGCTTCTATCAAATATAAAGTAACCGGCTGATTTCATTGGTGAACCCATCACCGTGGGAGCGGACTTGTCCGCGAACTTGGCCTGGTAAAAGCTCGCGGACAAGTCCGCTCCCACGGGTGTTTGCACAGAGGCGGCGCACCGTCACGGATGGGGTGGAGCCTTGTGCTCCAGGCACTGCCCTGCGCGGCTCTGGCACAGGAGGAACAGCCAGCGCCGTAGCCCGGATGCAATCCGGGGCGGGGCGTCGCCGGCTTTCCGGCTTGCATCCGGGCTACCTTTTTTCAGTCCCATACCAGCACCTCGGCCGGGGTCGGGTTCCAGCCGTTGCAGGGGTTGTTCAGCTGCGGGCAGTTGGAGATCAGCACGATGACGTCCATGTGCGCCTCCAGTTCGACGTACTTGCCCGGGGCGGAGATGCCGTCCTCGAAGGTCAGGCCGCCCTCGGGCGTCACCGGCACGTTCATGAAGAAGTTGATGTTGGCGCCGATGTCGCGCTTCTCCAGGCGGCCGTCGCGAAGGCTGGCGCGCAGGAAGTTGTCGCGGCAGCTGTGCATGTAGCGCTTGTCGAGGGCGTAGCGGACCGTGTTGCTCTCCTGGGCGCAGGCACCGCCGAGGGTGTCGTGGCGGCCGCAGGTGTCGGCGACGATGGTCAGCAACAGGTTGCCCAGGTTGGACCAGAGCACCGTGCCGGTGGTCAGGTAGGCGCCGTTCTGCTTGCGCAGGGTGCGTTGCGGGTCGTAGCGCTCGCGCGGGTTGCGGGCGCTGTAGAACAGGGTGTCGACGGCCTGGTTGCCCTCCAGGTCGAGCAGGCGCAGGGTCTGTCCGGCCCTGACTTCGAACAGGTAGGGCTCGCCGGCCGGGATGACGTGGCGGAAGGCGGCGCTGGCGGCGTGCTTGGTGCTGGCAGTAAGGCTCATGGTCGGTGCCCTCACAGGTACAGGCGTTCGGTGTTGTGGAAGCCGCGGCCGTTCTCCGGGCGCGAGGTGCGGCAGAGCACGCTGATGCCGTCGCTCTCGACCTTGCTCCAGCCCAGCTGCACCGGCATGGGCGCGTAGAGCGGGTTGGGGTCCAGCGGGTGCTGCAGGGCGGTGAGCAGCACCAGGCAGTCCATCGGTGCGTACAGCTCGACGTAGTCGCCGGCCCTGGAGTTGCCGGGCTCGAAGTGGAAGCGGCCGCCTTCGTCGACCGTCACCTTGCTGAACAGGTTGAGGGTCATCAGCAGGTCCTGCAGGTTCAGGTTCCACTTGCCCATTTCCACCAGCAGGTTGTCCTCGCCGTTGCGGAAGAAGCCGTTGCGCAGTTCCTGGTAGCGGCCCTGGCCGTATTTCTCCGCCGTTTCCGCGGCGTTGAGCACGCCGCCGAAGCTGTCGTGCCAGCCGCAGGTGTCGGCGGTGATGGCGGCGAGCACGCGACCCATGTCCGAGTACAGGCAGTGGCCGGCGGTGAGCCGGGCGGTGTGCTGGCACTTGAGGGTGTCTGGCAGGTTCAGGCGCTCGCTCTTCTCGGCGGCGGAGAGCAGCAGCAGGCTGACGTTGGCGCCGCCTTCGAGGTCGGTGATGCGCAGCAGCTGGCCGCGCTTGAGCACGAAGGAGGTGTGGCCGCCGCCGGGGACGGTTTCCTCGTAGAGGGTGGGGCGCAGGGCGAGAGAGGCAGTCATGCTCAGGCTCCTTGGGTAGTGGGTTGCAGGCTGTCGACCAGCTGGGCCGGCAGCGTGTCGAGCGCGGCGCTCGTGGCGCGGCGGTCGGCGTTGAGGAGGATGTCGTAGGTGATGCGCGCGCCGAAGGCGTTGGGTGCGTGCGGGTCGACGCGGGTCTTGTCGAACACCAGCAGGCGGGTGCCGAGGCTGAAGCCTTCCGACAGGTCGTGGGTGACCATGAACACGGTCGGCCGGGTCTCGCTCCACAGCTCCAGCAGCAGGGCGTGCATGTCCTTGCGGATGCCCGGGTCGAGGGCGCCGAAGGGCTCGTCGAGCAGCAGCACGCGCGGCTTCATGATCAGCGCCTGGGCGATGGCCAGGCGCTGCTGCATGCCGCCGGAGAGCTGGCTGGGGTACTTGTCCAGGGCGTGGCCGAGGCCGACCTTGCGCAGCACCGCCTCGGCCTGGGCGCGGGCCTCCCGCTTGGCCGCGCCGAACAGCCGGCCAAGCAGGGGCGAGCGCGGCAGTTCCAGGCCGATGGCGACGTTGTCCAGCACGCTCAGGTGGGGGAACACCGAGTAGCGCTGGAAGACGACGCCACGGCTGGCGTCCGGCTCGGCGGCCAGCGGCTGGCCGGCCAGGAGGATTTCGCCGCGGCTCGGTCGCTCCTGGCCCAGCAGCAGGCGCAGGAAGGTGGACTTGCCGCAGCCGGAGGCGCCGACCAGGGTGCAGAACTCGCCTTCGCGCACGATCAGGTTCAGCCGTTCCAGCACGACCTGGTCGCCGTACTGCTGCCAGACGTTGTTGACCTGGATGAAACTCATGCCTTGGCTCCTTCGTACCAGGGGAAGCACAGGCGGGTGAGCTGGCGCAGCCCCAGGTCCATCAGCCAGGCGAGCAGGGTGATCCACACCACGTACGGCAGGATCACGTCCATCGCCATGTAGCGGCGGACCAGGAAGATGCGGTAGCCGAGCCCGTCCGTGCTGGCGATGGCCTCGGCGGCGATGAGGAACAGCCAGGCCGAGCCGAGCACCAGGCGCAGGGCGATCAGCAGGCGCGGCAGCAGCTGCGGCAGGACCACGCGCAGGATCAGCGTCCAGGTGCTGGCGCCGAGGGTCTGCGCCTTGATCAGCAGTTCGCCGGGAATCTCCCGGGCGCGCTGCTCCAGATCGCGGGCCAGTACCGGGGTGATGCCGATGACGATCAGCATCACCTTGGACAGCTCGCCCAGGCCGAAGACGATGAACAGGATCGGCAGGATCGCCAGCGGCGGCACCATCGACAGCACGGTCAGCAGCGGCGACAGCGGCGCGCGGAACAGGGGCAGCACGCCGGCGGCGATGCCGAGGGCGAGCCCCGCCAGGGCGGCGATGCCGATGCCCATGCCCAGGCGCTTGAGGCTCGCCGCGCTGTCCTGCCAGAACAGGTAGCCGCCGGTGCGCTTGTCCTCGGTGAAGGCCAGGCGATCCACCGCGCTCGCCATCTGCGAGGCGCTCGGCAGCAGCTTGTCGTTGGGGTTCTCCGCCTGCCGCGCCGCCGAGCCGGTGAAGTAGGCGAACAGCAGCAGGGCGAAGGGCAGCAGGATCAGCAGCAGGCGGCCGCCGCGGTCCGGGTGTCGGTTGATCAGGCGCATGGCAGTCTCTCGCAGGCGTGGGAGCGGCCCTGGCCGCGATCGCGGGCAAGCCCGCTCCCACAGGTGTCGTCAGGCCTTACAGCGCGCCGTCGGCCGCCATCTGCATGTAGGTCGGGTCGAAGCGCAGCTTGAGGTTGCCCTTGTCGCCGGTGGTGACGCCCTTGGCGAAGGCCATGCCGATGGCCTCGGCGCTCTGCGCGCCTTCGCCGAGCAGGCCGTGGGCGAAGGAGAACTCGGCCACCTTGGTCATGGTCGCCGGCAGCTTCGCGCTGGTGGCGAAGGCCACCGCGTCCTTGGCGCTGTAGAACATCTTGGTCGCGGCCAGTTGCGCCTCGTAGCCGGCCAGGTCGGTGCCGGAAGCCTTGGCCATGTGCTCGCGGGCTGTCATGCCTGCGGCGGAGTCGGCGCTCATCGCCGCCATGATCTCGTACCAGGCGCCGGTCAGCGCCTTGCCCAGGGCGGGGTTGTCCTTCAGGGTCTCGCTGTTGACCACCATCAGGTCGATGATCTCGCCGGGGATCTGGCTGGAGTCGAACACCTTGGTCACGCCCGGGGTGGCCTCGATCTCGGCCAGCAGCGGGTTCCAGGTGGCGACGGCCTGCACATCGTTGGTGGCGAAGGCGGCGACCATGTCGGCGTCGGAGGTGTTGACCACCTTCAGGTCTTTCTCGCTCAGCCCGGCGCGCTCCAGGCCGCGGGCCAGCAGGTAGTGGGAGACGGACAGCTCGACCAGGTTGACGTTCTGGCCCTTGAGGTCGCCCAGGGTCTTCTTCTCGCCCTTGATCACGATGCCGTCGTTGCCGTTGGAGAAGTCGCCGATCACCAGGGCGGTGCTGTCCACGCCGCCGGCGGCGGGGATGGTCAGGGCATCCATGTTGGTCATGGTGCAGCCGTCGAACTGGCCGGCGGTGTACTGGTTGATCGACTCCACGTAGTCGTTGAGCTGCACCACGTCGATGCTGATGCCGTACTTCTTCGCCCACTTGTCGACGATGCCCTGGGTGGCGCCGTATTCCCACGGCATCCAGCCGGCGTAGATGGTCCAGCAGACGCTGAAGTCGGTCTTGGGGGCGGCCTGGGCGGAGAGGCTCAGGGTGGCGGCGAGGCCGGCGGCGATCAGCGAGGACAGGGACTTGCGCATGGATGGACCTCCAGTTCTAGGGATGCGGGCAGGAGCGGCGCGGCACTGGCCTGACGGATCAGGTGGCGCGTTCTCCCGGGCTTTTGTCCCGCCGTGTAACCCCTGTCGAGGTCGCCAACTCTCGGACCAGACACCCGTCGCGGTGAACGGGCCGGAACCCTAGTCGGCCATTGCAAGTTGTAGTGCCGCGCCCCGGCAGGGGTGCTTCTGCATGACTGGGCTAAAGCGAACATCGTGCCAGCCGGCGCAAACCGCGCCCTGGTGGGGCGCGGGGGCCGGCACGGGGCGCCGGCGTGCGCGAAATCGGTGCGCTATGGTCGTTATTGGTGCTCAGAGCTGGTTGTCGGCGGCGAGCTGCATGTAGGCCGGATCGAAGCGCAGCATGATCTGCGAGCGGTTGCCCAGCACCCGGTCGTCGCTGAAGGCGATGCCCAGGCGCTGCAGGCCCTTGCCTTCGCCGAGCAGGCGCTGGGCGTCGGCGAAGCCGGCCACGCGCTCCATCAGGGCTGGCATCTTCTCGCTTCGGGCGAAGGCCACCGCCGAGCGCGGCGCATAGAAGGAACGGATGGTGCGCAGCTGTTCGTCGAAGTCCGCGGGCGTGGCGCCCGCCGCGTCGGCCATCCTGGCGCGCGCGGCCGCCCCGGCGGGCGTCGGCAGGCCCATCAGGCGCATGCCCTCGAACCAGGCGCCGGTGAGGGCGCGGCCCAGTTCCGGGTGCTGGGCCAGGGTCTGGCTGTTGACCACCAGCAGGTCGAGAATCTCGCCGGGCACGTGGCGCGAGCTGAACACCTGTACGCTGTCGCCGTCCTGGCGCAGCTCGGAGAGGATCGGGTTCCAGGTCACCACCGCGTCGCCCCTGCCGCTGCGCCAGGCCTGGGCGAGGTCCTTGTCCGAGACGTTCTCGATCTTCACGTCGCCGGGCTGCAGGTGGGCCCATTCCAGGGCGCGGCTGAGCAGGTAGTGGGACACCGAGTTCTCCACCAGCAGGATGGTCTTGCCCTTGAGGTCCTTCAGGTCCTTGCTGCCGCCGCGTACCAGGATGCCGTCGGCGCCCGCGGAGAAGTCGCCGACGATCAGCGCGGTGGAGTCCACGCCGGCGGCGGCGGGAATGGTCAGGGCGTCCATGTTGGTCATGGCGCAGGCATCGTACTGATTGGCGGTGTACTGCTCGATGGAGGCGACATAGTCCGGCACCTGGCGGACCTGGATCTCGATGCCGTACTTCTTCGCCCACTTGTCGACGATGCCCTGTTCGGCCATGTAGCCCCACAGCATCCAGCCGGCGTAGACCGACCAGCAGACCTTGAACGGGCGTTGCTCGGGAGCGGCGTGGGCGGGTTGCAGCAGGAGCAGGAGGAGAAGGGCGCACAGCAGGCGGTTCGGCATGAATGACCTCGGGACAATGGACGGGAGACGGGGCGGCGGCCATGCCTGTCGTTCTCCCGGGCTTTTGTCCCGCCGTGTAACCCCTGTCGAGGTCGCCCACTCTCGGACCAGCCGCTCGTCGTGGTGGACGAGCCGGAACCCTAGTCGGCCATTTGCAAGTCGTAGTGCCGTACCCACATCGCCAGGGCCGGAAGCGAACTTCGTGCCAGGTGGCGCGCTATTACCGGGCGAGGCTCAGCGGGCGCTGGATGTCCATCAGATAGCGGGCGACCCTGCCGCTCTCCCTGAGTTGCTGGAGGCCGCGGTTGAAGCGATGCAGGCGCACCTCGTTGCCCTGTATCTTCTTCGACAGCAGCAGGTGGAGGCTGTCCCGGTGCAGCGGTTGGGGGTGGAAGCTCAGCCTGGCGCGTTCCTCCCGGCTGAAGCGGCCGTGGAGCATGTCGAAGGCCACGATCTTGTCCGTCGGGAACACGTCCAGGCGGCCGGCCAGCAGCATGCGCAGCCCCTGTTCCTCGCTGCTGACGCGCTTGACCTTGAGCCGGCCTTCGCGCTCGGCCTGGCGCCAGGCCTCGCCGTAGTCGTAGTGGATGGCGCCGCCGATGCGCAGGGGTGCGAGGTCGGCGACCTCCTGCCAGTCGAGTGGGCGATCCTTGCGGTGGAACAGGTAGTAGCCGGTTTCCACCACCGGGTCGCTGATGAAGAACGCTTCTTCGCGCCCAGGGCTGCGCAGCCATACCGCGCTACCGTCGCTGGTACCCTTTTCGGCTTTGTGCAGGGCCCTGGCCCAGGGGTGGAACTCCCATTGCACCCGCACGCCCTCCAGGGCGAAGGCCTCCTCGACGATGCGCGAGGCGACGCCGTGGTGCGGCAGGTTCTGGCTGAGGTAGGGCGGCCACTCGCCATTGGTCAGGCGAATCTCGTCGGCGGCGCAGGGGAACGTGATCAGCAGGGTGAGGACCAGAGACAGCAGACGCATGGCGCACTTCCTTTGCCTGGGCCGGACCGGGCAAGGGCCGCCCGGTCGTGGCGAGAATCGCCACCCGGGGCGGGGGAGCCGCCGGGCCTGCCTGCAGTCTAGTCAGTGCGCGCGAAGAGCGCCGCCGATCACTTCAGCATGCTGGCGGCGGCCTCCATGGCGGCCGAGAGGTCGTCGTCGGCCTGCATGTCCACGTTCGGGTCGAGGCCGAGCTTGGCGAAGGCCGGAATCTTGCTCCAGTCCAGCTGGGTGTAGGGGTGCTCGCTGCCCAGGTAGCTCTGCAGGGTGGCGACCTGGACGATGTCCACGTAGTCGGCCTTGGGCGAGTTGCGGGTGAAGTCCAGGTGCTGGCCGGGAACCATGGCGATGGGCTCGGGGAATTCCCAGGCGCGCAGGATGCGGTCGCCGATGATCGGGTGGATGCGCTCGATCACGTGGTTGAGGCTGATCGAGTCCGCCAGCAGGGCGTTGTGCTCCTCGGCGTAGGTCAGGATCGGCAGCACGCCGATCTGGTGCACCAGGCCGGCCAGGGTGGCCTGGTCGGGCGCCAGTCGGGTGTAGTGGCGGCACAGCACGTGGCAGATGCCGGCGATCTCGGTGCTCTTGTTCCACACCTCGCGCATCTTGCGGTCGACCACGTCGCTGGTGGCCTGGAACATCTGTTCCATGGCCAGGCCGGTAGCGAGGTTGCAGGTGTAGTTGATGCCCAGGCGGCTGACCGCCATCTGCAGGTCGGTGATCTCCTTGCTGGTGCGCAGCAGAGGGCTGTTGACCACCTTGATGATGCGTGCGGCTAGGGCCGCGTCGTTGCCGATCACCTTGCTGAGGGCGGGGATGCTGATGTTTGGGTCCTCGACCGCCTCGCGCACCTTGAGCGCCACCTCGGGCAGCGTCGGCAGCACCAGATCATCGTTGTCGATGGCCTGGATCAGTTCCTCTTGGACTTTTTCGGCAAGCTTGCTCATTTCTGTTCTCGGGTCGCTCGCCTGCGTCCGTCGGGGACGGATGCGGGCTTTCGTTCAGGTCTGCCCGGGTTGTACCGCGTTTGCCCGGGATCGTGCATCAGCTTTTTTTACCTAGCGCTGGATTTCGCGATCCGCGTCCAACTGGTAGGGCATTTCCAGCAATTCCAGCGCGGGGCCGTCGGGGCTGCCGAGCTGGATGCGGCCATCGGCCACCGCATCTTCCTGCAGCACCGCCAGCAGCTCGGCGCCCTGTTCCGCGGCGGCGGCGAGCACCACTTCGCCGACGCTGGAGCCGTGCACTGGCGAGAACAGTGCGGTGCCCGGCGCCGGGATTTCGCCCTGGCTCTGCTTCAGGCGTTGCAGGCGGCGCTTGAGCTTGCCCAGGTACTGCATGCGCGCGACGATTTCCTGACCGGTATAGCAGCCTTTCTTGAAGCTGACGCCGCCGACCGCCTGCAGGTTGATCATCTGCGGGATGAACAGCTCGCGCGTGGCGCCGAACACCTGGCCGACGCCGGCGCGCACCTGGCCGAGCAGCCAGTCGTCCAGCGGTGCTTCGCGCAGTTGTGCGGCGAGCTGGTCACGCAGGCTCCCGGCCTGCTCCGCCGGGGCCCACAGTTCGGCACGTCCGCCGGGCAGGCGGATGGCGATCAGGCCGTTGGCGCGGGCCACGGCGTCGGCCTGCTGCGGCAGCTCCAGGCCCAGGGCGAGCAGGGCGTCATCGCCGTCGCTCAGGCCGAAGCGCGCCCAGGCGGCGGACTCGTCGCCGAGCGTCGACTTGGAGAACACCGCGTATTTCTTCAGGTCCGCCAACTGCGGTTCCAGCAGCTCGGCGGCCATCGCCAGCAGGTAGCCGTCGCCTTCCGGAAGGATGCGGAAGCTGGACACCATGCGGCCCTTGGGCGTGCAGCGGGCGCCCAGGCTGGAGGTCTGTTCGTCGAGGTAATTGAGGTTGCAGGTGAGCTGCCCCTGGAGAAACTTGGCGGTGTCCGGGCCGCGCACGGCGAGCAGGGCCTCGTGGGTCAGGGGGGTGAAGAAGGCGGAGTCGGCCATGGGCGATCGCTGGTTGGAAAGTCAGACGGTCATCATAGAGGCCACCCGTCGCCTTGTCAGCGGGTGCCGAGCACGCCGCCCGCCGTTATACTGCGCCCCTTTGCACAGGAGCCGCTGCATGGCCGACGCTACCGAACTCAACCGCCTCTTCTGGCACAGCCGCCGCGGCATGCTGGAACTGGACGTGCTGCTGGTGCCCTTCGTCAAGGAGGTCTATCCCGGCCTGGGTGCCGAGGACCAGGCCCGATTCCGCAAGCTGCTGGAATGTGAGGACCAGGACATGTTCGGCTGGTTCATGCAGCGCGGTGAGCCGGAAGACCCCGATCTGCGCCACATGGTGCGGATGATCCTGGACCGTGTCCAACCCAAGTGACCGCTTCGAATGCCGGTGGCAGGCCTCGCGCCTGCTGCTGGCGGCCTACCTCGCGGCGCTGGTCCTGGCGCTGGCGACGCTGTTCCTCATCGACCTTCCACTCTGGGGCGCGCTGCTCGGCGCCGCTGCCTGCCTGCTGCACGGCGCCTGGGTGCTGCCGCGGCAGATCCTGCTGACCCATCCCGCAGCCTTCACCGGCCTGCGCCGTGACGAGGGCGGCTGGCAGTTGTTCAGTCGTCGCGATGGCTGGCAGGCGGTGCAGCTGAGGCCGGACAGCCTGGCGCTGCCCGTGGCCGTGGTGCTGTGCTTCCGCCTGGCGGGCGATCGCCACACTCGTGGGCTCTGCATCGGGCGCGACGCCATGGCCTGTGACGCGCACAGGCGCCTGCGGGTGCGCCTGAAGTTCAGCCGACGTAGATGGGTGGCACCAGAATAGTGTCGCGGGCCTCGGGCAGCAGGTCCGGGTAGTCCAGGGTGTAGTGCAGGCCGCGGCTCTCGCGGCGGCGCATCGCAGACTCGATCATCAGCTCGGCGACCTGGGCCAGGTTGCGCAGCTCGATCAGGTCGCGGCTGACCTTGTAGTTGGAATAGAACTCGTCGATCTCGTCCAGCAGCAGGCGCACGCGGTGCTGGGCGCGCTGCAGGCGCTTGTTGGTGCGCACGATGCCGACGTAGTCCCACATGAAGCGCCGCAGCTCGTCCCAGTTGTGGGCGATGATCACGTCCTCGTCCGAGTCGGTCACCTGGCTGGCGTCCCAGGCCGGCAGCGCCGGCGCCATCGCCACATTGTCGAGTTGGGAAACGATGTGCTCGACCGCCGAGCGGGCATAGACGAAGCATTCCAGCAGCGAGTTGCTGGCCATGCGGTTGGCGCCGTGCAGGCCGGTGAAGCTGGTCTCGCCGATGGCGTAGAGCCCCGGCACGTCGCTGCATCCGTGGCGATCGACCACCACGCCGCCGCAGGTGTAGTGCGCCGCCGGCACCACCGGGATGGGCTGTCGGGTGATGTCGATGCCGAACTGCAGGCAGCGTTCGTGCACGGTGGGGAAGTGCGACTTCACGAACTCGGCCGGCTTGTGGCTGATGTCCAGATACACGCAGTCGATGCCGAGGCGCTTCATCTCATGGTCGATGGCGCGGGCGACGATGTCGCGCGGGGCGAGTTCGGCGCGCTCGTCGAAGCGCTCCATGAAGCGCTCGCCGTTGGGCAGCTTGAGGTGCGCCCCTTCGCCGCGCAGTGCCTCGGTGATCAGGAAGCTCTTGGCCTGGGGGTGGTAGAGGCAGGTCGGGTGGAACTGGTTGAACTCCAGGTTGCCGACCCGGCAACCGGCGCGCCAGGCCATGGCGATGCCGTCGCCGCTGGCGCCGTCCGGATTGCTGGTATAAAGGTAGACCTTGGCCGCTCCGCCAGTGGCGAGCACCACGAAGCGCGCATGATAGGTATCCACCTCGCCGCTGCTGCGGTTGAGAACGTAGGCACCGACGCAGCGCTGGCCCGGCAGGCCGAGCTTGCGCTCGGTGATCAGGTCCACCGCCACGCGCTGCTCCTGCAACTCGATGTTGGCGCGCTTGCGGGTCTGCTCCAGCAGGGTGTTGAAGATGGCCGCGCCGGTGGCGTCGGCGGCATGGATGATGCGCCGGTGGCTGTGACCGCCCTCGCGGGTGAGGTGAAACTCGAAGCCGCCGTCCTCGCGGTCCTGCTCATCGTCGCGGGTGAAGGGTACGCCCTGCTCGATGAGCCACTGGATCGCCTCGCGGCTGTGTTCTACGGTGAAGCGCACGGCCTCCTCGCGGCACAGGCCGCCGCCGGCGTTCAGGGTATCGCTGACGTGGGACTCGATGGTGTCGGTATCGTCCAGCACCGCGGCGACACCGCCCTGGGCCCAGTAGGTGGAGCCGTTGGCCAGGTCGCCCTTGCTCAGCACGGCGACGCGCAGATGCGCGGGCAGTGTCAGGGCCAGTGTCAGGCCGGCGGCACCACTGCCTATGACCAGAACGTCGTGCTGATAGTGTCGGCTCATCTACTACTGGTTCCGCAGGTGGAAGGGCGGCGCCTAGTATATCGAGGGGGTGGGCGGCACAATAGCAGCGCTTATGACGGAGAAGAATGCTCTGGAACTTTTCTTAGTCGTTCAAGTTCCAAAGACAGTTGCCAAAAGTGGCTGTCGTATTGGTGCGATGGCCCCGGTGGCCAGATTATTCATGCAGCGGTCGGACCGGCCACGCTGTGACGCTTTGCAAGGCACCAGAGACGCCGCGCAAAGCTTATTCGGAGGGGAGAACTTTTGCGCAACGCCCGAGTCTATCTTGGCAGATCGACGGACTGGCCGACGCCTATCTCCTCCGGAACGAACGAGGAGTATTCATGCTAGCCCAGGAAGACGATCAGCAGTTGGTCGAGCGGGTGCAGCGCGGCGACAAACGGGCCTTCGATCTGTTGGTTCTCAAGTACCAGCACAAGATTTTAGGTCTGGTGGTGCGCTTCGTTCACGACAGCCACGAGGCGCAGGATGTCGCCCAGGAAGCCTTCATCAAGGCTTATCGTGCGCTTGGTAATTTCCGTGGTGACAGCGCCTTCTATACGTGGCTGTACCGCATCGCCATCAACACGGCGAAGAATTATCTGGTATCGCGCGGTCGGCGTCCGCCGGACAGCGATGTCAGCGCAGAGGATGCGGAGTTCTACGACGGGGATCATGCGCTCAAGGACATCGAGTCACCCGAGCGTTCGATGTTGCGGGATGAGATCGAGGCCACTGTGCACCGGACCATCCAGCAGTTGCCCGAGGATCTGCGCACGGCGCTGACGTTGCGCGAATTCGACGGTCTGAGTTACGAGGACATTGCGAGCGTCATGCAGTGTCCGGTCGGCACCGTGCGTTCGCGAATCTTTCGAGCTCGCGAAGCCATCGACAAAGCCCTGCAGCCGCTGCTGCAGGAAGTTTGAATGTGAGACAGCGGCGACAGCCAAGAGAGGAAACACCATGAGTCGTGAAGCCCTGCAGGAATCGCTGTCCGCGGTGATGGATAACGAAGCGGACGAACTGGAGTTGCGTCGGGTGCTGGCGGCTGCCGGCGACGATGCCGAGCTGCGCGGCACCTGGTCCCGTTACCAGATCGCTCGTGCGGTGATGCACAAGGAGCTGCTGGAGCCGCGCCTTGATATCGCGGCTGCGGTATCCGCCGCGCTGGCCGACGAGGCGCTGCCCAAGCCGGCGAACCGCGCTCCCTGGCGCATGGTCGGTCGCGTGGCGGTAGCCGCCTCGGTGACCTTGGCCGTGCTCGCCGGCGTGCGTTTCTACAACCAGGACGAACTGGGCGGCGCGCAGCTGGCTCAGCAGCAAGGTTCGCAGCCCGGCTTGACCTTGCCTCAGGTGCAGGGGCCGGCCGTACTGGCAGGCTATACTCCCGAAGCGGCATCGCCGCTGGTGCGCAGCACTGAGCAGGCAGGTTCAGGCTGGCATGAGCAGCGTTTGCCCGCTTACCTGCGCCAGCATGCCCAGCAGGCTGCCGCCACCGGTAGCGATTCCGCATTGCCGTATGCTCGGGCTGCCAGTCTGGAAAATCGCTGAGAGAGTACATGCGCGTCATCCCCCTTATCGCAATGGTCGGCAGCTGCCTGGTTCTTCCTGCGCATGCTGCCGAGAGCTGGTTGCAACGATTGGCACAGTCCGATCGAGAGAGTTTCAAAGGCACCTTCATCTATGAAAGGAATGGCAGCTTTTCCACCCATGGCATCTGGCGCAAGGGTGGCGAAGCTGGCATGACCGAGCGGCTGTTGCAGCTGGACGGTCCCGCCCAGGAAGTGCTGCGTGTCAACGGCAAGCCGCAGTGCATGAGCGGCGCGCTGGCCGAGCAGGTAGTGGACGCGCAGTGGCCGGCCCGTGGGCTGGACGCCTCCCAACTGGAACAGCGTTACGACCTGCGTGTGCTGGGGCATTCCCGGGTAGCGGGTCGCCCCGCTACCGTGCTGGCCCTGATTCCGCGCGATCAGCACCGCTACGCATTCGAACTGCATCTCGATGACGCGACCGCGCTGCCGCTCAAGTCGCTGCTGATCAGCGAGAAGGGGCAGCTGCTGGAGCGTTTCCAGTTCGTCAGTCTGGAAATGGGCGGTGAGATGTCCGATGCCGCGCTCGCCCCCGGCGACACCTGCAAGCCCGTCAAACTGATCAAGATGGCCGAACTGCCCCAATCCTGGCGGGCCGGCTGGGTTCCGCCCGGCTTCGAGCTGAGCCAGGCGTTGCAGTGCAGCACGCCTGCGTCGGCCGAGCCCCTCGCCTGCCTGCTCTATGGCGATGGTCTGGCCCGTTTCACGGTGTTCCTCGAACCATTGCACGAGTCGATGGTGGAGGATGCACGTAGCCAGCTGGGCCCCACGGCCGTGGTCTCGCGACGCATGAGTACCACCAACGGCGACATGATGGTGACGGTAGTCGGGGAAATCCCGGCGGGCACCGCAGAGCGTGTGGCCATGTCGATGCAGGCGGCGACCGCTATCGAGAGTTCGGCACAGTGAATCGGTTTTTCCCGGGCCGACCCGAGGCGAGCATTTCGTTCCGGGTCGGCTCTTTTGCGTCAGGATTCTGAGCGATAAGTGGCAGCAATCCTTTTCTTGTCTTTGTGAGTGGATGGAGCTGAAGTCGATGCTTGGTCTGAAATCCTCGTTGTCCGGTCTGTGCGCATTGCTGCTGTTGGGGCAGATGTCCCTGGCACGTGCCGATTTGCCTGAGTTCACCGAGCTGGTCGAGCAGGCCTCGCCGGCGGTTGTGAACATCAGTACCCGGCAGAACCTGCCGCAGCGCGATGTGGCGATCCAGGGCCAGGTGCCCGATCTCGAGGGCCTGCCGCCCATGTTCCGCGAGTTCTTCGAGCGAAATATCCCGCAGGTGCCGCGCGGGCAGGGTGGTCGTCAGCGCGAGGCCCAGTCGCTGGGCTCCGGCTTCATTATTTCCGACGACGGCTACGTGCTGACCAACAACCATGTGGTGGCCAATGCGGACGAGATCATCGTGCGCCTGTCCGACCGCAGCGAGCTGGAGGCCAAGCTGATCGGCGCGGACCCGCGTACTGACGTGGCGCTGCTCAAGGTAGAGGGCAAGGGGCTGCCGACCGTCAAGCTGGGCAAGTCCCAGGCACTTAAGGTCGGCGAGTGGGTGTTGGCAATCGGTTCGCCGTTCGGCTTCGATCATTCGGTCACTGCCGGTATCGTCTCGGCCAAGGGCCGTAGCCTGCCGAACGAGAGCTACGTGCCGTTCATCCAGACCGACGTGGCGATCAATCCCGGTAACTCGGGTGGCCCGCTGTTCAACCTGGATGGCGAGGTGGTCGGCATAAACTCACAGATATTCACTCGCTCCGGCGGCTTCATGGGTCTGTCTTTCGCCATCCCGATCGACGTGGCGATGGACGTGGCCAACCAGCTCAAGTCCGAGGGTAAGGTCAGCCGCGGCTGGCTGGGCGTGGTGATCCAGGAAGTGAACAAGGACCTGGCCGAATCCTTCGGCCTGGACAAGCCGGCCGGTGCCCTGGTGGCCCAGGTGCTGGAAGACGGCCCTGCTGCCAAGGGCGGCCTGCAGGTCGGCGATGTGATTCTCAGCCTCAATGGCCAGCCTATCGTCATGTCCGCCGACCTGCCGCATCTGGTCGGCGCTCTCAAGCCGGGCAGCGAGGCTAGCCTCGAAGTTGTGCGCGAGGGTGAGCGCAAGCGCATCCAGCTGAAGATCGGGGCCCTCCCGGAAGAGGGTGGCGAGATGCCGGTGGTGGGCCAGGCCGGTGCGGAGCGTAGCAGCAACCGCCTGGGTGTTTCGGTCGTCGAACTGACCGCCGAGCAGAAGAAGGCCTTTGACCTGCGTGGCGGGGTGGTGATCAAGGAAGTGCAGGGCGGCCCGGCTGCGCTGATTGGCCTGCGTTCGGGTGACGTGATCACCCACCTGAACAACCAGGCCATCGATTCGGCCAAGACCTTCGCCCAGGTGGCCAAGGATCTGCCGGTCAACCGCTCGGTTTCCATGCGAGTCCTGCGCCAGGGACGGGCCAGCTTTATCACCTTCAAACTGGCTGAGTAGGTCTGGCCGGGAGGTCGGGTGACCAACGAGGGCGGCCTGGGCCGCCCTTTTTGTGTCCGCCGCCCACGTCATGAGCGTGACGCGGCGCTTGCCGGTCAGGTAGAATCCCCGGCTATTTTTCGGCGGGCAGCCTGCCTGCGGCTTTTCGAGTGTCTGATCTGTGAGTGACCTGAGTCATATCCGCAATTTCTCCATCATCGCCCACATCAATAACTGACCCTCCGACAACCTCAGACACTCCCCGCCAATATCCCTGCTGCAAGCTAGATAACTAGCTGATTTTACTGGTAAATCCCCAGACATCAGCAGCCACCTGCACACCTCTCCTGCCGCGAAACTCGCGTACAAAGCTGCGTACATACTTCGGCCTTGATAGAATTCTCGCCGTAGTTGCTTGTACACACGAGGAAAGTCACAGTGGCGCTCACAGATACCTGGCTAAAGGCTCACCATAAGAAGCCCCAGGAGAAGGCATTCGAGAAGGCAGACGGCGACGGGCTCAATCATCCCGGAGGTGGTGCCCTTGTTGAAGGAGGCGATGGCTCAGTCGCTAGCGAAGAACTTGCTCTTCACCCAAGATGCTGAGCCGGTATCCTTTTCACCGCGGAGTTGTCGCGGTGGTAGTAGGCGGCCAGCTCCAGGTAGAAGGCGGCTTCTCTCGGGGTCATGGTCGGTTCGTGTCGTCAGATGTCCGTATGGTGCCACCAGTAATACGGTTTTTGCAATGCCGTAAGTATGTAAATATGGGTTTATGTATATCATGGTGATGCGAGGTATCACAGGCCGACCTCGTGGCCGGCCTGGTACTCGGTTCTGGCTTACGCCGTTTTGCGGGTAGGCTCGATGAGAGACGACGCGATGGGGTCTCCGGGGTCTGCACCGAGGTGCCATCCGCATCGGTTCTCCACCAGTACGTCGGGTGCGAACAACGGCCTGAGCGGCACGCGCAGTCCATGGGTTTCACCCGTGATCCTCACGTTCTCCATGTCACAAAGCTCGCATGGACGAAGTCCCGCGAGTCGACCGCACTCATCACAAAGGAGTAGGTGCTCGTGGGGATGGTGCTCGTGTGTGGAGGAGACCTCGATACAGGTAGCTTCGTGGTCCCATCCGTGTTCGCACCTAAGGGTGCCGGCCGTTGCTTGGGCCGGTGAAACAATTCGAGTAGTCATAGCTGACCCTCCGCTAAGAAGTGGCTGAAATTTGATGCCTTCTAAGGGGGAGGGCCTAGCGGTGGCGGTGTCGGAACTCGCTGAGTTCGGGGCCGTAGGCGAATAGCGGCAGCCGTGTGGTTGCCGTCTCGGACATGCTGATGAGTCTGATAACTAGGAGAGCGCACAGTTTGCGCGCGACCACTATCTGGCGGATAGCCTGCGCAATCCGCCGCTTCCAAGAGGGTATGCCTCTGGCGTTAAGGGACCACTCTTGGAACCTCTGTATAGCCTCGTCTAGGGAGCGTTCCCCGCCCCGCTGGATGATGCTGAGAACGAATTCGCCCACGACTCTATCGGCGAGGTTGTCCACAGCCGTACTCGGTGACGGCAGGGCGCGCCCTGCGTCATCGCGCTTGGTGTCTAAGACGTAGAGAAGGCTCTGTGCTCGCCGCAGAGCATCGCTCACTCGCTCCTCTTGAATATGCGCTTCAAGCAGGGCGATCTCGCGGCGCAGCTGCCTCACTCCCCAGGCGCCGTCAAGGAGAGCATCTGTTGTGCTCTCGCCGACTGCTGCGTTGTCTGGTTCGTGGGGGCTCATCGGTCAGCTTACCTTCGGAATATGCCGATAACTGTCTATAGCTTGTCCACTATAAGCCTGAAGCGGCTGGTGTTTCAACCGCCGGACTCAGGTCGATACGATCAACCCACACCCAGGCTTGGACGTAGGCGCCGTCGTCCTCCCCTATCGAAACGACGGCATTCTCGTCGATTTCAACTTCCCCTTCCCTGTGCCACTGCTCCGTAGCCGCAACTCGAAACTGGTCTTCCTCCCTCCATGCGCGCAGGTGCTCGAGGGACACGCGGTTGATCAGCGGAGCGCAGGTGTTGCGCAAGCTCTGCAGCGCTGCCCCTTGGTCCACGTTCTCTGCGACGCGATGGTCACCTCGCCAGAAATCGCGCATCTTGGTCCGCCAGAACCTGCCCTTCGCCTCCGCGAAGGCGAGCAGGTGGGCCACCGTCGACGGCTTCAATTTGGCCTTCGTTAAGCTGCATTGGTGTGATTTAATGTAATTATGGCGATCTGTAGTTATGTAAATACAGGTAGAAAGCGGCGATGCTACCGACTCGATGTGACGGCAGTCAATCAGCGTGCGGAGGGGTTACTTGACGATGCTGAGGGTAGGGCGCTTGGAGGTCCGGCGACTGCTGGACTTTGCGCTTTGAACGGAAACGCAGAGGGGGGAGACAGGTTGCACGCCCTGGCGGACGGCCTCCATCATCACCTCGGCCAAGGATAGGTTGTACCTGGCAGCGGTGTTGATCATCACGGCCAAGTGAATATGGCCGATTCGTTCCAAGGTTTCGTTGGTTACCACCCTGCGGGCGGAGTCCAAATGGCGAACGATATTTTCTTGCAGGGCGGCAAGGTCTATGTCGGCAGCAACCTGCCGACTGAAGTCCACGGTGTACTGGAAGACCTTGCTGTCAATGTCGCGCATGCAAGCTGACTACGTTCTCGGGAGGGGCGGGTTGAATATGTCGGCCGGCGGCGGAAGGGGTGATGCTGATCCCTTCTACTAGCCAGGTGCGCCTGCTGAGTGTATCGAGCCCCAGAAGTAGCTGGTTGGTCCAGCTAACATACAGGTTCCTCAGCTGTTGGTCGGGCATCAGGTCCACGATCTGTTTGCAGACGACGCTCTCCAGCTCTTCGAGAAACGCTCGGATGGACGTGTCTCGTGCCTCGGCAGACCCTCGATCCCCGCATTCTGCCGCGGTTTTCCGGAGTCGTACCAGGTTTTCTTGCACTATTTCTTCTCCTTGGGAGGAGCGTAGGTGGGGAAGATGTATTTGTTGACGGCCTCCAGCATCAGCTCTTTCACCGTGGTGCGGTGGATGGCTGCGATTTGCTTCAGCTCGTAGTGGACTTCAGCCGGCATGTCCATGGTGAACTTCTTGGCCTGGCTGTTGAGGAGGTCAGAGGCGCTGACGATGCCTCCAGCGGGAATAGCAGTCATTGTGCTAACTCCTTGGGCTTTAACTAGGTATGCACACAGTAATTAACGCGAGTACGCCCGTCAATACATATTTAAGTAGAACTGTATTGACATTTAGGACCAGACTCTCGGGACCTCGGAGATGAACTCACCTCTATGGGTCCTTGTGAGGCGGACGGACGCCTCGGCGGGCACTGCGACAATCTTGGCAAAACCCTCGGCTGTAATGGGTTCCTGGGCCTTTGAGATAACCTCGACGAGGGTGCGATCTGATCGCCCCTCGAGGGTTTGGATCTCATCCTCGGTGAAGGGGGTGCCGCGCTGGCGGCCGGCTTCCTCAAGCACCCATGGCATCAGGTCCAGTTTGCCGCACCCTTTGGCGATCACTGCCAGCCGCAATCCGAACGGCTCGTCGGGCCTGCCGGCTGGCCCCAGTACCTCGACGCAGTTTCGGTCGCGGTGGGGAAACGTGATTCGCTTCTTGTTGGCGGACGTGCAGGTGATGTAGTGCGGGAGGACCTTACGCAAGGCTTCTTGCGGCGTCAGGTTCGGGTCGTACAGTGCTTCCAGGTCGTCGCGGCGGAATCGAGCCGCGGCGGGGCCGGTGGTGTAGAGCGACTCGATGTGCTCCAGCATCTTCGGGTAAGCCTCTCGGTCTGCCTCGGTCCAGCTGCAGCCTGCTGCCGTGAGATGCTTGTGCAGGGTGAAGTAGTAGCCGTCCACGGGGAGGGATAGGGCGACCATGTGGAAGATCATGTTGGGCTCACCGAGGGGTTGGTGGTACGATCGGGCTGTGATTTTCTGAGTTTAGCCCCGCTTCGTGCGGGGCTTTCTTTTATTCAGCCTGTCCCCTCTCCAGAGCGTCAAGCCTCGACGGCTTCCTTGGCCATCTCGACCAGTTGCAACGCTTTCGGCTTCACCCGGTATACCCGCTTCGTCTTGTCTTTGTCGACTTCGACCGCGCCAGCGTCTCGCAGGATGAGGAGGTGTCGGGAGATATTGGACTGAAGACCGCCCAGACGGTCCGTTACGTCATTGACGCACAGACTCCCTTCGCTGCTCAGCAGCCCCATGATCTGGAGTCTGACTGGATTACCGAGGTTGTTGAGTAGGTCTGCGGGGGACATGGGGTTCCTCAAGATGCTGGATTACTGTGGTTGTGTATAGATGTAAATACAGGAATACATAATAAACAAATTACTGTTAATGGAAAAGCCCCTTGCCTATCAGTAGAATGCGCCATCCTTTTCCAAGTACCACCGAGAGACGGTTTTCGATGCGTGTACAAGTTGGTGTACATATCTGCGGTTCTATTTGATGCCTGATTCTAAAAAGTCCAGTGATCTCAGCCACATACGGAACTTCTCCATCATCGCCCACATCGATCATGGCAAGTCGACCCTGGCCGACCGATTCATCCAGATCTGTGGCGGCCTCTCCGACCGGGAGATGGAGGCTCAGGTGCTCGATTCCATGGATCTGGAGCGCGAGCGCGGCATCACCATCAAGGCGCACAGCGTGACCCTGCATTACCCGGCGCAGGACGGCAGGACCTACCAGCTGAACTTCATCGACACCCCCGGCCACGTGGACTTCACCTATGAGGTGAGCCGTTCCCTGGCGGCGTGCGAGGGTGCGATCCTGGTGGTGGACGCCGGCCAGGGCGTGGAGGCGCAGTCGGTCGCCAACTGCTACACCGCCATCGAGCAGGGCCTCGAGGTCATGCCGGTGCTGAACAAGATGGACCTGCCCCAGGCCGAGCCGGAGCGAGTCAAGGACGAGATCGAGCACATCATCGGCATCGACGCCAGCGACGCCGTGCCCTGCAGTGCCAAGAGCGGCATGGGCGTGATCGATGTGCTGGAGCATCTGGTCAAGGTGATCCCGCCGCCGGAAGGCGAGATCGAGGCGCCGCTGCAGGCGCTGATCATCGATTCCTGGTTCGACAATTACCTGGGCGTGGTTTCTCTGGTGCGGGTCAAGCACGGCCGGATCAAGAAGGGTGACAAGGTGCTGGTCAAGTCGACCGGCAAGATTCACCAGGTCGACAGCGTCGGCGTCTTCACGCCGAAACACACCGCCACCGACGACCTCAAGGCGGGCGAGGTGGGCTTCATCATCGCCGGCATCAAGGACATCCACGGAGCGCCGGTGGGCGACACCCTGACCCTGTCCACCACGCCGGACGTGGCGGTACTGCCAGGCTTCAAGCGCATCAAGCCGCAGGTCTACGCCGGTCTGTTCCCGGTCAGCTCCGACGACTTCGAGGACTTCCGCGAGGCCCTGCAGAAGCTGACCCTGAACGACGCCGCGCTGCAGTACGAGCCGGAAAGCTCCGACGCCCTGGGCTTCGGCTTCCGCATCGGTTTCCTCGGCATGCTGCACATGGAGATCATCCAGGAGCGCCTGGAGCGCGAATACGATCTGGATCTGATCACCACCGCGCCGACCGTGGTCTTCGAAGTGGAAATGAAGAATGGCGACGTGCTCAGCGTCGACAACCCTTCCAAGCTGCCGGACCCGGCAGGCATCCTCGACATGCGCGAGCCCATCGTGCGCGCCAACATCCTGGTGCCGCAGGAGCACCTGGGCAGCGTCATCACCCTGTGCATCGAGAAGCGCGGCGTACAGCGCGACCTGCAATTCCTCAGCAGCCAGGTTCAGGTTTCCTACGACCTGCCGATGAATGAGGTGGTGCTGGATTTCTTCGACCGTCTCAAGTCCGTGAGCCGTGGCTATGCCTCGCTGGACTACAGCTTCGATCGTTTCCAGTCGGCCAACCTGGTGCGTCTGGACGTGATGATCAACGGCGAGAAGGTCGATGCCCTGGCGCTGATCGTGCACCGTGACCGTGCCCACCAGAAGGGCCGTGTGCTGACCGAGAAGATGAAGGAACTGATCCCGCGGCAGATGTTCGATGTCGCGATCCAGGCCGCCATCGGCGGACAGATCATCGCCCGGACCACGGTCAAGGCGTTGCGCAAGAACGTGTTGGCCAAGTGCTACGGCGGCGATGTCAGCCGTAAGAAAAAACTGCTGGAAAAGCAGAAGGCCGGCAAGAAGCGGATGAAACAGGTGGGCAGTGTGGAAATCCCGCAGGAAGCCTTCCTCGCCGTACTCAAGGTGGATAGTTAATACCTATGTCGTTCAACTTCCCGTTGCTTCTGGTGGTCGCCGTCGCGGTATCCGGTGCTCTGGCTCTGCTCGACCTGCTGTTGCTGGCGCCACGCCGGCGGGCCGCCATCGCCAGCTACGAAGGTCAGGTGGCCGCGCCGGACGAGCAGGTGCTGCAGCGCCTGAACAAGGAACCTCTGCTGGTCGAGTATGGCAAGTCATTCTTCCCGGTGCTGGCCATCGTCCTGGTGCTGCGCTCGTTTCTGCTCGAGCCGTTCCAGATTCCCTCCGGCTCGATGAAGCCCACGCTGGAAGTGGGGGATTTCATCCTGGTCAACAAGTTCGCCTACGGAATTCGCCTGCCGGTGATCGATACCAAGATCATCGACGTGGGCGATCCCCAGCGCGGTGACGTGATGGTGTTCCGCTACCCCAGCAACCCGAGCATCAACTACATCAAGCGCGTGGTCGGCCTGCCGGGCGACCGCATCAGCTACACCACCGACAAGCGTCTGCTGGTGAACGGCCAGTCGGTCGCCGAACAGTTCCTCGGCGAGGAGCCTGGGTCGCTGGGGCGTACCCTGGTGTATCAGGAAAAGCTCGGCGAAGCGGAGCACATGATCCGCAAGCTGCTGAATCGCAATATCCGCGGCGGTGACGAGTGGGTGGTGCCGCAAGGGCACTACTTCATGATGGGCGACAACCGCGACGACTCCAACGACAGCCGCTACTGGAACGATGACGCCATTCCGAAGGAGCTGTGGGGCATGGTTCCCGACCAGAATATCGTCGGCAAGGCGTTCGCCGTCTGGATGAGCTGGCCCGATCCGAAGTCGCGCAACCTGCCAAACTTCTCCAGGGTCGGCCTGATCCGCTGACCGATGGAAATTGCGAGGCGCTGTTCAATCGAATGGCGCCTCCTTGTATATAGTCATCACAACAATACTGATAAATCGGGGTCGATCATGACGTTTGCGCGCTCGCAGAAAGGGCTTTCCATGCTGGGCTGGCTGATGGTGCTGGCCGTGGTTGCATTCCTGGCCAGTACCGGCTTCAAGATGTTCCCGCACTACATGGACTACTGGGCGATGGAGAAGGCGATCATGTCCGTAGAGACCGACCGGGCTGCCGATGTCCGCTCGGTACCGGAGTTCTACGCCCATATCAGCAAGATGATGCAGGTCAACGGCATCCGCGACCTCAACCTGAAGGATATTCTCGAGGTCAAGGTCGAGAACAATGAGTTCAGGGTTCATCTGAAATACGAGAAGCGTGAGCCGATGGTCCAGAATCTCGACCTGGTCGCCAATTTCGACAAAGAATTCCGCGTACGCATGCCGTGAGTGTCCCCCTCTCCCGCCTCGAGCGTCAGCTCGGCCACACCTTCCAGAACCAGGAGCTGATGCTCCTGGCGCTGACCCACCGCAGCTTCGCCGGGCGCAACAACGAGCGCCTGGAATTCCTCGGCGATGCCATCCTCAACTTCGTGGCCGGTGAGGCGTTGTTCGAGCGCTTCCCGCAGGCCCGCGAGGGCCAGCTGTCGCGCCTGCGCGCGCGCCTGGTCAAGGGCGAGACCCTGGCCGTGCTGGCCCGTGGTTTCGAGCTGGGCGAGTATCTGCGGTTGGGCTCGGGCGAGCTGAAGAGCGGTGGCTTCCGCCGCGAGTCGATCCTCGCCGACGCCTTGGAAGCCCTTATCGGCGCGATCTACCTGGACGCCGGCATGGATGTGGCTCGCGCGCGGGTCCTGGCCTGGCTGGCGGGCGAGCTGGACGGCCTGACTCTGGTTGACACCAACAAAGACCCCAAAACCCGCCTGCAGGAGTTCCTCCAGTCCCGCGCCGCCGAGCTGCCGCGCTACGAAGTGGTGGACATCCAGGGCGAGCCGCATTGCCGCACCTTCTTCGTGCAGTGCGAGGTCGCGCTGCTCACCGACAAGACCCAGGGGCAGGGCGCCAGCCGGCGCATCGCCGAGCAGGTGGCCGCCGCTGCCGCTCTGGTGGCCCTGGGCGTGGAGAACAGCCATGACTGACGCACCCGTGACCCGTTGTGGCTATGTCGCCATCGTCGGCCGCCCCAACGTGGGCAAGTCGACCCTGCTCAACCATATCCTTGGGCAGAAGCTGGCGATCACCTCGCGCAAGCCGCAGACCACCCGCCACAACATGCTCGGGATCAAGACCGAGGGCGAGGTGCAGGCGGTGTACGTCGACACCCCCGGTCTGCACAAGCACAACGACAAGGCGCTCAACCGCTACATGAACCGCAGCGCCTCCACTGCCCTGAAGGATGTCGACGTGGTGGTGTTCGTGGTCGACCGCACCCGCTGGACCGACGAGGACCAGATGGTGCTGGAGAAGGTCCAGCACGTGCAGTGCCCGATCCTGCTGGCGGTGAACAAGGCCGACCGGCTGGAGGACAAGAGCGAGCTGCTGCCGCACCTGGAGTGGCTGGCCACCCAGCTGCCGCAGGCCGAGGTCGTGCCGATCTCCGCGCTGCATGGGCAGAACCTGGACACCCTGGAACGGCTGGTCGGCGAGCGACTGCCGGAGTCCGAGCATTTCTATCCGGAAGACCAGATCACCGACCGTTCCAGCCGCTTCCTCGCCGCCGAGCTGATCCGCGAGAAGATCATGCGCCAGCTCGGCGCCGAGCTGCCGTACCAGATCACCGTGGAGATCGAGGAGTTCAAGCAGGAAGGTCGCGTCCTGCACATCCACGGCCTGATCCTGGTGGAGCGCGACGGGCAGAAGAAGATCATCATCGGCGACAAGGGCGAGCGCATCAAACGCATCGGTCAGGACGCGCGCAAGGACATGGAGACCATGTTCGATTCCAAGGTGATGCTCAACCTCTGGGTCAAGGTGAAGGGTGGCTGGTCCGACGACGAGCGCGCGCTGCGGTCGCTCGGCTACACCGACTTCTAATCCCCTTCCCCTGGCCGTCTGAACCATGCCCAGCGGCGCGCTTCCGGCCTTCGTCCTGCACAGCCGGCCCTACAAGGAAACCAGCGCGCTGGTCGACTTCCTCACCCCCGGGGGGCGCCTGCGTGCGGTGCTGCGCGGCGCGCGCGGCAAGACTGGCAGCCTGGCGCGGCCGTTCGCCCCGCTGGAGCTGGAACTGCGCGGACGCGGCGAGCTGAAGAACGTGGCGCGCCTGGAAGCTTCCGGCCTCGCCGTGTGGCTGCAGGGCCAGACCCTGTACAGCGGCCTCTACCTCAACGAGCTGCTGCTGCGCCTGCTGCCCGCCGAAGACGCCCATCCCGCCCTGTTCGAGCACTACGCCCTGACCCTGCAGGCGCTGGCCGTCGATCCGCCGCTGGAGCCGCTGCTGCGCGCCTTCGAATGGCGCCTGCTGGACGAGCTGGGCTATGGTTTCGCCCTGGACATCGATATCGCCGGCCAGCCCATTGCCGTCGACGGCCTCTACCGCCTGCAGCCGGACGCCGGCCTGGAGCCGGTGGGCCAGCTGCAGCCAGGTCTGTTCCAGGGCGCCGACCTGCTGGCCATGGCCGACGCGGACTGGTCCGCCCCCGGTGCCCTGGCCGCCGCCAAGCGCCTGATGCGCCAGGCCCTGGCCCCTCACCTGGGCGGCCGACCGCTGGTCAGCCGCGAACTCTTCATGACACTCAAGGAACCCGCCCGTGACTGAAGCCAACCGCATCCTCCTCGGGGTCAACATCGACCACGTCGCCACCCTGCGCCAGGCCCGCGGCACCCGCTACCCGGACCCGGTCAAGGCCGCGCTGGACGCCGAGGAAGCCGGCGCCGACGGCATCACCGTGCACCTGCGCGAGGATCGCCGGCACATCCAGGAGCGCGACGTGCGCCTGCTCAAGGAGGTGCTGCAGACGCGGATGAACTTCGAGATGGGCGTCACCGACTTCATGCTCGACTTCGCCGAGCAGATCCGCCCCGAGCACATCTGCCTGGTGCCCGAGACCCGCCAGGAGCTGACCACCGAGGGCGGCCTGGATGTGGCCGGCCAGGAGGAGCGGATCAAGGCGGCGGTGCAGCGCCTGAGCCGGCTGGGCTGCGAGGTGTCGCTGTTCATCGACGCCGAGGAGCGGCAGATCGAGGCTTCCCGGCGCATCGGCGCGCCGGCCATCGAGCTGCACACCGGCCGCTACGCCGACGCCCACACCCCGGAAGAGGCCGCCCGCGAGCTGGCGCGCATCCGCGACGGCGTGGCCTGCGGACTGGGTCATGGTCTGATCGTCAACGCCGGTCATGGCTTGCACTACCACAACGTCGAGCCGGTGGCGGCCATCCCCGGTGTGCACGAGTTGAACATCGGCCATGCCATCGTCGCCCATGCTCTGTTCGTCGGCTTCAAGGGCGCGGTGGCGGAGATGAAGCAGCTGATCGTCGCCGCTGCCGGCCGGGGCTGATGCCCCGCCCGGGCAGGGACGACCGCTAGTCATCCCTGCTTGGCTGTACCGGTCCCAGGGGCTAGACTGCCGCTCCTTTTCAGTCGCCCCTCCCGCCATGGCTGCCAAAGTCGAACCCTTCTGGAGACGCAAGACACTCGACCGGCTCGACCCGGAAGAGTGGGAGTCGCTGTGCGACGGTTGCGGCCTGTGCTGCCTGCAGAAGCTGGAAGACGAGGACGATGGCAGCGTCTACTACACGCGTATCGCCTGCAGACTGCTGGACCTGCAGACCTGCCGCTGCAGCGACTACGCCAACCGCCGCCAGCACGTGCCGGACTGCATCCAGCTCACCCCCGCCCAGGCCGACCAGTTCCACTGGCTGCCGCCGACCTGTGCCTACCGCCTGGTCAGCGAGGGCAAGGACCTGCCGCTGTGGCATCATCTGGTCTGCGGCGATCCCGACGCCGTCCACCACGAGCGCATTTCCCAGTCCGGCCGCATGCTCGCCGAAGACAGCGTGGCGGAAGAGGACTGGGAGGATCACCTGATCTTCCGCGCCGGTTGAGCGATTCCAGGCCGGCGTGGGTCCAACCGATTCACCGTTGCCCATGGAGCCTTCATCGATGCCCGCCCGCCCGTTGCTGCTCGCCGCTATTTTGTTTGGCCTGAGTGCCCCGTCGTGGGCCGCCAAGCGCGTCGATCTGGATTATCTCGTGCGTTTCCTGCCGGGCAGCGACCAGGCCGAGGTCAGCCTGACCCTGGAGAAGGGCGAGGTGATCCGCAGCCTCGACTTCAACCTGGGTGACAAGGGCTACTACAGCGACTTCAAGACCGACGGCACCTGGCAGCAGAGTGGCGCCGAGCGCGGCGTCTGGAAGCCGGCCAAGGGCAAGAGCAGCCTGACCTACAAGGTGCGTATCGACCATCCGCGCGACAACGGCAAGTTCGACGCGCGGATGACCGCGGACTGGGCCCTGCTGCGCGGCGACGACCTGGTGCCCAGCGCGCACATGGACAAGGAAGACAAGGTCGAGCTGGTCGCCCGCCTGCAGTTCGAACTGCCGCAGGGCTGGAAGAGCGTCGAGACGGGCTGGCCGCGGGTCGGCAAGAACCGCTTCCGGATCGACAACCCGTCCCGTCAGTTCGATCGTCCCACCGGCTGGGTGCTGGCCGGCAAGCTCGGCAGCCGTCGGGCCCAGCTGGGCGATACCGATGTCACGGTGGCCGCGCCGGTGGGCGAGGGCATGCGCCGGATGGACATCATCACCCTGCTGACCTTCATCTGGCCCGAGGCCCAGGCGGTATTCCCCCGCGACCCGGCCAAGCTGCTGATCGTCGGCGCCGGCGACCCCATGTGGCGCGGCGGCCTGTCGGCACCCAACTCGGTGTTCTTCCACGCCGATCGCCCGCTGGTCAGCGAGAACGGCACCAGTTCGCTGGTGCACGAGCTGGTCCACGTGTTCAGCCGCATCCGCGATACCGACCGCAGCGACTGGATCAGCGAGGGCCTGGCCGAGTACTACGCGATCGAGCTGATGCGCCGTGCCGGCGGCATGAGCGAGGACCGCTATCAGGCCATTCGCAAGAAGCTGGTGAACTGGAGTAAGAAGGTCGACAGCCTGCGTACCGAGAGCTCCACCGGCCCGGTCACCGCCCGCGCGGTGCTGTTGCTGCAGGAGCTGGATCGCGAGATCCGCAAGGCCACCGACAACCAGCGCTCGCTGGACGATGTCACCCGCGGCCTGATGCGCCTGGACAAGGCCAGCACCAAGGATTTCATCGAGATCAGCGAGAACGTGATGGGCCGCGGCTCGGCGGTGCTGGAGACCAAGCTGCTGCGCTGATGGCCGCCCCGCGTATCATCAGTGTCCGATCCGTGAGAGGAGTGCCGCCATGTCCGCCAAGCCCGAGGTGACCATCACCTACTGCACCCAGTGCCAGTGGATGCTGCGGGCGGCGTGGCTGGCGCAGGAGCTGCTGTCGACCTTCTCCGACGAACTGGGGATGGTCGCCCTGAAGCCGGGTACCGGCGGTGTCTTTCTGATCACCTGCGACGGCGTCCAGCTATGGGAGCGCAAGGCCGACGGCGGCTTCCCCGAGGCCAAGGTGCTCAAGCAGCGCCTGCGCGACCTGATCGAGCCGGGGCGCGACCTGGGGCACGTCGACCGATAGTCGTTGCCCGCGTCATTGTTGGCCGGTATTCGGTGCGCGCGGCGCACCCTACCTTTTCAGGCCGCAGTAGGGTGCGCCGTGCGCAGCAAAGACGTTGCGTGGCGCTAGCCTTCCTCCGGCCATAGCCGGATGGCCATGCCCTCGCTCGGCCAGAGCCGCAGCTGGCCGATGGCGGAGACGTCCCAGCGTTTCACTTCGCCCAGCGCCGCGAGGAAGCGCTGCTCCTGCTCCATCAGCGCCGGGGCGCACAGCTTGCGCGTGGCGCCGGGCTGGCCGAAGGACAGCGCATCGCCGTCGCGGGTGTAGCTGGCGAACCAGTGGTTGCAGCCGGCGCTGCCGTAGGCGCGGCCATCCTCGCCCAGGGTGATGGTGAGATGGCTGCGGTCGATCAGCGGGCGTTCGCCGATCCATTCGACCCGGTAGGTCTTGTCGCTCTCCAGTTGCACCGGATCGCTCGCGCAACCGGTCAGGGCCACGGCGAACAGGCTGGCAGCCAGTACGGGCTTCATGCGGTTTTCTCCGCGCAGGCCGGGCAGAAGTGCCGGCTGTCGCGACCGGCCCAGCCGAGTTCGGCCAGGCGCTGCTCGGCGGCGGCCGACTGGGCCTTGGCGCCGAGCGAGGCGTCGACGGCGAACTCCAGGTCGATACGCTTGCCGCAGCCGTCGCAGTCCACCTGCCAGTTGTGGATCGCCAGTTCGCGGAACACCGGGCCGCTGGCGACCGCCAGCCACTGGCCGGGCGGGTTGATCAGGTGGCGGACCTTTTCCACGGCCAGGCTCATGGACAGGTCCTGGCTGCCCTTGAGGGTCACCAGCAGGGTGTCGCCGGGCTGGATCGCGCCGCCGTTGCCGGTCACCTGGTAGCGGCCCGGCGCCAGGGCGCGGCATTCGGTCAGGGTGTGCTGCGGGTCGAGCAGGGTGTAGCGGAAATCGTGGGTGGTCATGGGGCCTCCGGAAAGCCCGGTGATGCTATCACGCCATGTGTGTCACCCGGTTGACCGGCGCGCCGGCGGCCCAGGCGGCGATGTTGTCCAGGGTGGTGGTGGCGATGGCGGCCAGCGCTTCGCGGGTGAGGAAGGCCTGGTGGGCAGTGACGATGACATTGGGGAAAGTCAGCAGGCGGGCCAGCACGTCGTCCTGCAGCGGCTGGTCGGAGCGGTCCTCGAAGAACAGCTCGGCTTCTTCTTCGTAGACGTCCAGGCCCAGGTAGCCGAGCTGGCCGCTCTTCAGCGCCTCGATCAGCGCCGGGGTGTCCACCAGCGCGCCGCGCCCGGTGTTGATCAGCATGGCGCCGCGTTTCATGCGCGCCAGCCTGGCGGCATCGATCAGGTGGTGGCTGGCCTCGGTCAGCGGGCAGTGCAGGCTGATCACGTCGCTCTCGGCGATCAGCTCGTCCAGTCCTGCCTGGCGGGCCGGGAGCGTGTCCAGCCCGGTGACGGGGCTGGGATCGGCGATCAGTAGGCGGCAGCCGAAGCCGGCCATGATACGGGCGAAGGCCAGGCCGATCTGACCACCGCCGATCACTCCCACCGTCTTGCCGTGGAGGTCGAAGCCGGTCAGCCCGTGCAGCGAGAAGTCACCCTCGCGGGTGCGGTTGAAGGCCCGGTGGATGCGCCGGTTCAGTGCCAGGATCAGCGCCACTGCGTGCTCGGCTACGGCGTGCGGCGAGTAGGCGGGCACCCGCACCACCGTCAGCCCGAGGCGCTCGGCGGCCTGCAGGTCGACGTGGTTGTAGCCGGCCGAGCGCAGCGCGATCAGGCGCGTGCCGCCGGCGGCCAGGTGCTCCAGTACCGGCGCGGAAAGGTCGTCGTTGATGAAGGCGCAGACCACCTCGCAACCTTCGGCGAGCGCCGCGGTGTCGGCGCGCAGCAGGCTGTCCTGGAACAGCAACTGCCAGCCGACGGGCAGGCTGACGGCCTCGAAGCTGGCGCGGTCGTAGGGCTTGCTGCTGAACAGGACGATGCGCATGGGCGTTCTCTCAGGCGCCGACCGTCGCCGCCTGGGCGAGGCGGACGATGGCGGCATCCAACTCGTCGAGCGCGGCCTGGGCCGCGGGATCGTCCTGCTTGAGCAGGGTCTCGCTGCGCTGGCAGGCGGCGCGCAGCTGCGGCACCCCGCAATAGCGGGTGGCGCCATGCAGCCGGTGCACCCGCTCGATCAGCACATTGCGTTCGCCGATCTGGCGCGCCTGGCGAATGGCCTGGCGATCGGCGGGCAGGCCAGCCAGCAGCATGCTCAGCATGTCGCTGGCCAGGTCGGCCTTGCCGGCGGCCAGGCGCAGCCCTTCCTCGGGATCGAGCACGTGCAGTGCCTCGCCGGCAGCCGGGGGCGGCGGCGTGGCGGGCTGCAGCTGGTTGCGCATGGCCAGACCGGTCCACTTGAGCACCACCTGGGCCAGCTGCCGCTCGTTGATCGGCTTGGTCAGATAGTCGTCCATGCCGCCCTGTAGCAGGGCGCGCTTCTCGTTGGCCAGGGCGTGGGCGGTGAGGGCGATGATCGGCAGCGGGCTGCGCTCGTGTTCTTGCTCCCACTGGCGGATCGCCTCGGTGGCCTGGCGGCCGTCCATGCCCGGCATCTGCACGTCCATGAAGACCAGGTCGAGCGCCTGCTCCCGCACCGCCTCGACGGCCGCCTGGCCACTGTCCACGGCGACCACTTCGGCACCCATGTCCTCGAGCAGGGTCCGCACCAGCAGTAGGTTGGCCGGATTGTCGTCGACGCAGAGCAGGCGCGGCGGGCGGCTGGCCAGCGGGGCGGGTTCCTCGGCCTTGAGCGGGCGCGGGCTGACCAGCTCGCTCAGCGCGCGCAGCAGCTTGCGCGTGCAGGCGGGCTTGGCCTGCAGTTGCACGTGACTGTCCGGCAGCGCCTCGTGGTAGAGCGACTGCTCGGTGGTGGGGCAGAGCACCAGGGGTTTGCAACCGAGGCGGCCGAGTTCCCACAGGTGGTGGCCGAGCGACGGCGGCGGAAACTCCTGCACGTTGACGCCGAGCACCGCCAGGTCGATCGGCTGGCCGGCCTCGCGCTGCGTGGCGACCTGCGCCAGCAGCCGGTCGAGGCTGTCGAATTCCAGCACCTTCAGGTTGCAGTCCTCCAACTGGTGGCGCAGGGCCTGGCGGGTCAATTCGTGGCCTTCCAGCAGGGCCACGCGGCGCCCCTGCAGCGGTGCCCGGGGCAGGTCGTCGGCATCGTCGCGGGCCTTCGGCAGGGTCAGGCTGATCCAGAACTCCGAGCCGGCGTCCGGGCTGCTGTCGACGCCGATCTCGCCACCCATCTGCTCGATCAGGCGCTTGGAGATGACCAGCCCGAGTCCGGTGCCGCCGGCCTGGCGGCTCAGCGAGTTGTCGGCCTGGCTGAAGGCCTGGAACAGCGCGCGCTGGTCGTCGTCGGACAGGCCCACGCCGGTGTCCTGCACGCTGATGCGCAGCTGAGCGCGCTCGTCGCTCTCGTCCTCGACCATGGCGCGCACGGCGATGGTGCCCTCGCGGGTGAACTTGATCGCGTTGCTGACCAGGTTGGTCAGCACCTGCTTCAGGCGCAGCGGATCGCCCTGCAGGGCGAGCGGGGTGTCGCGGTAGATCAGGCTGACCAGTTCGAGCTGCTTCTCGTGGGCTGACGGGGCGAGGATGGTCAGGCAGTCCTGGACCAGGTCGCGCAGATTGAAGGGGATGTTCTCCAGCACCAGCTTGCCGGCCTCGATCTTGGAGAAGTCGAGCACCTCGTTGATGATCCCCAGCAGGCTCTCGGCGGACTTGCCGATGGTGCCCAGGTAGTCCTGCTGGCGCGGGGTGAGGTCGCTCTTCTGGAGCAGGCCGGTGAAGCCGAGGATGCCGTTGAGCGGGGTGCGGATCTCGTGGCTCATGTTGGCCAGGAACTCGGACTTGATGCGGCTGGCCTCCAGGGCCTCCTTGCGCGCCAGGTCCAGCTCGATGTTCTGGATCTCGATGGTTTCCAGGTTCTGGCGCACGTCCTCGGTGGCCTGGTCGATGCTGTGCTGCAGCTCTTCCTGAGCGTTCTGCAGGGCCTCGGCCATGCTGTTGATGCCGGCCGCCAGCTCGTCCATCTCATGGCTGCCCAGGGGCGGCAGGCGGGTTTCCAGCTGCCCTTTCCTGAGTCGGTCGACGCCCAGCTTGATGATCCGCAGCGGGTCGTTGATGGTTCTGCTCATGCGCAGGGCGAGCAGGGCGGTGACCGCCAGCCCGGCGGCGATCAGCAGCAGGCTGGCGAACAGGCTGCGGTAACCCTGCAGCAGCGTGCGATGGTGCGACAGTTCCAGTTCGACCCAGCCCAGCAGGCGGTCGGTGCTGGCCGGCTCGGAGGACGGCGCGGAGCGCTGGTGGCGGCCGAACACCGGCATCAGGAAGCGGGTGGCATCCTCGCCGCTGCTGGTGGCCATCGGCTCCACCGTGGTCTGCGGCGCCGGGTTGAGCATTTCCGGCCCCGCATGGGCCAGGCGCTGCCGGTCCGCCGAGAGGAAGCCGACGGCGCGCACGTCCTGCTGGTTCAGCGCCTCCTCGGCCAGCCGCTTCAGCTGCTTGCCGTCGCTGCCGGCCAGCGCCGGCGCGGCCAGCGGCGCCAGGTGCTGCACCACCAGCTCGCCGCGCTGCAGCAACTGGTTGCGCAGGTCGGCCAGCTGCATCCAGGTGAAGTAGCCGCCCAGCACCAGCGCCAGCAGGCTGGTGGGCAGCAGGGTGAGCAGCAGCACGCGACCCTTGATGCCGAGGTCCTTGAGCACGACGTTCTCCAGCGGAATGGGAAGTTCACGAGGCAGTTTAGCGACTCGGCGGGTGGGAATCTGCATGGGTTTTTGGCAGAATGTCGATATTTATTCTCATTTGAGAGTGTTCCGCATGCCTGCCACTTCCGCCCGCATTCTCGCCATCGAGGACGATCCGGTGCTGGCCTCGCACCTGCAGGAGCATCTGGGACGACGTGGTTTCAGGGTGACCCTGCAGGGTGACGGAGAAGCTGGCCTGGCGCTGGCCTGTTCCGAAACCTTCGATCTGGTGCTGATGGATATCCTGCTGCCCGGCCGCAACGGCCTGGATGCCCTGGCCGAACTGCGCCAGAAGAGGGGCGTGCCGGTGATCCTGATGTCGGCCCTGGGCGCCGAGCAGGACCGCATCGCCGGTTTCAGTCAGGGCGCCGACGATTATCTGCCCAAGCCGTTCGCCATGGCCGAGCTGGAGGTGCGCATCGCCGCCATCCTGCGCCGGGTGGCCTACGAGCGCCGCCAGCACGAGCCCGCCGCGCCCGGCGCGCTGCGCTTCGACGAACAGCGCAGCGATGTCTGTCACGAAGGGCGCTGGGCGCAGCTGACCACCACCGAGTTCCGCCTGCTGGAACTGCTCGCCCGTCATCCCGGCGAGGTGCAGAGCAAGGCCTTCCTCTACCAGCAGGTGCTGCATCGCCCCTACTCGGCCCACGACCGGGTGCTGGACATGCACGTGAGCCATATCCGTCGCAAGCTACAGAGCATCGGCTACCTGGCCGGCCGCCTGGAGACGGTCTGGGGCCGGGGCTATCTGTTCAGCGGCGAGGAAGGCTGAGGTGTTCTCCCGGCATTCGCTGCTCTGGAAGCTCGCCGGGGTACTCGCGCTGTTCTGCCTGATGCTGCTCAGCCTGTTGGCCGACCTGGAGCAGCGGATCAACGACATGACCTCGCGCCTGCCCGAGCCGACCCGGGCCGTGCTGCGCGACTACGCGCGCCAGGCCGAGGCGGCCTGGACGGAGCGCGGCACGGCCGGGGTCGACCAGTTCCTGCGCGAGTTGCGTGGGCGCGAGCGGATCTGGGCGGTGGTGGTGGACGACGAGCGTCATTCCCTGTCGTCGGAGCCACTGCAGGAGGAGGAACGCCAGCGGCTGAACTTCATGCGCCAGCTCGACTGGTCCATGGGCCGGCCGACGGGCTGGCCGACCGTCTACATCCCGTTCAGCGACCAGGCCACCAGCCTGGTGATGGAGCTGCCCCGGCGACTCGACCCGCGCAAGCACCGCGAGCTGTGGCTGGTGCTGCTGCAACGGGTGCTGCCGGCCTGCCTGGCGATCCTGCTTGGGGTGATGCTCTACCGTCTGCTGATCTTCCCGCTGGTGACCCTGCAGCGCCAGGCCAATGCCCTCAGCCTGGGCGACCTGACGGCGCGCTCCGGCACCTCGGTGGCGGGGCGGCGCGACGAGCTCGGCGAGCTGGGACGGGCCTTCGACCACATGGCGGAACGCCTGGAGCATACGGTGGGCTACCAGCGCCAGTTGCTGCGCGACCTGTCCCACGAGCTGCGCACGCCGCTGGCGCGCCTGCGCGTGGCCGGCGAGTGCGCCGGCGACCTGGACATGCTGCGCGAGCGGCTGGAGCGCGAGGTTGATTGCATGCAGCGGCTGGTCGACGACACGCTGGAGCTGGTCTGGCTGGACACCGAGCGGCCACGGCTGGCGCTCGAGGATGTGGACGTGCGCGCCCTGTGGAACGTGCTCGGCGAGAACGCCCGCTTCGAGAGCGGCTGGGCGGCCGAGCGGCTGATCTGCGAGCTGCCCGAGCCCTGCCGGGTGCGCGGCCACCTCAACGGCCTGGCGCAGGCGCTGGAGAACATTCTGCGCAATGCCATCCGCCATTCGCCCGAAGGCGGCGTGATCCGCTTCGGTGGCGTGCGGGAAGGGGATTTCTGGCGCCTGTACATCGAGGACCAGGGTGGTGGCGTGGCGCCGAACCAGCTGGAAGAGATCTTCCGCCCCTTCACCCGGTTGAACGCCTCCCGGCCGGGTGGCGACGGCTTCGGCCTGGGCCTGGCCATCGCCCGGGGCGCGGTGCGCATGCAGGGCGGCGAGGTGTGGGCGGACAACGGCCGCGAGGGGCTACGCCTGAATCTGCGTCTGCAAAGTGTATAGTTTGTAAATGCTCTTTATTAACAATTAGGAATTACTATCATTTGCCCGCCCGGCGCAGACCGGAGGGCGAAACATCACTTCGCGCTCGCCCTTAGAAAAGTTGCCAATTTTCACGCTTAAGGAGAGATGCGATGCAATCCCGATTCAAGCTCAGCTACCTGACCCTCGCCCTGCTGGCGGCTTCCATGCCGGCCACGCTGCTGGCCGAAACCCTCGAACTCAGCACCGGGGAAGCCGCCGCCGCGGCCGCCGGCGACGAGGCCCTGCAACTGGGTGAGACCCGCGTGCTGGGCACCGCCGAGCAGGAGCTGAAGCAGGCTCCGGGCGTATCGGTGATCACCGAGGAGGACCTGAAGAAGCGTCCGCCGGTGAACGACCTGTCGGACATCATCCGCCGCATGCCCGGCGTCAACCTGACCGGCAACAGCTCGTCGGGCGCCTACGGCAACAACCGCCAGATCGACCTGCGCGGCATGGGCCCGGAAAACACCCTGATCCTCATCGACGGCAAGCCGGTCAGCTCGCGTGACTCGGTGCGCATGGGCCGCAGCGGCGAGCGCAACACCCGTGGCGACAGCAACTGGGTGCCGGCCGAGGCCGTCGAGCGCATCGAAGTGCTGCGTGGTCCGGCCGCGGCCCGCTACGGCTCCGGCGCCGCCGGTGGCGTGGTGAACATCATCACCAAGGCGCCGACCGAGAAACTGACCGGCTCGATGACCGCCTACGTCAACGTGCCGGAGCACAGCGAGGAGGGCGATACCCGCCGTATCGGCTTCAACCTGGCCGGCCCGCTGGTCGACAGCCTGTCGTTCCGCCTCTATGGCAACGTCAACCGTACCGATGGCGACGAGCCGAGCCTGAATGCCGGAGCCTCGGGTATCGACGCCACCACCACCGCCATTCCGCCGGCCGGCCGCGAGGGCGTGCGCAACAAGGACATCAACGGCCTGCTGCGCTGGGACCTGAACGACGAGCATGTGGTCGAGCTGGAAGGCGGCTTCAGCCGCCAGGGCAACATCTACGCCGGCGACCGCCTGTTCACCAGCAGTGGCGAGGCCATGGCCGAACTGGCCGCCGACGGTGCCGAAACCAACACCATGTACCGCCGCACCGGCGCCATCACGCACCGGGGCAACTACGAGAACGGCGCCAGCTCGCGCATGACCCTGTCCTACGAGGGCACCACCAACTCGCGCCTCAACGAGGGCCTGGCCGGCGGCGGCGAAGGCTCGATCGGCAGCGGCGCCAGCCGTTCCACCTCCCAGCTGGACAGCTACATCGCCAGCGGCGAGTACAACCTGCCTATGACCCTGGGCGGTTTCTACCAGGTGCTGACCGTCGGCGGCGAATACCGCGACCAGCGCCTGAACGACTCCTACTCGACCCGCAGCGGCGCCAACATCAGCGGTGATGCGTCCCCGGTCAGCAGCACCGACACCCGCGCACTGTTCGTCGAAGACAACATCGAGATCGGCCAGAACCTGATCCTCACTCCCGGCGTGCGGGTGGACGACCACGACAAGTTCGGCGTCAACTGGAGCCCCAGCCTCAACGCCTCCTACAAGCTGACCAACGAGCTGACCCTCAAGGGCGGCGTGGCGCGGGCGTTCAAGGCGCCCAACCTGTACCAGTCCAACCCCAACTACATGTACACCACCCGCGGCAATGGTTGCCCGGTGGTGGATGGCAGCCGCATCAGCGGGCCGTGCAACATCTTCGGCAATGCCAACCTGGACCCGGAAACCAGCATCAACAAGGAACTGGGCCTGGCTTGGGTGCATGAGGGATGGTCGGCTGGCCTGACCTACTTCCACAACGACTACAAGAACAAGATCATCGCCGACATGGGCGACCAGGACATCCCGCCGGTGGTCAACGGCTACCGGGCCTTCCAGTGGGTCAACTCCGGCAAGGCGGTCGTCCGTGGCTGGGAAGGCAACCTGGACATCCCGCTGCTGGGCGAGCATGGCGATGTGCTCAAGCTGAGCAACAACTTCACCTACATGCAGAGGAACCACAGCGAGTCCACCGGACAGCCGCTGTCGGTGATCCCCGAGTACACCATCAACTCGACCCTGGACTACGCCGTCAACGACAAGCTGTCGCTGATGCTGACCGCCACCTTCTACGGCGAGCAGGAGCCCAGGACCATGAACATGGCCAGCAACACCGAGCAGACCGGCGAAGCGCTGAAGACGCGCGGCTCCTACGAGCTGTACGGCCTGAGCGCCGACTACGAGTTCAACCGCAACCTGCGGGTGAACCTGGGGGTCAGCAACCTGCTGGACAAGCGCCTGTACCGCGAAGACTCGGGCACCGCCCAGGGCGCGGCGACCTACAACGAACCGGGCCGGGCCTTCTACGCCTCGGTCACCACTTCGTTCTGATCGCGGGTGTAGCAAGCCACTGCCCGGCTCGCCGGGCAGTGGCCTTTGTGCTTTTGGAGTACCTGTCCATGCGACGACTACTGTATTGCTCCCTGCTGGCCCTGTTGCTGGCCGCTCCGTCCGTGTCGGCGCGACCCGACTTCGACGCGGCGGCCGGGCTCGGCCTGGCTGAGAGCGGTTCGGCCTATTACCGTTTCGAGTCCCTGCGGGTGGTTTCCGACGATGGCCGGCGCGCCTACCGGGTCTGGCTGGCGTTGCCGAAGCGCGAGGCGCGCGCGGCCGGCCATCCGGTCATCTACCTGCTCGACGGCAATGCCAGTCTGGAGGCCCTGCAGGAGGACTGGCTGCGTGAGCTGGATGCGCTCGACCCGCCGGTGATGGTGCATGTCGGCTACGACAGCGGCCGGCGCTTCGACGTGGTGTCACGGGCCTACGACTACACGCCACCGCTGCCGGGCGTCGCGCCGGTGATCGACGACCTGGCGCGCAACCGCGAGGGCGGCGGCGCGGATCGCTTCCTCGACCTTCTGGAGCAGCGCATCCGCCCGCAGGTCGAGGCGCGGGCGGCGATCGACGCCAACCGCCAGTCGATCTGGGGGCATTCCTACGGCGGCCTGTTCGTGATGCACACCCTGTTCACCCGGCCCGGACTGTTCCAAACCTACATCGCCGCCGAGCCATCGCTGTGGTGGCAGCAGGGCTTTCTGCTGGAAGAAGAGAAACGTCGCGCCGCGAGCGGAGCCGGTCTGCGTCTGCTGATCCTCCGCGGTGTCGGTGGCGAGCCCCGTCCCGCACCGGCTGCCGACGACGCGGTGGCCAAGGCGCGCCGGGCGGCCGCCGCCTCGGTGCCGCCGGATGCCGCGGTGCAGATGGCGCGGCGGCTGGCTGCCGTGCCCGGGCTGACGGTCGGCTACCGCGAATTCCCTGGCCTCGGCCATGGCCCGATGCTGAAGGCCTCGCTGCTGCCGGCCCTGCGCCTGGCCGCGGGCGCGGACGATGAGATGACCTCGATCGAGGAAACCAGTCGATGAGCAAGAGCAAGATCGAGCGGCAGGCGACGCCCTGGCTGCCGGTGCTGTCCCGAACCCTGGCCGCCGTGCTCGGTGGCTACGCCTTCACCTATGCCTTCACCGCGGCGCTGGCCCGGCTGCTGCCGCTGGCGCCGAACGACGCGCTGATCGTCGCGACCCTGCCGGCCTTCGTCATCTACCCGCTGGCGATCCTCTGGTCCTTCTGCTGCCGCAACGCGACCCAGGCCTGGTATGGCGTGGCGCTGGCGGTGCCGCTGGCGGTGATCGGCTTCTGGCCACAACTGATGAGGGCGCTGGCATGAAGAAGCCGCAGACCATCACCCAATCCCTGTCCTGGCTGCACACCTGGGGCGGCCTGATCTTCGGCTGGCTGCTGTTCGCCATCTTCCTCACCGGCACGCTGGCCGTGTTCGACAAGGAGATCGACGAGTGGATGCGCCCGGAGATTCCGGCCCATGACGTCGGCCAGCTGGAGGCCGCGCAGCGTGCCCTGGCCTACCTGCAGGCCAAGCACCCGGATGCCGAGGCCTGGAACATCGGCCTGCCCACCGAGCGTTCGCCGGGCCTCGGCGTCTCCGCCGGCGAACAGCGCCGGAGCGGCGGCGAGTCGCTCGACCCGCAAACGGGAGAGCGCCTCGACGTGCGCGAGACGGCGGGCGGCGGCTTCTTCTTCCGCTTCCACTTCACCCTCAACATGCCGCGCACCCTGGGCATCTGGCTGGTCGGCCTGGCCGCGGCGGCGATGCTGGTGGCGCTGGTCAGCGGCATCGTCATCCACAAGAAGTTCTTCAAGGAGTTCTTCACCTTCCGCCCGGCCAAGGGGCAGCGCTCCTGGCTGGACGCGCACAACGCCAGCGGCGTGCTGCTGCTGCCGTTCCACCTGATGATCACCTACACCGGCCTGGTGATCTTCTACCTCATCTACATGCCGGCGGCGGTGGATGCGTTGTTCGACGGCGACATACAGGCGGCCTTCGGCCGTGGTCCGCAGGGTGGCGAGCAGCGCGAGGCACGCAGACCGCAGGGGCAGGGGCGCGGCGGCGAAGGACGTGGCGAGCGTGCCGTCGCCGTCGAGCGGGTGGCGCTGACCGACCTGGGCCCGCTGCTGGCCGAGGCCGAGCGGGCCATGGGGCCGGTGGCCGGGTTGTCGATCCGCAATCCGGGGCGCGCCGACGCGCGCATCGAGGCGCGCCCGGTGCTGGGCAACCGCATCGAGCTGACCAAGGGCCAGAGCATGCAGTTCGATGGCGTGACCGGCAAGGTGCTGCGCCAGCCCAACGAGAGCCGTCCGGTGCAGCTCACCCAGCGGGTGATGGCGGGCCTGCACTTCGCCCAGTTCGGCGGCTACCCGATGCGCTGGCTCTACTTCATCTGCGGGCTGGTCAGCAGCGGCATGATCGCCACCGGGCTGGTGCTGTTCACCGTCAAGCGCCGCCGCCGGCCGGATGCCGAAGGCGCCATCGCCGCACGGGTGTACGCGGTGGCCGAGCGCCTGAACGTCGCCGTGGTGGCGGGCCTGGGCATCGCCTGCGTGGGCATGCTCTGGGCCAACCGCCTGCTGCCGGTCGAGCTGGCCGAGCGCGCGGGCTGGGAGGTGCAGGCGTTCTTCGGCATCTGGCTGCTCACCCTCGTCCACGCCTGCCTGCGTCCGTACATGGCCGCCTGGCGCGAGCAACTGGGGCTGGGCGCCGCGCTGTGCATCGGCCTGCCGCTGCTGGGCCTGGCGACCGGCGGCGAGGGCGGCACCCGCCTGCTGCTGGAACTGACCAGCGTGGCGATCGGCGCGGCCATGGCCTGGACCTGTTGGCACGTCAGCCGGCCGGCGACCGAGAAGGCGCCGCGCCGCGCGCCACGTACCGCGGAGGTGGTCTGATGCTCAGCGCATTCTTCGGCGGCACCCTGCTGGCCTATGGCGGCATGGTCGCCCTGTGCCAGGGGCTGGAGCGCCACTACAAGCAGGTCTGGGGGAAGGTGCCGGGCATCGCGCGGCGCAGGCTGCTGCGGGCGTTCGGCTGGCTGGCGCTGGCGCTGAGCTTCGCCGCCTGCGTGGCGAGCTGGGGCTGGGCGATGGGGCCGGTGGGCTGGTTCGGGCAGATCTCCCTGGCCGGCTTCGCCCTGGTCATGCTGCTGCCGTATGCGCCGCGCCTGAGCGCCTGGCTGGTGCCGGCTGGCGCGCTGGCCTGGGGCGTCGGCTGGCTGCTGGCGGGCTAGCCGCCCCACGCAGGACTGAGAGCCACGGGGTCGTGAAGACACACGACCCCGTGGGAGCGGCCTTGGCCGCGAGTTCTTGCCTGGAGCCACGCAGGCGCCAAACGCCTGAAGTTCGCAGCCAAGGCCGCTCCCACAAGCGAGGCAACCCGCCTGCACGATCCGGCGGGTTGCATCCGCCCTGTGGACGGCTCACCGGGCAGGCGCGCCGGTCTTATAGCCATCGGCTCTAGGGCGCTAGCGTTCCGCAATATGGTGGCGGCGGGTTTGCCGCTATCATAGGCGCCCCTTTCCGTGTCCGGATTCGCGAACATCGCCATGACCGTGCAGTACCCCACCATCGCCGACTGCATCGGCAACACGCCCCTGGTCCGCCTGCAACGCCTGCCCGGCGACACCTCCAACACCCTGTTGGTGAAGCTGGAGGGCAACAACCCGGCCGGCTCGGTGAAGGATCGCCCGGCGCTGTCGATGATTACCCGCGCCGAGCTGCGCGGCGACATCAGGCCCGGCGACATCCTGATCGAGGCCACCAGCGGCAACACCGGCATCGCCCTGGCGATGGCGGCGGCGATCAAGGGCTACCAGATGATCCTGATCATGCCGGACAACTCCACCGACGAGCGCAAGGCGGCCATGACCGCCTACGGCGCCGAGCTGATCCTGGTGGACAACATGGAAGTGGCGCGCGACCTGGCCCTGGCCATGCAGGCCGAGGGCAAGGGCAAGGTGCTCGACCAGTTCGCCAACGGCGACAACCCGGAGGCGCACTACCGCGGCACCGGCCCGGAAATCTGGCAGCAGACCGGCGGCGGCATCACCCACTTCATCAGCTCGATGGGCACCACCGGCACCATCATGGGCACCTCCCGCTACCTCAAGGAGCAGAACCCGGCCATCGAGATCATCGGCCTGCAGCCCCAGGATGGCTCGGCCATCCCCGGCATCCGCCGCTGGCCCGAGGAGTACCTGCCGAGCATCTACGACGCCAGCCGGGTCGACCGGGTGCTGGACATCACCCAGGCCGAGGCCGAGGAGATGATGCGGCGCATGGCGCGCGAGGAAGGCATCTTCTGCGGCGTGTCCTCCGGCGGCGCGGTGGCGGCCATGCTGCGCCTGGCCCGGGAAACGCAGAACGCGGTGATGGTGGCGATCATCTGTGACCGGGGCGACCGCTACCTGTCCTCCGGGCTGTTCAACCAGTAGCCATGGCCAAGCACAGATCGCTGCGCTTCCAGCCCGCCGGTGGCGAGCGGAAGGCGCAGGTGCCGGTGGGCAAGAAGCAGAAGCTGACCATCGAGCGGCTGGCCAATGACGGGCGCGGCATCGCCTTCGTCGAGGGGCGCAGCTGGTTCGTCGCGGGCGCGCTGCCGGGCGAGGAAGTCGAGGCACGCGTGCTGGGTGCCCGCAGTCAGGTGGTGGAGGCGCGCACCGAGCGCGTACTGCGGGCCGTGGAGCTGCGCCGCGAGCCGCCCTGCGACCACGCCGGCCGCTGCGGCGGCTGCACCCTGCAGCACCTGCCCCATGCCGAACAGCTCGCCCTCAAGCAGAGCAGCCTGGCCGAGCAGCTGCAGCGCCTCGCCGGCGTGATGCCGGACGAGTGGGTGGCGCCGCTGACCGGCCCCGAATTCGCCTACCGGCGCCGTGCCCGCATCGCCGTGCGCTGGGACGCCAAGGCCCGGCGCCTGGACGTCGGCTTCCGCGCGGCGGCCAGCCAGGACATCGTCGCCATCGACGACTGCCCGGTGCTGGTACAGCCCTTGCAGCCGATCATGCGGGCGCTGCCCGCGCTGCTGCGCGGCCTGGACAAGCCCCAGGCCCTCGGCCACGTCGAGCTGTTCCACGGCACCCGCTCGGCCCTGCTGCTGCGCCACACGGCGCCGCTGGGCGAGGCCGACCTGGGCCGCCTGCGCGACTTCTGCGCCACGCACGACGCCCAGTTGTGGTTGCACGGCGAGGGCGAGCCCGAGGCCGACCAGCGGTCTGGCCAGGCGTTGGGCTATCGCCTTGAACCCTGGAACCTGGAGCTGCAGTACCGCCCGGGGGATTTCGTCCAGGTCAACGGCGTGGTCAATCAGGCGATGGTCGAACAGGCGCTGGACTGGCTGGCGCCGCAGACTGGCGAGCGGGTGCTGGACCTGTTCTGCGGCCTGGGCAACTTCGCTCTGCCGCTGGCCCAGCGGGTGCGCGAGGTGGTCGCGGTGGAGGGCGTGGAGGCCATGGTCGAGCGGGCGCGGGACAACGCCGCGGCGAACGGCCTGGGCAATCTGCACTTTTTCCGGGCTGACCTGTCGAACCCGCTGGCCGGTGCCCCCTGGGCCTCCCGGGGCTTCGACGCCATACTGCTGGACCCACCGCGCGACGGGGCCTTCGAGGTCGTCAGGCAGATCGGCGAACTGGGCGCGCGGCGTCTGGTATATGTTTCGTGCAACCCTGCGACCCTGGCGCGTGACACCGCCGAACTGGTCAGGCAGGGCTTCCGGCTGAAACGGGCCGGGATTCTCGACATGTTCCCGCAGACGGCACATGTGGAGGCGATGGCGTTATTCGAGGCTGGCTAGGATGCTGGCGCAATCCGACTGACCCGTAGAAGGTCAGAGATAATCCGGCGGGCCGAGGTCCGCCGTAGGGAAGGCAGAAGATGGTACAGGTGAGAGCACACCAGCCGATCAACCTCGACGGCAGCATCAACCTCGAGGCCTGGCTGGACCATACGCTGAGCGTCGACCCGGCGCTGGACCGCGAGGCCCTGAAGGCGGCCTGCGAGTTCGCCCGCGAGGTCGAGCAGCAGGCCAACGCCGCGCAGAACCTCTGGGCCGAAGGCACTTCGAGCTTCCAGACCGGCCTGGAGATCGCCGAGATCCTCGCCGACCTCAAGCTGGATCAGGACAGTCTGGTCGCCGCGGTGATCTACCGCGCCGTGCGCGAAGGCAAGACCAGCCTCAAGGTGGTGCAGGAGAAGTTCGGCCTGGTGGTGGCCAAGCTGATCGAGGGCGTGCTGCGCATGGCCGCCATCAGCGCCAGTATCAACCCGCGCGAATCGGTGGTGGTCGGCTCCCAGGCCCAGGTGGAGAACCTGCGCAAGATGCTGGTGGCCATGGTCGACGACGTGCGTGTGGCACTGATCAAGCTGGCCGAGCGCACCTGCGCGATCCGCGCGGTCAAGCACGCCGACGACGAGAAGCGTCACCGCGTCGCCCGCGAGGTGTTCGACATCTACGCGCCGCTGGCCCACCGCCTGGGCATCGGCCACATCAAGTGGGAGCTGGAGGACATCTCCTTCCGCTACCTGGAGCCCGACCAGTACAAGCAGATCGCCAAGCTGCTCCACGAGCGCCGTCTGGATCGCGAGCAGTACATCGCCGACGTGATGCAGCAGCTGCGCGACGAGCTGACCGCCACCGGCATCAAGGCCGACATCAGCGGCCGGGCCAAGCACATCTATTCCATCTGGCGGAAGATGCAGCGCAAGGGCCTGCAGTTCAGCCAGATCTACGACGTGCGCGCGGTGCGCGTGCTGGTGCCCGAGGTGCGCGACTGCTACACCGCGCTGGGCATCGTGCACAGCCTGTGGCGGCACATCCCCAAGGAATTCGACGACTACATCGCCAACCCCAAGGAGAACGGCTACCGCTCCCTGCACACTGCGGTGATCGGCCCGGACGGCAAGGTGCTGGAGGTGCAGATCCGCACCCAGACCATGCATGAGGAAGCCGAGCTGGGCGTCTGCGCCCACTGGAAGTACAAGGGCACCGACGTCAAGGGTGGCTCCGACCACTACGAGGAGAAGATGGCCTGGCTGCGCCAGGTGCTCGAGTGGCACGAGGAGCTGGGCGACATCGGCGGCCTGGCCGAACAGCTGCGCGTCGACATCGAGCCGGACCGGGTCTACGTGTTCACCCCCGACGGCCACGCCATCGACCTGCCCAAGGGCGCCACGCCGCTGGACTTCGCCTACCGCGTGCACACCCAGATCGGCCACAACTGCCGCGGCGCCAAGGTCAACGGGCGCATCGTGCCGCTGACCTACAGCCTGCAGACCGGCGAGCAGGTGGAGATCATCACCTCCAAGCAGGGCGCGCCGAGCCGCGACTGGCTCAACCCCAACCTGGGCTACATCACCACCTCGCGGGCGCGGGCGAAGATCGTCCACTGGTTCAAGCTGCAGGACCGCGAACAGAACGTCGCCGCCGGCAAGGCCATGCTCGAGCGCGACCTGTCGCGCCTGGCGCTGCAGGCCGTGGACTTCGCCAAGCTGGCGGAGAAATGCAACCTGAAGACCGCCGAGGACATGTATGCGGCCCTCGGCGCCGGCGACCTGCGCCTGGCCCACGCGGTCAACCTGGCCCAGCAGCAGGTGGAGCCGGAGCGCGCCAGCGAGCAGCTGGAGCTGATTCCGCGGCGTTCGTCCACGCCTCGTCCTGGGCGGCGTGGCGACATCCAGATCGAAGGCGTCGGCAACCTGCTCACGCAGATGGCCGGCTGCTGCCAGCCGCTGCCGGGCGATCCGATCGTCGGCTACATCACCCTGGGGCGCGGCGTCAGCATCCACCGCCAGGACTGCGCCTCGGTGCTGCAACTGGCCGGCCGCGAGCCGGAGCGGATCATCCAGGTCAACTGGGGGCCGGTGCCGGTGCAGACCTATCCGGTGGACGTGGTCATCCGTGCCTATGACCGCTCCGGCCTGCTGCGCGATGTGTCCCAGGTGCTGCTCAACGACCGCATCAACGTGCTGGCCGTGAACACCCGCTCGAACAAGGAGGACAACACCGCCTCCATGCTGCTGACCATCGAGATTCCCGGGCTGGACTCGCTGGCCCGCCTGCTCGCGCGGATCAGCCAGTTGCCGAACATCATCGAGGTGCGGCGCAGCCGCAGCGGTTCTTGACTACCCCCTCTCCCTTTGGGAGAGGGCGGGGGTGAGGGTGGCGCGGGCGACTCGGAGCTGCCTGGAAATCCCTCACCCCCGGCCCCTCTCCCGGCGGGAGAGGGGCGTGTGTGGCCCAATCCTAGAGACTGACTCATGCAAGACCGCTACTCCCTCGACGACCTGCTGCACCTGATGGCCCGCCTGCGCGACCCGCGGCACGGCTGCCCGTGGGACCTCAAGCAGAGCTACGCGACCATCGTCCCGCACACCCTGGAAGAGGCCTACGAGGTGGCTGACGCCATCGAGCGCGGCGACTTCGATCACCTGCCCGGCGAGCTGGGCGACCTGCTGTTCCAGGTCGTCTATTACAGCCAGCTGGCGAAGGAGGAGGGGCGCTTCGAATTCGCTGCCGTGGTCGATGGCATCACCCGCAAGCTGGTGCGCCGCCATCCCCACGTGTTCCCCGATGGCGACCTGTACGGCGCGCCGGACATGGCCCGCCTGGAAGAGGCGGCGATCAAGCAGCGCTGGGAAGAGATCAAGGCTGAGGAGCGCGCCGAGAAGGCCGCGGCACCGGAGCAGCTTTCGCTGCTCGATGACGTGCCGCAGGCGCTGCCGGCCCTGAGCCGCGCGGCCAAGCTGCAGAAGCGCGCGGCCCAGGTCGGTTTCGACTGGCCCGAGGCGCTGCCGGTGGTGGACAAGCTGCGCGAGGAACTGGACGAAGTGCTGGAGGCCATGAGCGAGAACGACGCCGAGGCCATCGCCGAGGAGGTCGGCGATCTGCTGTTCGTCGCGGTCAACCTGGCGCGGCACCTCAAGGTCGACCCGGAGACCGCGTTGCGTGCGGCCAACAACAAGTTCGAGCGGCGCTTCCACTACATCGAACAGGCATTGCGCGATACCGGCCGGCCCATCGAGAATTGCAGCCTGGAAGAAATGGATGCCCTCTGGGGCGAAGCCAAGAAGCTGGAAAAGCAGCCGCCCGGCTGCTGATGATCGAGAGCGAGTACCCATGAGCCTTTCCCTCCGTGACCAACTGCTGAAAGCCGGTCTGGTCAACGAAAAGCAGGCCAAGCAGGCCACCAAGCAGAAACAGAAGCAGCAGCGCCTGGAGAAGAAGAACCAGGTCGAGGTGGACGACTCGCAGCGGCAGGCCGCCCTGCAGGCCAAGGCCGAGAAGGCCGCCAAGGACCAGGAGCTGAATCGCCAGCAGCAGGAGAAGGCCGAACGCAAGGCCATCACCGCGCAGATCAAGCAACTGATCGAGACCAGCCGCCTGCCCAAGCTGAACGGCGAGGACTACTACAACTTCGTCGATGAAAAGAAGGTCAAGCGCATCGCGGTCAACAACCTGATGCGCGACAAGCTCAGCCGCGGTTCCCTCGCCATCGTCCGCCATGGCGGCGGCTACGAGATCATCCCGCGCGAGGCCGCGTTGAAGATCCAGGAGCGCGACCCGGCCCGTGTGCTACTGCTCAACATCCAGACCGAGGCACCGGATGCCGACGATCCATACGCCGCCTACCAGGTGCCGGACGACCTGATGTGGTAGTCCTGCCCGGATCGCATCCGGGCTACCCGTAGGGTGCGCCGTGCGCACCGCCCGGTGTGACGGTCGCGAGACCGACAAACAAAAACACCGCGATCCCAGGGGGAGTCGCGGTGTCTGCGCACAGCGTTCGGTGTTACTCGGCGATGCCCTTGACGGTGCGGTCGCCGACGGTGCCGTCCTTGAGCATGATCTGGTATTCCTTGCCGTCCTTCTCGACCTGGTGCAGGCGCACCAGCAGGTAGTCCCAGTCCTTGGCGAACCAGAGCACGGTCTTGCGGCTGCTCTGGGTCGGGTCGCGCACGCGCTCGACCTTGATCGCGTCGATCAGGCCGGCCTTGGTCCGCACGCGCTCGGGGCCCAGCACACGGAAGTCGTAGGTCTCGATCTCGTCGCCGTCGATCACCTGATAGCTCATGCTCTGCTTGCCGGCGGCGACGTCGTGCTGCAGCACCAACTGGTAGGTCGACTTGTCCTGGATGCCGCGATTGAGCGGGAAACGCACGGGGTCGCCGCGGTCGTTGCCCAGCACCTGCTTCTGGGTCCAGTCGAAGTCCAGCTCGATCTGCTTGGCCTTGCCCAGGCCGCTGCGGTCGAAGCGGTAGGTCAGCGGCAGGAACTCGTCGTTCTCCATGCGCAGGGTGCTGCTCTCGGTGAGGCTGGCCACCAGCATCGACGCCTCGAAGTTCAGCTCCCAGCGGTCCTTGTCCAGCGCCTTGAGGCTGCGGCCGGCGGTGCCGCTGATGGGCACCTGCTTCCAGTCGGCGGTGTAGCTGGCGGAGAAGGGCTTGAGCTCCAGGGCCTGCGCCGGCAGGGCCAGGAGAGCGAGCAGCGTCAGCAGAATGCGGGACATGTAATCTCCTATGTGCGGATCAGGTATCCGGTGGCCGGCAGTTCCTCGCCGTCCAGTCGCGCCCCGGTGGCGCCCAGTCGCAGGCGCCCTTCGGCGAACCAGCGCATCGCCAGCGGATAGATGCGGTGCTCCTCGGCATGTACGCGCTGGGCCAGGCTTTCCGGCGTGTCGCCGGACTCTACCGGCACCACCGCCTGTACGACCAGAGGGCCACCATCGAGTTCCTCGGTGACGAAGTGCACGCTGCAGCCGTGCTCGGCGTCGCCGGCCTCCAGCGCACGCTGGTGGGTGTGCAGGCCCTTGTACTTCGGCAGCAGCGAGGGGTGGATGTTCAACAGGCGGCCTTCGTAGTGGCGCACGAAACCGCCGGTGAGGATGCGCATGAAACCGGCCAGCACCACCAGCTGCGGATCGAAGCCGTCGATGGCCTCGACCAGTGCGGCGTCGAAGGCCTCGCGACCGTCGAACTGCTTGTGGTCCAGCACCCGGGTGGGAATGCCGGCGTTCTGCGCGCGGACCAGGCCGTAGGCATCGGCGCGGTTGGAGATCACCGCGGCGATGCGCGCGGGGGCGCCCTCGCTGGCGATGCTGTCGATCAGGGCCTGCAGGTTGCTGCCGGACCCCGAGATCAGCACCACGACATTGCAGTCGGCCATCAGTGGGCTTTCAGGTTGTTCAGCACGACCTGCTCGGCGCCGTCGGCGGCCAGGGCGATCTGGCCGATCACCCACGGCTGCTCGCCGGAGGCACGCAGGCTGGCGAGGGTGGCCTCGACCTGGTCCTGGGCCACGCAGAGGACCATGCCCACGCCGCAGTTCAGCACGCGGTGCATCTCGTGCTCGTCGACGTTGCCCTTTTCCTGCAGGAAGTCGAACACCGCCGGGCGGGTCCAGCTGGCCACGTCGATCACCGCCTGGGCGCCTTCCGGCAGCACGCGCGGGATGTTGTCGAGCAGGCCGCCGCCGGTGATGTGGGCCATGGCCTTGACCGCGCCGGTGTCCTTGATCAGCTTCAGCAGCGGCTTGACGTAGATGCGGGTCGGCGCCATCAGCAGGTCGGCCAGTTTCTTGCCGTCCAGCTCGGTGGCTTCGATGTCGGTGCCGGAGACTTCGAGGATCTTGCGGATCAGCGAGTAGCCGTTGGAGTGCGGGCCGGAGGAGGGCAGGGCGATCAGCGCGTCGCCGGTGGCCACCTTGGAGCCGTCGATGATCTCGCTCTTCTCCACCACGCCGACGCAGAAGCCGGCCAGGTCGTAATCCTCGCCCTCGTACATGCCCGGCATCTCGGCGGTCTCGCCGCCGACCAGGGAGCAGCCGGCCAGCTCGCAGCCGGCGCCGATGCCGGTGACCACGGTGGCGGCCACGTCGACGTTGAGCTTGCCGGTGGCGTAGTAGTCGAGGAAGAACAGCGGCTCGGCGCCGCAGACGACCAGGTCGTTGACGCACATGGCGACCAGATCCTGGCCGATGCTGTCGTGCTTGTTCAGGTTCAGCGCCAGGCGCAGCTTGGTGCCGACGCCGTCGGTGCCGGACACCAGCACCGGCTGCCGGTAGCCGGCGGGGATTTCGCACAGGGCGCCGAAGCCGCCCAGACCGCCCATGACCTCCGGACGCGCGGTGCGCTTGGCCACGCCCTTGATGCGCTCGACCAGGGCTTCGCCGGCGTCGATGTCGACACCCGCATCCTTGTAGCTGATGGAGGGTTGCTTGCTCATGGGATCAGGCCTTTGAAAAGGGGGAAATGCAGTGGGCGACCGGCCTGCCGGACCGGTCCGCGAAGGCGCGCGATTTTATCAGGCTTGCCCGCCAGCGGCCACCGGGCGCGACGGTTGCCGGGGGACAGGCGGCTGTTTAAGGTATAGCCCTTCGCGTGCCGCGCCGGCACGTCCTTCCGAACCGGGAACCTATCGATGCGCCTGTCCGCCCGCCTCTTCGCCCTCTGCCTTTCGCTGCCCGGCCTGCCGGCCCTGGCCGAACCGGTCAGCGGCCTCTACCAGGTACGCGAGCCGGTCGCCAGCCAGCAGCCGGAGGAGCGCAGCGCCGCGCTCAACCGCGCGCTGGAGACCCTGGTGCTGCGCCTGACCGGCGACGCCGGCGCGGTGCAGAGCGCCGGCCTGGAAGGCGTGCGCAAGGACCCGCAGCAACTGGTCAGCCAATATGTCTACGAGGGCGACAGCCTGGTGGTGGACTTCGACCCGCTGACCACCGAGAACAAGCTGCGCCAGGCCGGCCTGCCGCTGTGGGGCGCCAACCGCCCGTCGATCCTGGCCTGGTGGCTGAACAGCGGCGTAGAGGGCGCGAACCTGGTCGGCGACGGCCAGGAGGCGTCCACGCCGCTGCGCCAGGCGGCCCAGCACCGTGGCCTGCCCCTGCGCCTGCCCCTGGCCGATCTGCAGGAGCAACTGGTCGCCACCCCGGAAAACCTCGGCGCCAACCAGCCGGAGGCCCTGCAACCGGCCTCGGAGCGCTACGGCGCCGATGCGCTGCTGGCCGTCCAGGCCCGTGAGGAAGATGGCCAGTGGCAGGCGCAGTGGCGCCTGTGGCTGGGTGACAGCCGCGAGCAGGGCAGCGTCCAGGCCGCTGATCAGAAAGCCGTGGCCGACGCCGTGCTGCTGGCCGTGAGCGAGCGCCTGGCGCCGCGCTTCCTGGTCAAGCCCGGCGCGGCCAGCGCCATCACCGTGGAAATCCAGGGCGCCGACCTGCGCCGCTATGCCGAGATCGAGCGCATGCTCGAGCCGTTCGCCGCGCGCCTGCTGCGGATCAGGGGCGACCGGATGGAGTGGCAGGTCAACGCCAGCGCCGATCAGCTGCGTGCCCAGCTGGGACTGGCCGGCCTGCGCGAACTGCCGGCCGAGGCTGAGCCGGTGGATGCCGGCGCCGATCCCCAGGCCGCGCCCACGCCGGCCCCGACCAACCTGATGCGGTTCGGCTGGTAGCCGGCGAGCCGGCCGTTCAAGGACAGACATGCGGCAAATGTTCGATGCCCGGCGACCGGGCTCGCAGATTCCATCAACGAGGCGGAGTGCCTGAGATGACCGATTCGCGGCGCTGGATGTGGCTGGCAGGACTGTTCCTGTGCGGCTGGCTGATCTACCTGCTCACCCCCATCCTTTCCCCCTTCCTGGTGGCGATGCTGCTGGCCTACATGGGCGACCCGCTGGTGGACCGCCTGGAGCGCCGGGGCCTGTCGCGCACGCTGGGCGTGGTCATCGTCTTCGGCCTGTTCAGTCTGCTGCTGCTGATCATGCTGCTGGTGCTGATCCCCATGCTCGGTCGCCAGCTGGTGCACCTCTACGAACTGGCGCCCCAGGGCCTCGACTGGGCCCAGCACCAGGCGCTGCCCTGGGTCCAGTCGCAGCTCGGCCTGGCCGAGGGCTTCTGGCGCTTCGACCAGATCAAGCAGGCGTTGTCCGGGCACCTGGGCAAGACCACCGACATCGTTGGCGGCCTGCTTGCCCATGCCACTGCGTCCAGCCTGGCGCTGCTCGGCTGGCTGGGTAACCTGTTCCTGATTCCGGTGGTGGCCTTCTACCTGCTGCGCGACTGGGACCTGATGATGGAAAAGCTGCGCAACCTGCTGCCCCGTTCCCGCGAGGGGCTGGTCGTGAGCCTGGTCGGCGAGTGTCACGAGGTGCTGGGGGCGTTCATGCGTGGCCAGTTGCTGGTGATGCTGGCGCTGGCCACCATCTATTCGGTCGGCCTGATGATCATCGGCCTGGAGCTGGGGCTGCTGATCGGCCTGCTCGCGGGGCTGGCCAGTATCGTCCCCTACATGGGCTTCATCGTCGGCTTCGGCGCCGCCGTGGTGGCGGCGCTGTTCCAGTACGCGGGCTTCGACCTGTACCCGCTGATCGGTATCGTGGTGGTGTTCGGCATCGGCCAGTTGCTGGAAGGCACGGTGCTGACGCCGATGCTGGTCGGCGACCGCATCGGCCTGCATCCCGTGGCGGTGATCTTCGCCATCCTCGCCGGCGGCCAGCTGTTCGGCTTCACCGGGGTCCTGCTGGCGCTGCCGGTGGCCGCAGTGGTGATGGTGCTGCTGCGCCATGCCCACGACTTCTACAAGCAGTCCGTCATCTACGACTCGCCGCCATCTGCCGACTGAGCGGCGAACGGAGGGGCGCGCGTGGGGCGCTGGTAATGGCAGGGTTCGACTAGCGGAAGCACCTGGGTGCTTCCGGAGGCGCTATCGACTGGAGGCGGCCGCCACGTTGGCCCGCGCCCTGTGCAGCTTCTTGTAGCTGTCGATCAGGCGCAGGTGCCGGTCGAGACCTTCCAGCTGCATGCTGGTAGGCGTCAGGCCGAAGAAGCGCACGCTGCCGTCCACCGACCCCAGCGCCGCATCCATCCGCGGGTTGCCGAACATCCGGCGGAAATTGGCCTCGTAGTCGTCCAGCTCCAGCTCGTCGTCCAGCACCACTTCCAGCACCACGTTCAGGGCCTGATAGAACAGGCCACGCTCGACCGTGTTGTCGTTGTACTGCAGGAAGGTCTCCACCAGCTCCTTGGCGTCTTCGAACTTCTTCAGGGCGAGCTGGATCAGCAGCTTCAGCTCCAGGATCGTCAGCTGGCCCCAGACCGTGTTGTCGTCGAATTCGATGCCGATCAGGGTGGTGATGTCGGTGTAGTCATCCACCTCGCAGTTATCCAGGCGCTTGAGCAGTGCCCTGAGTTTGCGGTCGTCCAGGCGATGCAGGTTGAGGATGTCCTCGCGGAACTGCAGCGCCTTGTTGGTGTTGTCCCAGATCAGATCGTCCACCGGATAGATTTCCGAGTAACCCGGCACCAGGATGCGGCAGGCGGTCGCGCCCAGATGCTCGTACACCGCCATGTACGCTTCCTTGCCCATGGCTTCGAGAATGCCGAACAGGGTCGCGGCTTCCTCGGCGTTGGAGCTTTCTCTTTCGCTGGAGCCCTGGCCGGAGAAGTCCCACTCGACGAACTCGAAATCGGCCCTGGCACTGAAGAAACGCCAGGACACCACGCCGCTGGAGTCGATGAAGTGCTCGACGAAGTTGTTCGGCTCGGTCAGCGCGTGGCTTTCGAAGGTCGGTTGCGGCAGGTCGTTCAGGCCTTCGAAGCTGCGCCCCTGGAGCAGCTCGGTGAGGCTGCGCTCCAGTGCCACCTCGAGGCTCGGATGCGCGCCGAACGAGGCGAACACGCCGCCGGTACGCGGGTTCATCAGGGTGACGCACATCACCGGGAATTCCCCGCCCAGCGAGGCATCCTTCACCAGCACCGGAAAGCCCTGTTCTTCCAGCCCCTGGATGCCGGCCAGGATGGCGGGGTATTTCGCCAGGACTTCCTGCGGCACGTCCGGCAGGGCCAGCTCGCCTTCGAGGATTTCGCGCTTGACCGCGCGCTCGAAGATTTCCGACAGGCACTGCACCTGCGCTTCGGCCAGGGTGTTGCCGGCGCTCATGCCGTTGCTGAGGTACAGGTTCTCGATCAGGTTGGACGGGAAGTACACCACCTCGCCATCCGACTGGCGCACGAACGGCAGCGAGCAGATGCCGCGCGCGGTGTTGCCGGAGTTGGTGTCGTACAGGTGCGAGCCGCGCAGCTCGCCGTCGGGGTTGTAGATCTGCAGGCAGTGCTCGTCGAGGATTTCAGCCGGCAGCGCATCCTTCGGACCCGGCTTGAACCAGCGTTCGTCCGGGTAGTGCACGAAGTCCGCGTTGGCGATGTCCTCGCCCCAGAACTGATCGTTGTAGAAGAAGTTGCAGTTCAGCCGCTCGATGAACTCGCCCAGCGCCGACGCCAGGGCGCCTTCCTTGGTCGCGCCCTTGCCGTTGGTGAAGCACATCGGCGAATGCGCATCGCGGATATGCAGCGACCAGACGTTGGGCACGATATTGCGCCACGAAGCGATCTCGATCTTCATGCCCAGGCCCGCCAGGATCCCCGACATATTGGCGATGGTCTGCTCAAGTGGCAGGTCCTTGCCGAGAATGTGGGTGCCCGCCGCCGAAGCCGGACCCGGCATCAGCAATGCCTGGGCATCGGCACCCAGGTTCTCGACTTCCTCGATCACGAACTCGGGACCGGTCTGCACCACCTTCTTCACCGTGCAACGGTCGATGGAGCGCAGGATGCCCTGGCGGTCTTTGGCGGAGATATCCGCCGGCAGCTCGACCTGGATCTTGAATATCTGGTTGTAGCGGTTTTCCGGGTCGACAATGTTGTTCTGCGAAAGCCGGATATTGTCGGTGGGAATGCTGCGGGTCTCGCAGTACAACTTCACGAAGTAGGCGGCACACAACGCCGATGAGGCCAGGAAGTAATCGAACGGACCGGGTGCCGAGCCATCGCCCTTGTAGCGGATGGGCTGGTCGGCCACCACGGTGAAGTCATCGAACTTGGCTTCGAGACGAAGGTTGTCGAGAAAGTTGACCTTGATTTCCATGCAGGTTTCAGGCTTCCACTCAGACGTTGAACCTGAAGTGCATTACATCCCCATCCTTGACGATGTATTCCTTGCCTTCCAGGCGCCATTTGCCGGCTTCCTTGGCGCCGCCTTCGCCCTTGTACTGGATGAAGTCGTCGTAGGCGACCACTTCGGCGCGGATGAAGCCTTTTTCGAAGTCGGTGTGGATCACGCCGGCGGCCTGCGGGGCGGTGGCACCGACGCGCACGGTCCAGGCGCGGACTTCCTTCACCCCAGCGGTGAAGTAGGTCTGCAGGTTGAGCAACTGGTAGCCGGCGCGGATCACGCGGTTAAGGCCCGGTTCTTCGAGGCCGAGGGACTCGAGGAACATGTCCTTCTCCTCGCCGTCGTCGAGTTCGGCGATCTCCGCCTCGATCTTGTTGCACACCGGCACCACGATGGCGCCTTCTTCCTCGGCGATGGCGCGAACCACGTCGAGGTGCGGGTTGTTCTCGAAGCCGTCCTCGGCGACGTTGGCGATGTACATCACCGGCTTGCTGGTGAGCAGGTGGAAGCCACGGATGACCTGCTTCTCCTCGGCGCTCATGTCCTTCATCAGGCTGCGCGCCGGCTTGCCCGCGCTGAAGTGGGGGATGAGCTTCTCGAGGATGGCCTTCTGCGCCAGGGCGTCCTTGTCGCCGCCCTTGGCGTTGCGGGCGACCTTCTGCAGCTGCTTCTCGCAGCTGTCGAGGTCGGCGAAGATCAGTTCGAGGTCGATGATCTCGATGTCGCGCTTGGGGTCGACGCTGTTGGCGACGTGGATGACGTTCTCATCCTCGAAGCAGCGCACCACATGCGCGATGGCGTCGGTCTCGCGGATGTTGGCGAGGAACTTGTTGCCCAGACCTTCACCCTTGGAGGCGCCCGCCACCAGGCCGGCGATGTCGACGAATTCCATGGTGGTGGGCAGCACGCGCTCGGGCTTGACGATGGCGGCCAGGGCGTCGAGACGGTTGTCCGGCATCGGCACGATGCCGCTGTTCGGCTCGATGGTGCAGAAGGGGAAGTTCTCCGCGGCGATGCCGGATTTGGTGAGGGCGTTGAACAGGGTGGACTTGCCGACGTTGGGCAGGCCGACGATGCCGCAGTTGAATCCCATGGTGTATCCCTCGCGGAGATGAATTCGTTGGAAAGGGTCAGGCTTTCTGGCTGTGCAGTTTCTGCATGGCCTTGGTCCAGTCGCCGGCGAGCATCTCGGGCAGCACGCCGAGGGCGTTGTCGACGCTCTTGTCCAGCAGCTCCTGCTCGCTGCGCGGGGCGCGGCCGAGGACGAAGCCGGAGACCAGGCTGGCGTGGCCGGGGTGGCCGATGCCGAGGCGCAGGCGATGGAAGCCGTTCTGGTTGCCGCACTGGGCGATGATGTCGCGCAGGCCGTTGTGGCCGCCGTGGCCGCCGCCGGTCTTGAGTTTGGCGACGCCGGGAGGCATGTCGAGTTCGTCGTGCGCCACCAGCATGGCGTCCACCGGAATGCGGAAGAAATTCGCCAGCGCCGCCACGGCCTGGCCGCTGCGGTTCATGTAGGTGGTGGGGATGAGCAGACGGACGTCGCGGCCCTGATGGCTGAACTTGCCCACCAGGCCGAAATACTTCTTGTCGAGGGCGAGGCCGACGCGTTGGCTGTCGGCCAGGCGCTCAACGAAAAGGGCCCCTGCGTTATGCCGGGTCTGGTCGTACTCGGGGCCCGGGTTACCCAGGCCGACGATCAGTTGCACAGCAGTCACGGAGAGGCCCTTCCTTAAAAGGCGAGCTGAGTGGATTACTCGGCTGCGCCTTCTTCGTCTTTCGCTACGCGGGAAGCGTGGATGTTGGCGACTGCCAGGTCGTTGCCGTGGGCCAGGGCCACCAGCTCGACGCCTTTCGGCAGTTTCAGATCGGACAGGTGAACGATCTGGCCGACTTCCACCTTGGCCAGGTCGATTTCGATGAATTCCGGCAGGTCTTGCGGCTGGCAGGAAACTTCGACTTCGCTGATGGTGTGGGACACTTCGCCGCCTTGCTGCTTCACGCCGACGGAGCTGGCTTCGTTGACGAAGTGCAGGGGAACGTGGGCGCTCAGTTTCTGGCCGGCGACGACGCGGACGAAGTCGGCGTGCATCACGTAGCCCTTGGACGGGTGGCGTTGTAGGGCCTTGATCACGACGTTTTCGGCGGCGCCGGCGACGTTCAGGGCCAGCACGTGGCTGAAGGCGGCTTCGTTTTCCAGCAGCTTGGCCAGGTCTTTGGCCAGCAGGCTGATGGACTGGGCCGGCTTCTCGCCACCGTAGATCACGGCGGGAACCAGGTTTTCGTTACGACGCAGGCGGCGGCTCGCACCTTTCCCCAGGTCGGAACGCACTTCGGCATTCAGGGCAAATTCAACAGTCATTTCACTTCTCCAAAATAACCAAACCGCCTTCACGCTTGCGACCAGCGTTGGGCGGTAGGGCAAAAAGCCCCGCTCGGGGCGGGGCGCTTTACGTCGGCGCCGTTCCTTAGCGGAACATGGCGCTGATCGATTCTTCGTTGCTGATGCGGCGGACCGCTTCGGCGATGACGGGGGCCATGTCCAGCTGGCGGATGCGCGAGCAGGCCTGGGCCGCGGCGGACAGCGGGATGGTGTTGGTCACCACTAGTGCGTCCAGCACGGAATTCTCGAGGTTCTCGATGGCGCGGCCGGACAGCACCGGGTGGGTGGCGTAGGCGTAGACCTTCGAGGCGCCGTGGTCCTTCAGGGCCTTGGCGGCGTGGCACAGGGTGCCGGCGGTATCGACCATGTCGTCGACCAGCACGCAGGTGCGGCCTTCGACATCGCCGATGATGTGCATGACTTCGGAGACGTTGGCCTTCTCGCGGCGCTTGTCGATGATCGCCAGGTCGACGCCCAGGCTCTTGGCCACGGCGCGGGCGCGGACCACGCCGCCGATGTCCGGGGAGACGATCATCAGGTTCTCGAAGCGCTGGTCCTGGATGTCGTCGGTCAGCACCGGGGAACCGTAGATGTTGTCCACCGGAACGTCGAAGAAGCCCTGGATCTGGTCGGCGTGCAGGTCGACGGTGAGCACGCGGTCGATGCCGACCACGGTCAGCATGTCGGCCACCACCTTGGCGCTGATCGCCACGCGGGCGGAACGCGGGCGGCGATCCTGGCGGGCGTAGCCGAAGTAGGGGATGACGGCGGTGATGCGGGTCGCCGAGGAACGGCGGAAGGCGTCGGCCATCACCACCAGTTCCATCAGGTTGTCGTTGGTCGGCGCGCAGGTCGGCTGGATGATGAAGACATCCTTGCCGCGCACGTTCTCGTTGATCTCGGCGCTGATTTCGCCGTCGGAGAACTTGCCTACGGAAGCATCGCCCAGGGGGATATGCAGCTGACGCACGATGCGACGAGCCAGGTCGGGGTTGGAGTTCCCCGTGAAGACCATCATCTTGGACACGCGCAGTACCTGCCTGGTGTGGTTCCGATGAAAAAAGCTGTTCAAAAAGCCTGGCTCTCTGAACAGCTTTCGAGTGTATGGCAGGGGCGGCTGGATTCGAACCAACGCATGGCAGGATCAAAACCTGCTGCCTTACCGCTTGGCGACGCCCCTGTGGAGTCTGTCGAATGCTGGGAGGTTAATGGCAGGGGCGGCTGGATTCGAACCAACGCATGGCAGGATCAAAACCTGCTGCCTTACCGCTTGGCGACGCCCCTGTATCGGATAACCGACGTTCCCGCATTCACTTCCGAGTTGCCGTTTCTAGCTTGCGGTGCAACGGAGACCGATTGCAGCCGCGAGCGATGAAGCTCGGCAGGGTGGCCGGAAGTTGGCGCGAGACTTTATCAGCATCGGCCTGGTTTGGGAAGCTCCCAAACACGCAAGCTCCGGTTCCGGTCATCTTTGCTGCAACAAATTTGTTGAGCGTTATCAGAGCGTTACGCACTTCGGGGTAGCGCTTCTCGACAACCGGCTGGCAGTCGTTACGACCGCCCCCCTCGGGAAGGCTGCGAACTGTAATGGCGGGGGTATCACGTGTCAACTCGGGGTCGGCAAAAACTTCCGCGGTGCTGATGCTGACCTGCGGGACGGCGACCAGGAACCAGGGCTCTTCCAGTTCCACCGGCTGCAGCCGTTCGCCCACACCCTCGGCGAAGGCCGCGCGGCCGCGCACGAACACCGGCACGTCGGCGCCCAGGGCCAGGCCCAGGGCGGCCAGGCGATCCTCGTCCCAGCCCAGCTGCCACAGGCGGTCCAGGCCGAGCAGGGTGGTGGCCGCGTCCGAGCTGCCGCCGCCGATGCCGCCGCCCATGGGCAGGCGCTTGTCCAGCCAGATATCGGCGCCGAGGGCGGTGCCGGATTCCTCTTGCAGGCGGCGTGCGGCGCGCACGATCAGGTTGCTGTCGTGGGGCACGCCGGCGATCTCGGTATGCAGGACGATCTCGCCATCCTCGCGGCGGGAGAAGCCCAGCTCGTCGCCGTGGTCGAGGAACTGGAACAGGGTCTGCAGCTGGTGGTAGCCGTCGGCGCGGCGGCCGAGGATGTGCAGCATCAGGTTGAGCTTGGCCGGGGCGGGCAGGATCAGTTCGGCGTGGTCGGGAATGGCTTGGGTCGTCATGGGCAGTCGTGGCCCGAATACGGGCCGGGGCGCTTCCGGTGGTGTCGTTGCCCGGACCGCATCCGGGCTACAGGGTGGGTTCGCGGGTCGAGGCCGCTGCTACTGGCCGAGCTGGCGCGGCTGCCAGTCCTTGATCACCAGGGTGATGTCGAGGTCGGTGCCATGCAGCTTGATGCGCTCGGGCAGACGATAGCCTTTCTGCTCGGCGTAGCTCAGGTATTCCAGCTTCCAGCCGTCCTGCTCCAGGCGCGCCAGGTGGCTGTTCTCGTCGAGGGTGACGCGGCTCTTGCTGCCCGGCGCGGGCAGGCCGCGCACCCACCACAGCAGGTGCGACACCGGCAGGCGCCAGCCGAGCTGTTCTTCCAGCAGGGCCTCGGGCGACTCGGCTTCGTAGCGGCCCTGGTTGGCCACCTCCAGCATGACGTTGCCCTCGCGCCCGGTCAGGCGCGCGGCGCCCCGGCCCAGCGGGCCGGACAGGCGGATGTCGAAGTAGTCCTGGCGCTGCAGCCAGAACAGGGTGCCGCTGCCCGAGTCCTTCGGCGCGCGGATGCCGACCTTGCCGTTGATCTGCCAGCCGTCCAGGGCGGTCACCCTGGCCTTGTGCGCCTGCCACTGCTGCCGGTCGCCCCGGCCCTCCACGGCCTCGCGGCTGGTGAGGCCGGCGCAGCCGGCGAGGAGGGCGATCAGGCTGAAGATGAGAACGTGGCGAAACATGGGTCAGAGCTTCTCCGAACCGGTCAGGCGCTGGATGGTGGAGCGCAGGATGGGACTGTCGGGCTGGGCTTCGAGGGCCTTGGCCCACACGTCGCGGGCCTCGCGCTGCTTGCCGCGGACCCAGAGCACTTCGCCGAGGTGGGCGGCGACCTCGTGGTCGGGGAACTTGAGCAGGGCGGCGCGCAGGTAGCGCTCGGCCACGTCCAGGTTGCCCAGGCGGTAGTTGACCCAGCCCAGGCTATCGAGGGTGGCGGCGTCGCCGGGGTTGAGCACGTGGGCACGCTCGATCAGCTCCCTGGCCTCCTCGTAGCGGGTGGTTCGGTCGGCCAGGGTGTAGCCGAGGGCGTTCAGCGCGGTGGCGTTGTCCGGCTCACGCTCGATGATGCCGCGCAGGTCGCGCTCCAGGCCGTCCAGGTCGCCGCGTTTCTCGGCCAGCATGGCGCGGGTGTAGAGCAGGTTGGTGTCGCCCGGGAACTGCGCCAGGGCCTGGCCGATCACCTTCCACGCCTCGTCCAGGCGCTGGCGGTTGGCCAGGGCCTCGGACTCGATCAGGTACAGCTGGATGGCGTAGTCGGGCTGGCTCTCGCGGCTGCGGGCCAGGCGGCTGCCGGCTTCGGCGGCGCGATCGCTGTCGAACAGGATCTCGGTCTGGCGCAGCTGGGCCGGCAGGTAGTCGTCGCCGGGGCCGACCAGGCCGTATTCGACCAGCGCGCTCTCCTGATCGCCGCGCTGCTCGTAGAGGCGGCCCAGGTTGAAATGGGCGGCATCGACGTGGGCATCGCGCGCCACCAGTTCTTCCAGGTAGACGGCGGCCTCGTCCCAGGCCTCGGCCTCCAGGGAGACCAGCGCCAGCGAGTAGCGCAGGTCGTCGTCGTCGGGGAACTGCTGGACCAGGCCGGCGAACTCGCTCCGGGCGTCGTCCAGGCGGCCCAGTTCGACCAGTTGGCGGGCATAGGCCAGGCGTACACGCTTGTCGTCGGGGTGGCGCTTGATGCCGCTCTTCAGCAGCGGCAGCGCTTCCTTGCCGCGATCCAGGCTCTGCAGCAGGCGGGTGCGCAGCAGCAGCGGGGGGATTTCCTCTTCGCTGGCAGCGTGGTCTTCGAGCAGTTCGAGGGCTTCCTCTGCGCGGCCGTCCTGATGCAGCAGCAGTGCCTTGCCGAACAGCAGCTGGCCGTTCTCCGGGTACTTCTGCAGCAGGCGGTCGAAGCTCTGCAGCAGGCCGGCGCGGGTGTCTGGGTCGGTCTCGGCGGCGGACAGGGCGAGGAAGTCGAAGTGGGTGTCGCCCTGGCCCTGCAGCACCTTCTCCATGTAGGCCATGGATTCGTCGTAGCGGCCGGCGCGGGCCAGCTGGATGGCGGCGGCGCGCTGGGCGTCGACGCTGTCGGGCGCGCTGTTCGACCAGATCAGCGCGCTGTCCAGGGCGGCCTGCTCGGCGCCCAGGTACTCGGCGATGCGGAAGGAGCGCTCGGCCACGCCGGGGTCCTGGGTGGCGTTGGCCTGCTGCACGTAGTTGCCGAGGGCGATGTCGAAGCGATCGCGCTGGCCGGCCAGTTCGGCGGCGAGCAGCGAATACAGGGTTTCCTCGCTGAACGAGGCGTATTGCTTGGGCGCCGCCGGAGCCTTGCTGGCTGCCGCGTCCTCCACCGGCGGGGTGCCGTCGGGCGAGGGGGCCAGGCTCTGGCAGCCGGCGAGCAGGAGGGAGGCGGTCAGCAACGCGAGGGATTTGTTCATATAAGGAAAGGTGCGATTCGTGGCGTGGCTGCATCATGACACAAGCGGCGGCGGCAAGCCCACCGCGCCGCGTGGGTTTCGCCGGGGCGTCTGGCCGGGCCTGGTGGAGTGGCCGGTCCGGTCGTTTCGAGCGGGGGCATGGCCGCTATCGGGTCAATTTGTCGCAATAGTTGTTCTCCCTTGGGTGACGTAGGACAATCGCCCGCTATCCCGAATTCCCCTAGCGACCCTGCATGGCCTTCCTCGCCCTCGGCATCAACCACAAGACCGCCTCGGTGGACGTCCGCGAGCGCGTGGCCTTCACTCCCGAGCAACTGGTCGAGGCCCTGCAGCAGTTGTGTCGCGTCACGCCCAGCCGCGAGGCGGCGATCCTCTCCACCTGCAACCGCAGCGAGCTGTATCTGGAGCAGGACCAGCTGTCCGCCGACGAGGTGCTGCGCTGGCTCGCGGACTATCACCGCCTCAGCCTCGACGAGCTGCGCGCCTGCGCCTACATCCACCAGGACAACGAGGCCGTGCGCCACATGATGCGGGTGGCCTCGGGGCTCGACTCCATGGTGCTCGGCGAGCCGCAGATCCTCGGCCAGATGAAATCGGCCTACGCCGTGGCGCGCGAGGCCGGCACCGTCGGGCCGCTGCTGGGCCGCCTGTTCCAGGCCACCTTCAGCACCGCCAAGACGGTGCGCACCGATACCGCCATCGGCGAGAACCCGGTGTCCGTCGCGTTCGCCGCGGTCAGCCTGGCCCGGCAGATCTTCGCCGACCTGCAGCGCAGTCAGGCCCTGCTGATCGGCGCCGGCGAGACCATCAGCCTGGTCGCCCGCCACCTGCACGACCAGGGCGTGAAGCGCATCGTCGTCGCCAACCGCACCCTGGAGCGCGCCAGCCAGCTGGCCGAGCAGTTCGGCGCCCATGCCGTGCTGCTGGCCGACATTCCCCAGGAGCTGGCGTACAGCGACATCGTCATCAGCTCCACCGCCAGCCAGTTGCCGATCCTCGGCAAGGGCGCGGTGGAGCGCGCGCTGAAACAGCGCAAGCACAAGCCCATGTTCATGGTCGACATCGCCGTGCCGCGCGACATCGAGCCGGAAGTGGGCGAGCTGGACGACGTCTACCTCTATACGGTGGACGACCTGCACGAGGTCATCGAGGAGAACCTCAAGAGCCGCCAGGGCGCCGCCCAGGCCGCCGAGGAGCTGGTCAGCGTCGGTGCCGACGACTTCATGCAGCGCCTGCGCGAACTGGCCGCGGTGGACGTGCTGCGCGCCTACCGCCAGCAGGCCGAGCGCCTGCGCGACGAGGAACTGGCCAAGGCCCAGCGCATGCTCGCCAACGGCAGCAGCGCCGAGGACGTGCTGGCCCAGCTGGCCCGTGGCCTGACCAACAAGCTGCTGCACGCGCCCAGCGTGCAGCTGAAGAAAATCTCTGCCGACGGCCGCTTCGAAGCGCTGGCCGTGGCCCAGGAACTGTTTGCCCTCGACGAGGGCCCGAGCAAGACATGAAAGCCTCCCTGCTGAAGAAACTCGACATCCTCCACGATCGCTTCGAGGAACTCACCGCGCTGCTCGGCGACGGCGAAGTGATCGGCGACCAGACCCGCTTCCGTGCCTACTCCAAGGAGTACGCCGAGGTCGAGCCGGTGATCGGCGCCTACCGCGAATTCCGCAAGACCCAGGACGACCTCGAGGGCGCCCAGGCGCTGCTCAAGGACAGCGACCCGGACCTGCGCGAGATGGCCGAGGAGGAAGTGGCCCAGGCCAGGGAGGCGCTGGTCGAACTGGAGGACCGCCTGCAGCGCATGCTGCTGCCCAAGGACCCCAACGACGGCCGCAATGTGTTCCTGGAAATCCGCGCCGGCACCGGCGGCGACGAGGCGGCGATCTTCTCCGGCGACCTGTTCCGCATGTACTCGCGCTACGCCGAGCGCCAGGGCTGGCGGGTCGAGATTCTCTCCGAGAACATCGGCGAGCACGGCGGCTACAAGGAAGTCATCAGCCGCGTCGAGGGCGACAACGTCTACGCCAAGCTCAAGTTCGAGTCCGGCGCCCACCGCGTGCAGCGCGTGCCCGAGACCGAGTCCCAGGGGCGCATCCATACCTCGGCCTGCACCGTTGCCGTGCTGCCCGAGCCGGACGAGCAGCAGGCCATCGAGATCAACCCGGCCGACCTGCGCGTGGACACCTACCGCGCTTCCGGCGCCGGCGGCCAGCACGTGAACAAGACCGACTCGGCGATCCGCATCACCCACATTCCCACCGGAATGGTGGTCGAGTGCCAGGAAGAGCGCTCGCAGCACAAGAACCGCGCCAAGGCCATGGCCTGGCTGGCGGCCAAGCTGCAGGACCAGCAGGACGCCGCCGCGCACAAGGAAATCTCCGACACGCGCAAGCTGCTGGTGGGCTCGGGTGACCGCTCCGAGCGCATCCGCACCTACAACTTCCCCCAGGGGCGGGTCACCGATCACCGCATCAACCTGACCCTGTATTCGCTGAACGAAGTGATCGGCGGGGCGGTGGAGCAGGTGATCGAACCGCTGCTGCAGGAATACCAGGCCGACCAGCTGGCCGCCCTGGGCGATTGATTTGCACTCTTCTCCTGGGGGTGAGGGTTTCAGGTTGCTCCGAGTTGCCTGTGTCACCCTCACCCCAGCCCTCTCCCAGAGGGAGAGGGGGTTGAAAGCATAGGACCTCGCGCATGGCCTCCATCCAATCCCTGCTCGATAGCGTGGTGCTGCCCGATTCGCCGACGGCGCGGCTGGATGCCGAGCTGCTGCTGGGCGCCGCACTCGGCAAGCCGCGCAGCTACCTGCGCACCTGGCCCGAGCGCGAGCCGGGCACCGAGCAGCTCGCCACCTTCTCCGCCATGCTCGACCGCCGCCGCGCCGGCGAGCCGGTGGCCTACATCCTCGGCCACCAGGGCTTCTGGAGCTTGGACCTGGAGGTCGCGCCGCACACCCTGATCCCGCGTCCCGATACCGAGCTGCTGGTGGAGACCGCCCTGCAGCTGGCCCCGGCCACGCCGTTGCGTGTGCTCGACCTGGGCACCGGCACCGGCGCTATCGCCCTGGCCCTGGCCAGCGAGCGCGGCGGCTGGTGGGTGACCGGCGTGGACCGCATTCTCGATGCGGTTGAACTGGCCGAGCGCAATCGCCAGCGCCTCAAGCTGGACAATGCTGAGTTCCGCCAGAGCATCTGGTTCGAGGCGCTGGCTGGCGAGCGCTTCGGCCTGATCGTCAGTAACCCGCCCTATATCGCCGCGGAAGACCGGCATTTGGGCGAAGGCGATGTGCGCTTCGAGCCGATGAGCGCGCTGGTGGCCGGCGCCGATGGCCTGGACGATATTCGCCAGATCATTGGTGATGCGCCGCAGCATCTGGAGGCCGGCGGCTGGCTGCTGCTGGAGCATGGCTATGATCAGGCCGAGGCGGTGCGAGCGTTGCTGAGCGACGCCGGCTTCCTCGCCGTGGAGAGCCGCCGCGACCTGGGCGGCCATGAGCGCATTTCCCTGGGACGGTGGTCGGCATGAACCTGAGCGACGACGAACTGCTGCGCTACAGCCGGCAGATATTGCTGGCGCAGATCGACGTGGCCGGGCAGATCAGGTTGAAGGCGAGCCGCGTGCTGATCGTCGGCCTCGGTGGCCTCGGTTCGCCGGTGGCCCTGTACCTGGCCGCCGCCGGCGTCGGCGAGCTGCACCTGGCCGACTTCGACACGGTGGACCTGACCAACCTGCAGCGGCAGATCATCCACGACGGCAGCCAGGTCGGCGTCGCCAAGGTGGATTCGGCCATGGCCCGGCTCGCCGCGCTCAATCCGCAGATCACGCTGGTGCCCCATCGCGTGGCACTGGACGAGGACTCCCTGGCCGCCGCCGTGGCGGCGGTGGATCTGGTGCTCGACTGCTGCGACAACTTCACCACCCGCGAGGCGGTCAACGCCGCCTGCGTGGCTGCGGGGCGGCCGCTGGTGTCCGGCGCTGCGATCCGCCTGGAGGGGCAGCTCGCGGTGTTCGACCCCCGCGATGCAGCGAGCCCCTGCTACCACTGTCTGTACGGCCACGGCAGCGAGGCGGAGCTGACCTGCAGCGAGGCCGGCGTTGTCGGCCCGCTGGTGGGGCTGGTCGGCAGCCTGCAGGCGCTGGAGGCGCTCAAGCTGCTGGCCGGTTTCGGCGAGCCGCTGGTGGGCCGCCTGCTGCTGGTCGACGCCCTGGGCACGCGCTTCCGCGAGCTGCGGGTCAGGCGCGACCCGGCGTGCAGCGTGTGTGGAGGGCGGCCGTGAGCGAGGCGCCGATAGGCCTGTTCGACTCCGGCGTCGGCGGCCTCTCGGTGCTGCGCGAGGTCCGTGCGTTGCTGCCGGCCGAGTCGCTGCTGTATGTCGCCGACAGCGGCCACGTGCCCTATGGCGAGAAGAGCTCCGAGTTCATCCGTTTACGTAGCCAGAAGATCGCCGAGTTTCTCCTCGGGCAGGGCGCCAAGGCGCTGGTGCTGGCCTGCAACACGGCCACCGCGGCGGCCGTGGCCGACCTGCGCGAGCGCTATCCCGAGCTGCCCATCGTCGGCATGGAGCCGGCGGTGAAACCGGCGGCGGCCGCGACCCGCAGCGGCGTGGTCGGCGTGCTGGCGACCACCGGTACGCTGAAGAGCGCCAGGTTCGCCGCATTGCTGGACCGTTTCGCCAGTGACGTGCGGGTGATCACCCAGCCCTGCCCGGGGCTGGTCGAGCAGATCGAGGCCGGCGAACTGGACGCGCCGCGCACCCGCGAGCTGCTGCAGGGATGGGTCGGGCCGCTGCTGGCCGAGGGCTGCGACACCCTGATCCTCGGCTGCACCCACTACCCCTTCATCGAGCCGCTGCTGCGCGCGATGGTGCCGGCGTCGGTCAGCCTGGTGGACACCGGCGCCGCGGTGGCACGGCGTCTGCAAGTGCTGCTGGAGCAGCATGGCCTGCGCGCCGAAGGTCCGGCGCTGGCGACCCGCTACTGGTGCAGCGGAGACGTCGCGGCCATGCAGCGGGTGCTGCCGAAATTATTGTCTGAACTTGCAGACGTCCGGTCGCTCCCTGTTTGAGGCGAAGTGACTGTTTCATTTCGGCTGTATCTTTCTCTGATACAAAAGTTTTCTATACTCCAGCGCGATAAAGCGTTCATCACCCCCTCGGTAACAGGAAGGTTACATGAAGAAGATAATTGCTCAGGCGACCGTGATAGCCCTCGGCCTGGCCAGCCTTTCCGCTCAAGCCGTCGATTTCACCGCAGCGGTGGGTCAGAGCGGCGACTCGACCATGGTCTACCGGCTGGGCGCCCAATGGGATTGGGACAACAGCTGGTGGGAGAGCAGCGTAGGTCGCCTGACCGGTTACTGGGATGCCGGCTACACCTACTGGGACGGTGACGAGACCTCCACCAACCACAGCCTTTCGTTCAGCCCGGTATTCGTCTACGAATTCGCCGGCGACAGCGTGAAGCCCTACATCGAGGCCGGCATCGGCGTCGCGGCCTTCGCCAACACCAAACTGGAAAGCAACGACCTGGGCTCCTCCTTCCAGTTCGAGGACCGCATTGGTGCGGGCGTGCGCTTCTCCGGTCAGGAAGTGGGCATTCGTGCCATCCACTATTCCAACGCCGGCATCAAGCAGCCTAACGATGGCGTGGAAGCCTATACCCTGCATTACCGCACCAGCTTCTGAATGCGGGTGTCCTGAAAGAGCCGGGCCGGGTGCCCGGCTTTTTCATGTCCGTGTCCCCGTTGCGTGTTGCAGACGCTACAGCTGCTCTGCGGAAACGGCCCGCTTGCACTATCAATAGAAACCCACCCTACGCGCTGCGTGGCCAAGCCCCTCTATCTGAACGCTGCAGCTATTCCCCTTCGGGCCAGCGCAAGCGCTGTTCAGCGATACAACTGCTGTCCCGCCTGCGCGGGAATGACGGCTTCGGAGGAAACTCCACCCTACCTCGTCATCCCCGCGCAGGCGGGGATCCAGAAGGGCTCAGGGCACTACAACATCTAACGGGGCATGGCCTTTGCCATGCCTGTTCGTCAGCGGTAGATGCCGGGCATGCCGCCGCGTTCGTCGCGGCATTCGGCCGAGCCCATCTCGAACTCGCGGCAGATCAGCGGGCGCACCTCATAGATGGTGCAGCGCATGCTGTCGCGGTCCAGCGCCGCGCACCAGCCGTCATCCAGGCGACGCATCACCTCGCCGCCCCAGTCGTCGGTGTCGATGAAGCGCCGGGGCACGCCGGTATCGGTGATCAGCATCACTTCCAGCTGACAGCAGCAGGCGGCGCAGTTGCTGCAACTGATGTCGGCGGTGGGGAGCTGCAGGTGGGGGATGGTGCTCATGGGCGCGCAGTGTACGGCAGCTTGCGCCTGCGCGGGTGCCGGCTGGTCGGCGCGCAGGGCTTCAGGCTGGGTCGTTTCCTCGCCGGGGCAGGTCGCGGAATGCCGCCAGGGCACGCTCGCGGGAGGCGCCGAGGTCGACCATTGGCGGCGGGTAGTCGGATGCGGTCGCCGCGAACAGGTCACTCCGCGCGGACGGATCGTGGATGTCACGGTCGTCCAACGCCGCCAGCTCCGGCAGCCAGCGGCGGATGAAGCGGCTGTCCGGATCGAATTTGCGCGACTGGCTGAGCGGATTGAAGATCCGGAAGTAGGGCGCCGCGTCGGTGCCGGTGGAGGCGCTCCACTGCCAGCCGCCGTTGTTGGCCGCCAGGTCGCCGTCGATCAGGTGGCGCATGAACCAGCGCTCGCCCTCGCGCCAGTCGATCAGCAGGTTCTTGGTCAGGAACATCGCCACCACCATGCGCAGGCGGTTGTGCATCCAGCCGGTCGCCAGCAGTTGGCGCATCGCCGCGTCGATCAGGGGGATACCGGTGCGGCCCTGCTGCCAGGCTTCCAGCTCGTCCGGCGCGTGACGCCAGGGCACGGCCTCGGTCTCCGGGCGGAAGGCGCGGTGCCGCGAGACGCGCGGGTAGCCGACCAGGGTGTGCTTGTAGAACTCGCGCCAGAGCAGCTCGTTGATCCAGGCGACGGCGCCGGGATTGCCGGTATCGAACTCGCCCCGGTTGCCGCGCAGCGCGGCGTGCAGGCACTGGCGCGGCGACAGCACGCCGGCGGCCAGGTAGGGCGAGAGCCGGCTGGTGCCGTCCACCGCCGGCAGGTCGCGGCGCCGCTCGTAGTCGCCCAGCATCTCGTCGGCGAACAGGGCGAGGCGCTCGCGCGCGGCCTCCTCGCCAGCCGGCCAGTGTTCACGCAGCTCGGCGTCTGGCGTGGCGAAGCCCTCGACCTCACCGGGGATGGCGTCGCTGGCGATATCCAGCGGCTGCTGTCGGGACGGCAACGGCACCAGGGCGGGCAGGGCGGTGTGCAGGCGCTGGTAGCAGACCTTGCGGAACTGGCTGAACACCTGGAAGTAGCCGCCGGACCTGGTCAGCACGCTGCCGGGGCGGAAGAACAGCTGGTCCAGCCAGTGGTGAAAGGTCACGCCGTCACGACGAAGCTCGTGCTCCACCGCTTGGTCGCGGGCCTGCTCGTTGAGGCCGTATTCCTCGTTGACCCACACCCCGGCGATGTCGTGCTCGCGGCACAGTTCGGCGAGCACCCTGGGCGCGTCGCGCCAGTGAGGCGCAGTGCGGATCAGCAGCGGCACGTTGAGCGCCGCCAGGCGCGGGCGTAGTTCGGCCAGGTTGCGCAGCCAGAAGTCGACCTTGCACGGCGCGTCGTCGTGTTCGCGCCATTGCTCGGGGCTGATCAGGTACACGGCGAGGGTGGGGCCGGTGGCCATGGCGGAGGCCAGCGCGCTGTTGTCCGCCACGCGCAGGTCGCTGCGCAGCCACATCAGTTGGCGCATGGGATTTCCTCCAGCAGCCCCAGTGCGCGCAGCCGCTGTTCGGCGATCAGCGGGTCGGCGGCTAGGTGAAGGCCGTGCACGGGGCGCAGCTCTTCGGCGTGGATGTCGGCCGCCGGTCCCGCCAGCAGCAACGGCACGGCGCAGGCGTCGAGCAGGCGCGGCAACTGGTGGCGCAGCGCCGTCGCCAGGGCCTGGCTGGAATACAGCAGCAGGGCGCGCGGGGCGATGTGGTCCACCGCCTGCACCAGCTCGTTGGCCGGCACCGCCTGGTCCAGCACCTGCACCGGGCAGCCGGCGCTGCCGGCCAGCCAGGCGCACAGCCACAGGCCGGGCTCCAGGGGCCGTTCGGACTGGCTGACCAGCAGCAGGGGTGAACCCTGTTGCTGGCGGTTGTCGTGGTACAGCCTGGCGCCGAGCTTGCTGCGCAGCCAGGCATGGAAGAACGCCTGTTCCAGACGTGCGCCGAAGGGCAGCTCGCGCCAGCGCCCGTCCAGTTCGGCGAGCAGCGGCAGCAGCAACTGGCGGCAGATGATCGGCGGCGGGTAGAGCGACTGGGCGCGGTTGAAGGCTTCGTCCAGGCTGCGTTCGGCCTGGCGCGCGATGCTTTGCAGCATGGCCTGGCGCAGTTCGTCCCACACCCCGCTGAGCGCCGCCTCGGGCGGTTCGCTGCGGTCCAGTAGCTCGCGCACCTGGCCGACGGCCACGCCCCGGTTGAGCCAGGTCAGCACCTGCTGGATGCGCTGCACCTGTTCGGGCGCGTAGAGGCGGTGGCCCTTGGCCGTGCGCAGGGGCACCACCAGGCCGTAGCGCCGTTCCCAGGCGCGCAGGGTCACCGGGTTGACCCCGGTGCTGCGCGCCACCTCGCGGATCGGCAGGTAGCCCTGGGCCAGGGCGCTCGGGTAGTCGAGGGGCGTCGAGGTCATAGCGCGTTTCTCAGGGCGAGAACGTCCGGGTAGGGACGCAGGTAGTCCTGGTTGGCAACGTAGGCGTCCGGATGGCGCTTGAAGTGGTGGCGCAGCAGGGTCAGCGGCACCACCAGCGGGATCACCCCGCTGCGGTACTGCTCGATCAGTTGCTGCAGTTCGGCGCGCTCGTCGTCGCCGAGCTGCTGTTTGAGGTGGCCGCTCAGGTGCTGCAGCACGTTGCTGTGGGTGCCTCGGGTGGCGTGTCGGCTCAGCGCGGCCATGAGCTGGTCGAAGTAGCGCGGCGCGAGTTCGTCCAGGTCCTGCCGGCCGAGGTCGCCGAGTAGCCGGCCGAGCGCCTTCTGCTGCTGCGGGTGGGTGGCCATCAGCAGGTACTTGTGCCGGGCATGGAAGTCGATCAGCCCCTGGCGGGTCAGGCCGGCATTCAGCAGGCGCTGCCAGCGGCCGTGGACGAACACCCGGTTGAGGAAGTTCTCGCGCAGCACCGGATCGTGCAGGCGGCCTTCGTCCTCCAGCGGCAGGTCCGGGCGCAGGGTGTGCAGGGCGGCGGCGAACACGCCACGGGTGGCGACCTCGGCGAGGTGGCTGTTATCGCGGTACAGCTTGACCCGGTGCAGCCCGCAGGACGGCGACCTGTGCATCAGCACGAAGCCGCTGAGGCCGGGCAGGGCGGCGGCGCGCACGGCCTGGGCCTGCAGCGCGGCGGTCAGGTCGCGGTCGTCTTCCTGCGGTATCAGGGCACGAGGCGCGTGCGGGTCGCCGACCAGGCGGATCGGCGGGCGCGGGCTGCCCAGGCCGGCGGCCATTTCCGGGCAGACCGGCACCAGCTCGAAGTGCTCGGCGAGGATGTCGGTACACAGCGTCGAGCGCTTGTGCCCGCCGTTGTAGCGCACCCGCTCGCCGAGCAGGCAGGCGCTGATGCCCAGCTTGAGACGTTCGCCCATGTGCACCTCCACATACTTGTACAAGGTCGATTTCTTGTACAAGAAAGCATGCCGGGCGAAAGTTGTACAGGCCGTTCGTCTTGTACAGGTTTTCAGGGGGCGAAGGGGAAGCACCAGGGCACCAGCCCCACCGCGACCAGCATCACCAGCAGGGTGAAGGGCACGCCGACCCGCACGAAGTCGCTGAAGCGGTAGCGGCCGGGCGTCATCACCAGGGTGTTCACCGGCGAGGAAACCGGGGTCATGAAGGCAGCCGAGGCGGCCAGGGCCACGGTCATGGCGAAGGGCAGCGGCGACAGGCCGAGGCTCTGCGCCACGGCGATGGCCACCGGCGCCATCAGCACGGCGGTGGCGGTGTTGGAGACGAACAGGCCGATCACCGCGGTGAGCGCGAACAGGCAGGCGAGCAGGGCGCGGGGGCCGGCATCGCCGAGCAGGCCGACCAGGCCGCGCACGGCCAGGTCGACGCCGCCGGTCTGCTGCAGCGCCTGGGCGAAGGGCAGCATGCCGGCAATCAGGATCAGCGTCGGCCAGTGGATGGCGCGGTAGGCGCTGTCCAGGTCGATGCAGCGGAAGGCGCCCATCAGCAGGCAGCCGATCAGCGCGGCGAGCACGTTGGGCACCGCGCCGCTGACCATCAGGCCGATCATCACCGCCAGGCTGAGCAGGGCGTAGGGCGCCTTGCGGATGGCCGGCGCCACTTCGTCCACTTCAACCGGCAGGCCGAGCACCAGGAAGTCGCGGGTCTGCTGCTGCAGGCGGTGGATGTATTTCCATTCGCCGGCCACCAGCAGGCTGTCGGCGGCGCGCAGCGGCTCGTCCACCAGCACGCCCTCGAGCGCCTTGCCCTGGCGGCGCAGGCCGACCAGGTTGAGGTGGTGACGGCTGCGCAAGGCGATTTCCTGCACCGTCCTGCCGGCCAGCCGCGACTCCGGCGGCAGCACCACCTCGGCCAGGCCGAGCTGGTGCGAGTGGCGGGCGTAGTAGGAGGCGGTGAGCGGCGCCGGCTCCAGGCCCAGCTCACGGTAGGTGCCGAGCAGGCCGATGGCCGGACTGACCAGATCGACCAGCAGTATGTCGCCGGCCTGCAGCTGGGTGCTGCCGGTGGCCATCAGCAGCAGGGTGCGGAACTGCCGCTCGCGCTCCACGGCGATCACGTTGATGCCGTGCTGCTTGCGCAGCTCCAGTTCGTCGAGCACCTGGCCGGCCAGCGGCGAGTCGGCGCGTACCCGCAGGCGCCGCTCGCGCTCGCTCAGGCGGTAGTTGCGCGACAGCTCGGCCAGGGTCGGCCGCGCCTCGGTGGTCACCGCCCCGGCGTCCGCGCGCACCAGCCAGCGGCGCGCCAGCAGCATGTAGCCGATGCCCAGGACCAGCACCGGCAGGCCGATCGGCGTCGGTCCGAAGAAGCCGAAGCCGTCCAGCCCGGCGCGCAATAGCTCGGCGTGCACCACCAGGTTGGGGGGCGTGGCGACCAGGGTCAGCATGCCGCTGATCAGCCCGGCGAAGGCCAGCGGCATCATCAGCCGGGTCGGCGACAGGCGCAGGCGCGCGGCGACGCTGAGCACCACCGGGATGAAGATGGCGACCACCCCGGTGGAACTCATCACCGAGCCGAGCCCGGCCACGGCCAGCATCAGCAGCACGATCAGGCGCGCCTCGCTGTTGCCGGCCCGCGCGGCCAGCCAGTCGCCCAGGCGGTAGGCGATGCCGGTGCGCACCAGGCCCTCGCCGATCACGAACAGCGCGGCGATCAGCACCACGTTGGGGTCGCCGAAACCGGACAGGGCCTGGCCCATGTCGAGCACACCGGTCAGGGGCAGGGCGACCAGCACCAGCAGGCCCACGGCGTCCATGCGCGGCCTGTTCAGGGCGAACAGAACGATGGCGCCGAGCAGCAGCGCAAGGACCCAGAGCAACTGTGGATTCATGCCGTCTTCCGTCATCGATACCGGGCGATTGTTTCAGGGGTAGCCGAGCAATGCCTTGATCTGCGCCAGATGCGCTTCCACCCAGCGCCGGTCGATCGGCCCCCAGTCCCGGATCAGATAGTGGCCGGCGTTGTTGCGCTCGCCGTCGTGCTGGACGAAGGCGCAGTCGATGTCCAGTTCGGCCAGCGCCGCCAGGGTGTCCTGGGCGGTGCGCCGGGGCATGCCGGTGGCGGCCATCAGGGCCGGCACGCTGGCGGCCGCGCCGCTGTCGACCAGCCAGGCCACGTAGAGACGGCGGTAGAAGCTGGTGCGGGTCTTGCTGGTTTCCATGGAGTGCTCCTTGCAGGGGCGGAGATGTTGCTCTCTCCCTGTGGGAAAGGGCTGAGGTGAGCGCGCAACAGGCAACTCCTTGTCGCCGGAAAGCCCCTCACCCCCAACCCCTCTCCCAGAGGGAGAGGGAGTCGGGGACCCAGACCGGGGAGATTTTCCCCGGAACTCATGTGGGCTCCCTCTCCCTCCGGGAGAGGGCCGGGGTGAGGGTGCAACAAGCAACTCCGTGCGACGGAAAGCCCCTCCCGGAGGGAGAGCGAAAGCAACGAGGCCCGCAACAGCGGGCCTCGGTTCTCTTACAGGCTGGCGATCTTCTCGCGCTGCTCGGCCAGCTTGGCCAGTGCCTGTTCGGCTTCGGCCAGCTTGGCGCGTTCCTTGTCGAGCACTTCGGCCGGGGCCTTGGCGACGAAGCCTTCGTTGGCCAGCTTGCCGCCGACCCGCTTGACCTCGCCGTCCAGGCGCTGGATTTCCTTGTCCAGGCGCGCCAGTTCGGCGTCCTTGTCGATCAGGCCGGCCATCGGCACCAGCACCTGCATGTCGCCGACCAGGGTGGTAGCGGACATCGGCGCTTCCTCGCCGGCGGCCAGCACGCGGACAGATTCGAACTTGGCCATCTTGTTCAGCAGCGGCGCATTCTCAGTCAGGCGGCGCAGGTCCTCAGCATTGGCATTGGCCAGTACCACGTCGATACGTTTGGCCAGGGATATCTTCATCTCGCCGCGAATCTGTCTCACGCCGAGCATCAGCGTTTTGATCCAGGCGATATCCTCTTCCGCGGCGACATCGATGCGGCTCTCGTTGGCCACCGGCCAGGACTGCAGCATCAGCGTGTCTCCACTGGCTCCCGCCTGACCTTTGATGCGCTGCCAGATCTCCTCGGTGATGAAGGGCATGAACGGGTGGGCCAGGCGCAGGATCACTTCCAGCACACGCGCTAGAGTTCGGCGGGTGCCGCGCAGGCGCTCGGCGGGTGCGTTTTCATCCCACAGCACGGGCTTGACCAGCTCCAGGTACCAGGAGCAGTACTCATCCCAAGCGAACTCGTAGAGCGCCTGTGTCGCCAGGTCGAAGCGGAAGGCGTCGAGGTGGCGGGTGACGTCCTGCTCGCAGCGTTGCAGGGCGGAGATGATCCAGCGGTCGACGGCGGACAGTTCCACCGGCTCGTCATTGACGCCGCAGTCCTTGCCGTCGGTGTTCTCCAGCACGAAGTTGGTGGCGTTCCACAGCTTGTTGCAGAAGTTGCGGTAGCCCTCGACCCGGCCCATGTCGAACTTCACGTCGCGGCCGGTGGTGGCCAGCGAGCAGAAGGTGAAGCGCAGGGCGTCGGTGCCGTAGCTGGCGATGCCGTCGGGGAACTCGGCGCGGGTCTGCTTGGCGATCTTCTCGGCCAGCTTCGGCTGCATCATGCCGCTGGTGCGTTTCTCCAGCAGCGCGTCCAGGGTGATGCCGTCGACGATGTCCAGCGGGTCGAGCACGTTGCCCTTGGACTTGGACATCTTCTGGCCCTGGCCGTCGCGCACCAGGCCGTGGACGTACACGGTCTTGAACGGAATCTGCCCGGTCAGGTGGGTGGACAGCATGATCATCCGGGCGACCCAGAAGAAGATGATGTCGAAGCCGGTGACCAGCACGTCGGTCGGGTGGAAGGTCTTGAGGAAGTCGGTCTGCTGCGGCCAGCCGAGGGTGGAGAAGGTCCACAGGCCGGAGCTGAACCAGGTGTCGAGCACGTCGTCGTCCTGGCGCAGGGGGATGTCGCCGAGGTCGTGCTTGGCGCGCACCTCGGCCTCGTCGCGGCCGACGTAGACGTTGCCGGCCTGGTCGTACCAGGCCGGGATGCGGTGGCCCCACCACAACTGGCGGCTGATGCACCAGTCCTGGATGTCGCGCATCCAGCTGAAGTACATGTTCTCGTACTGCTTGGGCACGAACTGGATCTCGCCGCTCTCGACCACGGCGATGGCCTTCTCGGCCAGCGGCTTGGTGGAGACGTACCACTGGTCGGTCAGCCAGGGCTCGATCACGGTGCCGGAGCGGTCACCCTTCGGCACCTTCAGGGCGTGGTCGTCGATCTTCTCCAGCAGGCCCAGGGCCTCGATGTCGGCGACGATGCGCTTGCGCGCCTCGAAACGGTCCAGGCCGGCGTAGGCGGCGGGCAGGCCGGAGTCGATCAGGGCATTGACGCTGCCGTCGATGTTGAAGATCTGCGCACCCGGCAGCACCGCGGCGTCCTGGTCGAAGATGTTGATCAGCGGCAGGTTGTGGCGCTTGCCGACTTCGTAGTCGTTGAAGTCGTGGGCCGGGGTGATCTTCACGCAGCCGGTGCCGAACTCGGGGTCGCAGTATTCGTCGGCGATGATCGGGATGCGCCGGCCCACCAGCGGCAGGTCGACGTACTGGCCGATCAGCGCCTTGTAGCGCTCGTCGTCCGGGTGCACGGCGACGGCCGAGTCGCCCAGCATGGTTTCCGGGCGGGTGGTGGCGACGATCAGGTGGTCCTTGCCGTCGGCGGTCTTGTGGCCGTCGGCCAGCGGGTAGCGCAGGTTCCACAGGTGGCCCTTCTCGTCGTGGTTCTCCACTTCGAGGTCGGAGATGGCGGTGTGGAACTTGGTGTCCCAGTTGACCAGACGCTTGCCGCGGTAGATCAGGCCGTCCTCGTGCAGGCGCACGAAGGCTTCCTTGACCGCCTCGGACAGGCCCTCGTCCATGGTGAAGCGCTCGCGCGACCAGTCCACCGAGGAGCCGAGGCGACGAATCTGCCGGGTGATGGTGCCGCCGGACTGCTCCTTCCACTCCCAGACCTTGTCTAGGAATTTCTCGCGGCCGAGGTCGTGGCGGGCGATGCCGTCGGCGGCCAGCTGGCGCTCCACCACCATCTGGGTGGCGATGCCGGCGTGGTCGGTGCCCGGCTGCCACAGGGTGTTGCGGCCCTGCATGCGGCGGAAGCGGATCAGCGCGTCCATGATGGCGTTGTTGAAGCCATGGCCCATGTGCAGGCTGCCGGTGACGTTCGGCGGCGGGATCATGATGGTGTAGGGCTCGCCGGAGCCCTGCGGGGCGAAGTAGTTGTTCTGCTCCCAGGTCTGGTACCAGGAAGTTTCGATGGCGTGCGGCTGGTAGGTCTTGTCCATGCGCGGCGGGACCCTATGACGGCTGAGCGGAAAAGCCGCCGAGTATAAGGCAAACCGGCCCCTCGGGTTTAGACCCGATGCGCTTCGGCCCCGGGCCACCCGTCAGCTGCCGCCCGAATGCAGGTCTGTCCGCAGTCCGCCATGCGCGCCAGCTGCAGCGCCGCCGGGCGGAACAGCGCCGGCTGCCGGTCGAAGGCGAACACCACCCGTTCGGCCAGGCCGAGCGCGGCGGCGCCTGTCGGTGTCAGGTGCAGCTCGACGCGACCGGCCTGCGCGACCAGGGCGAGCACCTGGCCGCTCGCCGCCAGGGACTGGTCGTTGCCCTCCAGATAGAGGGCGTCCTGCTCGGCCACGCCGGTCGGCTGGCCGCAGGCGATGTGCAGCACGTCGAGCGGGTCGCGCGGGGAGGCGTAGCCCAGGGTCAGCCACAGCAGGCCGTCGTCGTCGCCGTGGAACACTTCCTCCACCTCGAAGCGGGCCGGGCTCATGCCTCGCGCTCCAGGGCCGCTAGCACCTCGGCGTCGGTCACCAGGCCCCGGTCGACCAGGCCGTGCTCGCGGATGCGGTCCAGGTAGCGACGGGCCTCGTCGGCGCGGGCCGGGTCCGCCTGGGCGGCGCGTAGCAGCACCCGGGCGGCGGTCTCGTAGAAGGGCAGGATGGCCTGCTCGCCCTCGATGGGCGCGAAGCGCAGCGTCGCGCGGGCGTGCTCGACGGCCCGGACGAGGTCGTCCGCCCCTGGTGAGTCGGCGAGCCGCCAGGCCAGGGTGTTGTGCGCGGCGCGGCGGGCCGCGCGGATCAGGTTGTCGCGCTCCAGGTAGGGCCAGTCCCGCACGCCGCCCAGGCGTTCGAGGATTTCCCGGCACAGGCGCTGGTTTTCTTCGTGCTCGCCGAGTTCCCCGCTGAAGAAGCGCAGCTGGTCGAGCACGCCGGCCCACAGGTGGTGATCGCCGTGACCGGCCTCGCGCAGCAGCGCCTCGGCTTCGCGGGCCAGGTCGTGCGCGCTGCGGTGGTCACCACTGTGGGCGAGCTGGGCGGCGGCCTCCAGTCGGCGCTCGAAGCCCTCCTGGTCGAAGTCGCAGGGTTCGGTCGGCTCGGCGATCTCGAAGTGTTCGAGATTGGCGCGCTGTTCCTCGTCGAGTCGCGCCAGCAGCTCGTCCGCCGGGCGGCCGTGATGGCGCAGCAGGGCCCAGGCCTTGTAGAAGCGCGCTTCCTCCCGGTCCTCGTCGTCGAAGTCGGCGGTCTGCGCCGGCCTGCGGCCGAACAGCGAGCCCAGCAGGCCGGTCGGCCTGGCGGGCGGTGGCGCGCCGAGCACATGGTCGAAGTCGGCCAGCGCCGCCTCCGGATTGCCCCCCACCAGCGCGCCCAGGCCGCGCTGGCAGTACAGCCAGCCGAGGGCGAACTCGCCGTCGTGGCGTTCGATCAGGCGGTCGAACACGGCGTACAGGTGCTCGCGCGGGATGAAGTCGGCGTTGTCCGGGCTGTGCTTCAGGGCCTGGATGCATGCCTCGACGCCGCGCCAGCGCAGCGGCACATGGCGGAAGTACTTGCCTTCGTCCCAGGAGTGGCGTGCGGCGAGTGCGCAGACCCGTTCGCTGCGCAGGGCCAGCGGCACGTCGTGGAGCATGTCCGCGTACTGGCCGGCGAAGCGTTCGGCCATCGCCGGGGTAATGAACGGGCGCGGGATGCAGGACAGGTGGATCGGATCGCGCCTGAAGGCGGCGTCGGCAATCTTCTGGGTGTACTTCTCTGGTGGGATCTCGTAGGGCGAGAGGTGGTAGTCCGGGTTGTCGATCTCGGCGAGCATCAGCGCCTCGTCCCAGAACACCGCCCAGCAGTGTTCGGCGCACCGGGCGCTGGTCCTGTGGTGGCGGAAGTGCGGGCCGTGCTCGGCGGTCAGCTGCGCCCACAGCGCCTCGTCCGGGCAGAGCGCATGGGCGTGGGCGAACACCGTTTCGTCGACCAGCCGGCCGGGCAATTGCTGGATCAGGCCGAAGTGGATGTCCAGCGCGCGGCACAGCATCCGTGGTTCGAGGTAGCGCGCCGGGATGCGGTTCTCGATGAACCAGGCGCTGTCGGCATGGGCCAGCGCGGTGAGGTAGAAGGTTTCGTCGCGGAAGCGACCCGGCACGTGTTCGATAGCGTTGCTCCAGTGGCGCACGGCGTGCAGGCACAGCGCATGGTCGAGCCACGGCTCGGGCAGGGCATCGGGCGGCACCTGGCGCTCGACCAGGTGGCGGCACAGTTCGGCGTCGAGCAGCTGTGCGGGGATCAGGGCGGGGTCGTAGCTGCCCTGGCTGGCGCGCAGCAGCAGTGCCTTGTCGATCAGGCGCGGCGGCACGTGCCGCAGGTTGGCGGCGCTGCAGTCGATCAGGCGCTCGGCGATCTCGTGGTCGAACACCGCCTCGGGGAAGAACTCGGCCACCCAGATGTCGCCGTGGTCCTGCCGGCCGGGGCACAGCTCGATGGCTTCCAGGCAGAAGTCGCGGGTGAGGAATTCGGCCGGGATGGCGCGGAAGCTCTTGCGGTTGTCGTAGGCCTTGTGCCGCAGGTAGCGGCGCCAGTAGTCGGCGTCCTGCGGCTCCGTCTGCAGGTCGGCGAGCGTCAGCGCCTCCCAGTCGACGCGGCCGGGCGGGTTGTAGCGGAAGTCTGAGCCATCGTGCCCGGCGAAGTCCCGGTCGTATTGCGCGTCGAGCCGGGCCGCCTGGCCGCGGTACTGCTTGGCGCCCTTGGCGTCGCCCAACTTGTGGCAGGCCAGGCCGGCCAGCCAGAGGTAGAAGGCGCTGTTCCAATGCAGGTCGGCGGCCTTGGCCAGGTCCTCGCGGGCCGGCTCCAGTTCGCCGCGGCGCAGCCGGGCCTCGCCGCGCACGCGGTAGAGCACGGCCTTGAGGCGCTTGTCACGGTCGTGGGTGATCCGTTCGAGGGAGCTGCTGGTGAGGTCGATGGCCCGCTCCAGATCGCCCAGGCGCAGGGCGCACAGCGCCAGGTCGTCCACGGCCTCGTTCTGCAGGGTGGGGTAGCGCTCGGGCATCAGCGCCGCGGCGCGCTCCAGGTAGGGGATGGCCTGCTCCAGGGCGTCGGCCCGGTACAGCGCCAGCCCGGCGTCGCGCCAGGGGCGCATGTAGCTGGGAGACAGTTCGAGGGCGGCCTTGCTGGCGAGGAAGGCCTCCTTGAACTGGCGCTGGCGGAAGTGATCGGCGGCCTGGCGCACCAGCGGCAGGCAGGCGGGGTCGAAGCCGTCGACGAACAGCGACTCGCCTGCCTCGAGCGTCTTGCGCATGGCAGCGAAGTTCCAGTGCGGTTCGTCTGAGCTCCAGCAGCCCGGCGAATAGCACAGCTCCGGGCGCAGGGCGAGCAGGTCCTCGGACCAGTAGAACCAGGCCGCCGGGTCGGGCTCCTCGAAGTGGTGCCCGTCGCAGACGAAACTCACCACGCAGTCGTCGGGCAGCTGGATGTCGCGCCAGTCGTGGAACCAGAAGAACGCGTGGGGCGTGTCCACCACGCCCCGGAAGCCGCGGTGCAGGGTCTCGTCGTCGCCGCCGAAGAAGGCGGCGTAGTGGCGCGCCGAGATCTTGCCGCCGACCAGGCGGTTCGAGTCGCTGTGGTGGAAGAAGCCGTCACAGGCGAGGTCGCCGGTGACCACGCATTCCGGCGGATCGCCGGCGAACACAAGGTCGCCGATGACTACCAGCAGCGGGGTCGTTTCCTGTGCGTTTCGCAGCGCTTGCCACTGCTGGTCGGTCAACGTGGTGTCGCCCTCGAAGCAGAGGCAGGTGCCTTCGAGGAAGTAGGCCAGGTCTTCCTCGTCGAGTTCGTCATCGTCGTCGGTGCGCAGGTAGCGGTCGCGCAGCTCGCCCGGCAGCGTCGGCCAGATGTCGCCGAGGGGCAGGATGCGGGGAGCGGGTGTGGCTGGGTTCATGTCGCCTCCTGGCCGGTCGTCACCGGTCCTGCTGGTAGAGCGCCCAGATGGCTTCGGCCACGGCCATCGGCAAGCCTTCGTCGTAGTCCTCGTCGTCGAGGTCGACCTCTTCGCTGCCCATGACGGCGGCCAGCATGGCCGGCGGGATGGGGCGCTTCTGTTCCACGCCCGCGTAGTCGCCGGGCGGCACCGGGCCGTGGCGCGGGTCGAAGTACAGCGTGCCCGTGGCGTAGAAGCCGGCCAGGAAGCGTTCCTCGATCTGGCGGATCAGGCGGTGGCTGCCGCTGGCCCAGCCGGGGACTTCGTCGTCGGTGGCGTACTGGGCGTGGAATTCCGCGCCCAGCGCCCAGTACATGAGCAGGGCGGTGGCGCGCTCGGTGCGCGGGTCGTCGGCCAGCCACTGCAGGGCGTCGCGGTTGCCGTCGTAGTTGCTGCGGGCGGCGAACAGGTGCCGTTGCTGCGGCGTGGCGCCTTGCAGGTGATCCAGCAGCAGTTGCCAGGCCTGCTGGTCGATGTCGTCGTCGTGGGACACGCCGCCTCCTTTCTGTCGAGTCCGCCACGGGAGCAGACCCTAGCACGCTGCGCCGCCGGAAAATGCGGCGTGGCGCTCAGCGGAGCTGCAGGCGGTAGTCGTCTCCCATGCGCCGTCCGTGGCGGTCGGTCAGGGTCAGCAGGTCCCGCGTCTCGTATTCCTTGCCGTGGAACCGGTAGCGGGCCGGCGCCAGGAGGGTGGGGTGCCTGCCGTCGCTGCGGACCTCGCCCAGCGCGGTCGAGACGGGCGGGTTGTTGGCGGTGAAGTTGCTGTGCACCAGGACCCGCCCGCCGGCCTCGACCAGCACGAAGTACCAGTTGCCGACGCCGTACAGGCCGGCTATCGGCGCCGGGGCGTGGACCAGCCGGGCGATGCCGGTCACGGGCATCGAGGTGCGGGTCTTCATCAGGCCCAGGAAGGTGCGGCTGGTGATGCTGGCGTCGGCGAAGGTGCGGCGGATGCGCTCGCGCTCGGCCTCCAGGCAGGCGGCCAGGCGCTCGAAGTCGGTGGCGGAGAAGGCGTCGGGCGGCAGGTACAGGGTGTCGCCCCAGTCATAGCCGTGGAGGCGGCTGGTGCCTACGGTGTCGAGATTGAGGCCGAACGCGCGGGTGCGCGCGGTGTCGCGCTGCAGGTAGGCGTCGAGGTTCTTGTAGAAGATTTCGTAGCGGATGGCGGCGAGCGGCTGGCCACGATAGCGGTAGCGGACGTCGACCTGGGAGGAGCCGGCGGCGTTCTCGGCGAACGGGCGCGCCTCGACGACGAAGGGCTGGCCGGCGCAGTCCAGTTCCAGGATGCGCGCCGAGGCGTGTGCACCGCCGGCCAGCAGCGCTCCGGCGCAGAGCCCCAGCCAGCGCAGGGCGTTTCGAGTCGGCGGCGTGTTTCGACGATGGGGCATGGGCTCTGGCCTCCCTGCGAGTTGCCACACTCCATTAAAGCCGCCGCGGAGGATTTTTCCCGGCGGCTCGCACGGGTGGCCGTCAGCCCGCGACCAGCACGCGGATCGCCTCCAGGCGCAGCGCCGCCTTGTCGAGGAAGCCCAGGCCGCTCTCGCGCTGCTTGCGCAGGGCCTCGATCTCGGCCGGACGCACGCTCGGGTTGACCGCCTGGAGGGCGGTCATGCGGGCGATTTCCTCGTCCAGGGTGGCGGTGAAGCGCTTGCGCGCCTCCTCGACGCGGGCGGCGTGGCGCGGCTGCACCTTGGCCTCGGCGGCGCCGATCTGCTTGGCCAGCACGTCGCGCTGGGCCTGCACGAACTTGTTGGCGCTGGCCCGCGGCACGGCTTCCAGCTGGTCGTTGAGGGTGTCGAAGGCGACCTTGGTGGCCAGGTCGTTGCCGTTCGGGTCGAGCAGGCAGCGCAGGGCCACCGGCGGCACGTAGCGGCCCAGTTGCAGCGCCCTGGGCGCCACCACCTCGCTGACGTAGATCAGCTCCAGCAGCACGGTGCCGGGCTTGAGCGCCTTGTTCTTGATCAGCGCCACGGCGGTGTTGCCCATCGAGCCGGACAGCACCAGGTCCATGCCGCCCTGCACCATGGGGTGTTCCCAGGTGAGGAACTGCATGTCCTCGCGGGCCAGGGCCTGGTTGCGGTCGTAGGTGACGGTCACCGCCTCGTCGTCGCCGAGGGGGAAGCTGGCGTCCAGCATCTTCTCGCTGGGGCGCAGCACCAGGGCGTTCTCGGAGTGGTCCTCGCTGTCGATGCCGAAGGCGTCGAACAGCTCTTCCATATAGATCGGCAGGGCGAACTGATCGTCCTGCTCGTGGATTTCCTCGACCAGCCGCTCGCCTTCGCCGGCACCGCCGGAGTTCAGCTCCAGCAGGCGGTCGCGGCCGCTGTGCAGCTCGCCTTCGAGGCGGACACGCTCGGCGATGGCTTCGTCCAGCAGGTCCTGCCAGGCCTTGTCGCCGTTGCTCTCCAGCAGGGCCAGCAGGCGCGGGCCGAACTGATGCTGGAGGGCGTTGCCGGTGGGGCAGGTGTTGAGGAAGGCGTTCAGCGCCTGGTGGTACCACTGGAACAGGTGTTCCTGCGGGCTGCCTTCCAGGTAGGGCACGTGCAGCTGGATGGTGTGCTTCTGGCCGATCCGGTCGAGACGGCCGATGCGCTGTTCCAGCAGGTCCGGGTGGGCCGGCAGGTCGAACAGCACCAGATGATGGCTGAACTGGAAGTTGCGGCCCTCGGAGCCGATCTCGGAGCAGATCAGCACCTGGGCGCCGAATTCCTCGTCGGCGAAGTAGGCGGCGGCGCGGTCGCGCTCGAGGATGCTCATGCCCTCGTGGAACACGGTGGCGGGGATGCCGGAGCGCACGCGCAGGGCGTCTTCCAGGTCGAGGGCGGTCTCGGCGTGGGCGCAGATCACCAGCACCTTGAACTTCTTGAGCATCTTCAGGGTGTCGATCAGCCAGTCCACCCGCGGGTCGAAGCGCCACCAGGCCTCGTCTTCGCCCTGGGCCTGGTAGCTGACTTCCGGGTACAGCTCGGCGTGCTCGCCCGGCTGCAGCCCCTGGTACTGCTCCGGGGCGGGCAACGGGTAGGGGTGCAGCTGGCGCTCGGGGAAGCCCTGCACGGCGGCGCGGGTGTTGCGCAGCAGCACGCGGCCAGTGCCGTGGCGGTCGAGCAGCTCGCGGATCAGGCGCGCGGCGGCCTCGCTGTCACCGTCGGTCACGGCGGCCAACAGCGCCTCGCCCTCGGCGCCGAGGAAGCGGGCGATGGTGGCGTGGCCCTGTTCGGAGAGGCGGCCCTGGTCGAGCAGTTCCTGTACTGCCTCGGCCACCGGGCGGTAGTTGGCGCTCTCGGCGCGGAAGGCTTCCAGGTCATGGAAGCGGTCCGGGTCGAGCAGGCGCAGGCGGGCGAAGTGGCTTTCCAGGCCGAGCTGCTCGGGGGTGGCGGTGAGCAGCAGCACGCCGGGGATGATCTCGGCCAGCTGTTCCACCAGGCGGTATTCGTCGCTGGCCTTTTCCGGGTGCCAGACCAGGTGGTGGGCCTCGTCGACCACCAGCAGGTCCCAGCCGGCGGCGAAGGCGGCGTCCTGCGCCTTCTCGCTGCTCTTCAGCCACTCCAGGGAGACCAGCGCGAGCTGGGTGTCGTCGAACGGGTTGCTGGCATCGCTCTCGGCGAAGCGCTCGGCGTCGTACAGCGCGACCTGCAGGTTGAAGCGCCGGCGCATCTCCACCAGCCACTGGTGCTGCAGGTTTTCCGGCACCAGGATCAGCACCCGGCCGGTACGGCCGGAGAGCAGCTGGCGGTGGATCACCAGGCCGGCCTCGATGGTCTTGCCCAGGCCCACTTCGTCGGCCAGCAGCACGCGCGGGGCCATGCGGTCGGCGACCTCCCTGGCGATGTGCAACTGGTGGGCGATCGGCTGGGCGCGGGCGCCGCCGAGGCCCCACAGGCTGGACTGCAGCAGGCGGCTCTGGTGTTCCAGGGTGTGGTAGCGCAGGGCGAACCAGTTGAGCGGGTCGATCTGCCCGGCGAACAGGCGGTCGCTGGCCAGGCGGAACTGGATGAAGTTGGACAGCTGGGTTTCCGGCAGGCTGTACGGTTCGTGCTGGGCGTCGAAGCCGTGGTAGACCAGCAGGCCGTCGACATCCTCGACTTCCTGCACGGTCAGCTTCCAGCCCTCGAAGTGGGTGATCTCGTCGCCCGGGGCGAAGCGCACGCGGGTCAGCGGGGCGTTGCGCAGGGCGTACTGGCGGGTCTCGCCGGTCGCCGGATAGAGCACGGTGAGCAGACGGCCGTCGGAAGTGAGGATGGTGCCGAGCCCGAGTTCAGCCTCGCTGTCGCTGATCCAGCGCTGCCCCGGTTGATACTGCACAATGCCACTACTTGCCATGAAAAGCCCCAGCTGCGAAAAAAGCCGCGTATGTTAACGGAACGCCGCGCCGAGGGCGACGCCCGCTGCTGAATCTCTGATTGAGCGCCCGGTCGAAAGTGTAGCGGTCGTTCAAGTTGGAGCCTGTCCGGCCGACAGCAGGGTTAACCTGGGAGACCCCGATGCTACCGCCCATCCCGCACAGCCTGGTTCCCGTCACCGCCCAGCAGGACGTGGTGAAGCCGCGCCCGGACATTCCCCCGGTGACGCCGACCAACGAGAGCAGCAACGAGAGCGCGGTGGAGCTGGACAAGCGGCACCCGCAGGAGGCCGAGGAGCTGATGCGCGAGGAGCAGCGCCGCCGCCAGCGCCGTGGTTACACGCCGGCGGAACTGGCCGAGGGGGAGGTCAAGGGCGATGACGAGAAGCTGCTGGAAGAGCTGCCGCGCCAGGGGCTCTGGGTCGACGTGGAAGTCTAGGTTATGTACGAAAAGTGCCTGCGCTCGGCGATGCGTCGTTAAAAATCGGTTCGGAATGCTCATTTACCATTCGTAAACTCGCATGCGAGCCCAGTCCGCTTCCTCACCGTTTTTTGCCTAGCCTCGCCTTCGCTCGACGACTTTTCGTACATAACCTAGGGCAGCTATCCGGTGGACCTGTTCGATTCGCAACCCCTGAACCTGCCCGACGCCTCGCTGGACTACCGGCCGCACTGGCTCGACCCCGCCACCGCCGACGCCTGGTTCCAGCAACTGGCCGCAGAGACGCCCTGGGAGCAGCCGCAACTGTCGCTCCACGGCCAGCGCATCTCGGTGCCGCGCCTGCTGGCCTGGTACGGCGACCCCGAGGCGGTCTACCGCTATTCCGGCCTGATCCATCAGCCGCTGCCCTGGACCCGCCTGCTCGGCGAGATCCGCGCCCGGGTCGAGGAGGTGGCCGGCCAGCCGCTCAACGGCGTGCTGCTCAATTTCTACCGCGACGGCAACGACTCCATGGGCTGGCACAGCGACGACGAGCCGGAGTTGGGCAGCGAGCCGCTGGTCGCCTCGCTCAACCTGGGCGGCCCGCGCCGCTTCGACCTGCGCCGCAAGGGCGGCGGGCGCATCGAGCACTCCCTGCAACTGGAGAGCGGTTCGCTACTGGTCATGGCCGGCGCAACACAGCATCATTGGCAGCATCAGGTGGCGAAGACCCGCAAGCCGGTGGCGCCACGCATCAACCTCACCTTTCGCCTGATCCGGTCCAGACCATGAGTGACGACAAGCTGATCGATTTTGGAGCCGAGCGCAGCAAGCGCATCCACGACCTGCACGACAAGAAGCTGGACGAGATGCGCCAGGTCTTCGAGCAGGCCATGCCATTGACCCGGGGCAAGAGCAAATCCAAGCCCAAGAAGAAGCGTTGATCCTCCCTGCGGCGCCCTGTCGCGGCGCCCACCCTGCCGGACATTGATCCGGATCAATTCCTTCCGCCACACCTCCTCTAATCTGAGCCCATCAAGACAAGGCGCAGCACAAGAAGGAGGCAGCCATGTTCATGGATACAGTGGTTCTCGCCGGCATCGGCACAGTCGCTCTGATGGTCGCCTTCTTCGGTGGCGTCGGTCTCTTCATCTGGAAGGATTCTCACAAGAAGGCCAGGGCAAAGGCCGAGTAATCCTTTCGAAACGTGCACGCAAGGCATTTTGGGCGACTTCGGTCGCCCATTTTTTTGGCTATGTACCCGTTATGTGTTGGTGGCGCAATTCTGCTCTTGTGGGAGCGAGGCCGCGAAACTCGCGGATAAATCCGCTCCCACAAGGCGTGCAACACGCAACAGCTGCCATGCGGAAACGGCCCGCCTGCAATATCAACAGGAAGCTGTAGGTTGGGTTACGCAACCCACCAGCGCAATCGACCGCGCCGCCGGTGGGTTACGCCGGCAAGCGGCTAACCCACCCTACACGTTGCGCGGTCAAGCCCCTCTATCTGAACGCTGCAGCTGCCTGCCCCTGGATTCCCGCCTGCGCGGGAATGACGGTTTCGGAAGAAACTAGAAATTCCACCCCTACCTCGTCATCCCCGCGCAGGCGGGGACCCAGAAGAGCCCGGGCGCTACAACACGTAACAGGCGCACAGCGATTTTCTTGCCTGCCATTCCTGAAGACGTTGTTTCAGGCGACGCTGGCCCGCTCTGCGCACCGAGCGCGTGCGCGGCCGAAACCTCCAAAACGCTTTTGTTTGCCGCGCCGAGTCGCCAGACTGGCGGCATGCCACTCCAGACCCTGCACCGTCTCGCCGATATCTCCGCCGCCGACTGGGACGCCCTGCTGCCCGAGCCGCAGCCGTTCCTGCGCCATGCCTTTCTCTCGACGCTGGAGGACAGCGGCTGCGTCGGCGAGCACAGCGGCTGGCAGGCAGCCCATCGCCTGCTGCGCGACGAGGCGGGCGCGATCCGGGCGGCGCTGCCGGCCTACATCAAGCAGCACTCCTTCGGCGAGTACGTGTTCGACATGGGCTGGGCCGACGCCTGCCATCGCGCCGGCATCGCCTATTACCCCAAGCTGCTCGGCGCAGTGCCCTTCAGCCCGGTGACCGGGCCGCGCCTGCTGGGCGACGCGGGTCAGGCCGGCTTGCTGCTGGACGAACTGGTGGCGGGCCTGCACGGGGAGGGGCTGTCCGGGCTGCACATCAACTTCCTGCGCGCCGAGGACGACACGCTGTTCGAGGACCGTGACGGCTGGCTGCAGCGCCTCGACTGCCAGTACCACTGGCACAACCGTGGCTACCGCGACTTCCAGGATTTCCTCGATGCCCTCAGCTCGCGCAAGCGCAAGCAGCTGCGCAAGGAGCGCGAGCAGGTGGCCGGGCAGGGCATCGACTTCCGCTGGCAGCGCGGCCATGAGCTGGACGAGGCGGACTGGGACTTCGTCTACGCCTGCTACGCCAGCACCTACCATGTGCGGCGCCGCGCGCCATACCTGACGCGCAGTTTCTTCAGCCTGCTGGCCGAGCGCATGCCCGAGGCCATCCGCGTGGTCACGGCGCTTCGCGGCGGGCGCCCGGTGGCGATGGCCTTCAGCCTGGTGGGCGGCGACAGCTTCTATGGCCGCTACTGGGGCTGCCTGGGAGACTTCGACCGCCTGCACTTCGAGACCTGCTTCTACCAAGGCATCGAGATCGCTATCGCCGAAGGGCTGCGGCGCTTCGATGCCCGCGCCCAGGGCGAGCACAAGCTGATCCGTGGTTTCGAGCCGGTGGTCACCCGTTCCTGGCACTATCTGCTGCACCCGGGTCTGCGCGCCGCGGTGGCGGATTTCCTCGCCGAGGAACGGCCGGCGGTGCTGGCCTACGCCGAACAGGCGCGGGAGCTGCTGCCCTATCGCCGTGAGGGCGCCTGACATGCCGCGCCGCCGTCCATGACCCGCGCCCTGTTCATCTGCAGCCGCAACCGCCTGCGCAGCCCGACGGCGGAGCAGCTGTTCGCCGGCTGGCCGGGTGTGGAAAGCGATTCGACCGGCCTGGCGCCGGACGCCGAGGTGCCGCTGTCCGCCGAGCAGGTCGAGTGGGCCGATCTGATCTTCGTCATGGAGCGGGCGCACCAGAAGCGGCTGCAGCAGCGCTTCGGTTCTCTGCTCAGGGGAAGGCGGGTGATCTGCCTGGGCATTCCCGACGACTACGACTACATGCAGCCGGAACTGGTCGAGCTGCTGGAGGCCAGGGTGGGGAGCTATCTGCGGTAGGACTGGGCGATATCCGGTGCGCGCGGCGCACCCTACTTCGTTGCGGGGCGCTGTCGGTAGGGTGCGCTGTGCGCACCGTGTGGCGGGAAACGGCGCAACCGCCCGGGCGGCTGCGCCGGGCGGGGCTCAGAGCTTCTTCGCGTTGAGGATCAGCACCGGCTCCACCGGCACGTTCGCGTGGCCGTTGCGGTTGCCGGTGCGCACGCCGGCGATGCGGTCCACCACGTCCATGCCGCGCACCACCTTGCCGAACACGGCGTAGCCGAAGTCGCGGCCGCCGTGGTTGAGGAAGTCGTTGTTGCCGTGGTTGATGAAGAACTGGCTGGTGGCCGAGTTGACGTCCGAGGTGCGGGCCATGGCGACGGTGCCGCGGTCGTTGCGCAGGCCGTTGTCGGCCTCGTTCTTGATCGGCTTGAAGGTGTCCTTCTGGCGCATGCTGGCATCGAAGCCGCCGCCCTGGATCATGAAGCCCGGGATGACCCGGTGGAACTGGGTGTCCTTGTAGAAGCCGGCGTCGAGGTAGCCGAGGAAGTTCTGGGTACTGATCGGCGCCTTCTCGGCGTTCAGCTCGATCTCGATGTCGCCGTAGCTGGTGGTCAGCAGCACGTGCGGGTTGTCGGCGGCGAGCAGGCTGGTGCTCAGCAGCAGGCCACAGGCGGAAAGGAGAAGTTGCTTCAGCATGGTTGCGAGTCCTTGTTTTCGGGTTGCGGTTGAGTGTGCTCGACCTGGGCGAGGAAGTCGTCCAGGACGGCGTTGAAGCGTTCCGGCTGGTCCATGGGGGTGGCGTGGCGCGAGCGCTCCATCACCACCAGGCGGGCGTTGGGCAGCTCGCGGACATAGGCCTCCTTGACGGCGACCGGGGTGTAGTCGCGGTCGGCCGAGATCACCAGGGTCGGACAGGTGATGGCGGCGAGGCGTTCGCGCACGCTCCAGCCGATGATGGCGTCCAAGCTGGAGAGGTAGGCGCGCTTGTCGTTCTGCGGCCAGCGTTGTTCCACCTTGGCGCGCAGCTCGGCCTGCTCGGGGCGCGGGAACAGCACGCGGCCGAGGCCCTTGCCGATGGTCTCCATGCTCAGCAGGCGCGACAGCGTCCAGCGCTTGGCCAGCTGCCACCAGTCGTTGGCGCTCCTGGCCTTCACCTCGGGTGCGCTGTTGACGATGGTCAGGCTGCGCAGCAGTTCCGGGCGGTCGACGCCCAGTTGGAAGCCGACCATGCCGCCCATGGAGATGCCGACCAGATGCACCCGGGGCAGGCCCAGGTGTTCGATCAGCGCCGCCAGGTCGGCGGCGAAGCCGGCCATGCTGTAGCGCTCGCGCGGCTTGCCGGAGCGGCCGTGGCCGCGCAGGTCGATGGCCAGCACGCGACGGCGCTGCAGCAGGTGCGGAATCTGGTATTCCCAGTCCTGGATGCTGGAGCCCAGGCCGTGGACCAGCAGTACCGGTTCGCCCTGGCCGCGATCCTCGTAGTACAGCTGGCAGCCGTCGTGTTCGAAATAGGACATGGTGCTTTCCTCAGTTCATGGCCAGCGGCGCGGCGAAGGGCGCCTCCAGCGGCGCGCCGTCGAAGTTGCGGATCAGGTCGATGAGGATCTGGGTGGCGGGGCCGAGCACCTTGTCCTTGTTGCTGTAGAGGAAGAAGCGTGGCCGGCGGATGTCGCCCTGCTCCATGGGCAGCGGCTTGAGCACGCCTTCCTCAAGCTCGCGGGCGATCAGATGGCAGGGCAGCCAGGCGAAGCCCAGGCCGCTGCTGACGAAGGTGCGCGCGGTGGGCAGGCTGCCTACCGTCCAGCGCTGCTCGGCGCCGAGCCAGCCGGCGTCGCGCGGCTGCACCCGGCCGCTGTCGCGGGTCACCACCTGCATCTGGCCTTCCAGATCCTGGAAGGTGACGGGCCGCTGCAGGCGATGCAGGGGGTGTTCGGGATGGGCGACGGCGATGAATTCCACCTCGCCCAGTTCGATGGGCAGGTAGCCGGTGATGTTGAGGGCGCTGATCGCCAGGTCGGCGGAGCCTTCGCGCAGCACTTCCTCGACGCCGGACAGCACTTCCTCGCGCAGGCGCACGCGGCAGCCCCGGCTCTGCGGCATGAAGGCGGAGAGGGTGCGCACGATGTTGGCGGTGGGGTAGGCGGCGTCCACCACCAGGCGCACTTCCGCTTCCCAGCCCTGTTCCATGTGGTGGGCCAGCTCCTCCAGCTGGCTGGCCTGCTTGACCAGCTGCCGCGAGCGGCGCAGCAGTACCTCGCCGGCATCGGTGAGCACTGCCTTGCGCCCGTCGATGCGCAGCAGCGGCGCGCCGAGCTGCTCCTGCATGCGCGCCACCGTGTAGCTCACGGAAGACTGCGAGCGGTGCAGCGCCTCGGCCGCCTGGGCGAAGCCGCCGTGGTCGACTACCGCCTGCAGGGTGCGCCATTGCTCCAGGGTCACACGGGGCGCTTTCATCGCCGCTTCCTCTTCTCTACTCTGGGCACCCTCGAAAAAGGAGAACGCCCGATGAAAAAATGCTGCCTCGTCCTGCTCGCGCTGATGCCACTGACCGCCGCCGCCTACCCGATCGAGATCGGCAAGAAGCTGAACGGTGCCGAAGTGTCCGCCACCGGCCAGCAGGTGGACCGCAACATCGGTGCCGTGCTGCTCTACAACTACGGCACCATTCCCGCCAAGTGCTCGGCGGTGTTCCGCAACGGCCCGGAGGCGCCGCGCACCCGCAAGGCGGACGTCAAGGCCGGCGAAACCGCCAACCTCTCCGTCAGGTTCGCGCGCGACATCATCAAGCTGCGGGTGGACCTCACCTGCGAGCAGAGCCTAGAACCGGCTCGGCAATAAATCAACTTTGTCGATTATTTGAAGCGGATAATTGCGCTTTTTTATCTCATAGGCTGACCATAACCTGTGCTCCATCGACCCCCGACACTCGATGGAGATCAGCCTCATGTCCCGCATCCTCGTAATCGAAAGCAGCGCCCGCCAGGAAGGTTCCGTTTCCCGCCAGCTGACCGGCGACTTCATCGCCCAGTGGCGCAAGGCCCATCCGCAGGATGACGTGCAGGTCCGCGACCTGGCCGTCGAGCCGGTGCCGCACCTGGACGCCACCCTGCTCGGTGGCTGGATGAAGCCCGCCGAGCAGCAAAGCGACATCGAACGCGCCGCGGCCGCCCGCTCCAACCTGCTGACCGACGAGCTGCTGGCCGCCGACGTGCTGGTGCTGGCCGCGCCGATGTACAACTTCGCCATCCCCAGCACCCTGAAGTCCTGGCTGGACCACGTGCTGCGCGCCGGCGTCACCTTCAAGTACACCGAGACCGGCCCGCAGGGCCTGCTCACCGGCAAGCGCGCCTACGTGCTCACCGCCCGTGGTGGCATCTATGCCGGCAGTGGCCTGGATCACCAGGAACCCTACCTGCGCCAGGCGCTGGCCTTCATCGGTATTCACGACGTGCAGTTCATTCACGCCGAGGGCCTGAACATGGGCGCCGAATTCCAGGAGAAGGGAATCGCCAAGGCGCGCGAGCAGGTGGCCCAGGTCGCCTGATTTCCCTCGCAGCCTCTCGCCGGCCCGCACGCGCGGGCCGGTTTGCGTGCTCAGGCCCTGTCGGCCAGCGCGAGCTTGACGCCCAGCAGCGCCAGCACGCCGCCGACCCCGCGCTCCAGCCATAGGCCCAGGCCCCGGCCGATCCGCAGCCGCTGTCGGGCGAACACGGTGGAGAGCGCGAGGAAGTGGCACCAGAGCATGCCGTTGACGTTGAAGATCGCGCCCAACAGCAGGAAGGCCAGGGCCTTGTGCTCGGCGTCCGGGTGGATGAATTGCGGCACGAAGGCGAGGAAGAACAGCGCCACCTTGGGATTCAGGAGATTGGTCAGGAAGCCCTGGGCGAAGATCCGTCCGTGGGACAGCGGCGGCAGCGCATCGGCCACCGCATCGTTGTCCCGGCGCCGGGTCAGCAGCATGCCGATGCCGATGTACAGCAGGTACGCGGCGCCGACCAGCTTGACCAGCATGAACGCGGTGGCCGAGGTGGCGAGCAGGGCGGACATGCCCAGCGCGGCGGCGACGATATGGACGCAGGTGCCCGCGCCGATGCCCAGCGCCGCCATCGAGCCGGCGCGCCATCCCTGGCTGGCGCTGCGGGCCATGACCAGCAGGGAGTCGGGACCGGGCGCCATATTCAGCAGCAGGCCGGAGACGATGAACAACGCGAGATCGTGGGTGCCGAGCATGGCCGGATGCCTGTGAGGGGGGAGCGATGGATTCTGCGTCGTTCCTGTACATCCGGTCAAAAGCCGTAGGGGCGGTAAATGCGGCGCCCGTCAAATTCTGCCGAACCTCATGATCGTCATGGATGACGTAGGTATCGCCGCACATAGGCGGGTTTTTCCGTATTTTCGGCGCCGCTGCCGCGCCGGGCACCCATTCGCCGCCAGTCCGACCCAGCTTCGCCGTGGCAGCGCTACGGGCCCCGGCTGTGGCACACTCTGCGTTTTGCAGCGTTGCGCGCCACTGCCTGGCCTCCGAATCGCCGCAGCCTGAATTCGCACCGTCGGTTCGCCGCGGGAGCAACCGTCAAGCCAGCCGCTTCGGGCGGCCACAGAAGAAGAGGAATGTCCCGTGCACAAAGCCGTAATCAGTGGCACTGGTCTGTATACCCCGGGCAACAGCATTTCCAACGAAGAGCTGGTGGCCTCCTTCAACGCCTACGTCCAGCTGTTCAACAGCGAGCATGCCGCGGCCATCGAGCGCGGCGAGGTGGAGGCGCTGAGCGAGTCGAGCGTGGCTTTCATCGAGAAGGCTTCCGGTATCAAGAGCCGCTTCGTCATCGACAAGGACGGCATCCTCGACCCCCGGCGCATGGTGCCGCGCATCCCCGAGCGCTCCAACGAGGAGTGGGGCATCCTCTGCGAGATGGGCGTGGCCGCGGCGAAGCAGGCGCTGGAGCGCGCCGGCCGCACCGTTGCTGATATCGATGGCGTCATCGTCGCCTGTTCCAACCTGCAGCGCGCCTACCCGGCGGTCGCCATCGAAGTGCAGGCGGCCCTGGGCATCGAGGGCTGGGGCTACGACATGAACGTGGCCTGCTCCTCGGCCACCTTCGGCATCCAGGCGGCGGCCACCGCGATCCAGACCGGCCAGGCCCGCGCGGTACTGATGGTCAACCCGGAAATCTGCACCGGCCACCTCAACTTCCGCGACCGCGACAGCCACTTCATCTTCGGTGACGCCGCCACCGCGGTGATCATCGAGCGTGCCGACCAGGCCACCTCCGCCCACCAGTGGGACATCCTGGGCACCAAGCTGCTGACCCAGTTCTCCAACAACATCCGCAACAACTTCGGCTTCCTCAACCGCGCCGCGGAAGAGGGCATCGGCGCCCGCGACAAGCTGTTCGTGCAGGAAGGCCGCAAGGTGTTCCGCGACGTCTGCCCGATGGTCGCCGACCTGATCGCCGGGCACCTGGCCGAGCACCAGCTGAACGTCAGCGACGTGAAGCGCTTCTGGCTGCACCAGGCCAACCTCAACATGAACCTGCTGATCGCGCGCAAGCTGCTCGGCCGCGACGCCGAGCCGGACGAGGCGCCGGTGATCCTCGACACCTACGCCAACACCAGTTCGGCCGGCTCCGTGATCGCCTTCCACAAGAATCAGGACGACCTGCCCTCCGGCACCGTGGGCGTGCTCAGCTCCTTCGGCGCGGGCTACTCCATCGGCAGCGTGATCCTGCGTCGGCACTGAGCCTTCGCCCGCCGGCGCCCGTCCTGGCGCGCCGGCCGCTCCGTTCTTCCTCGATGATTCCGGGCGCCTCGTGTTGCGAGGCGCCTTGCCGTGCCTCGTCTCTTATTACCTAAAGCGTTGAAAAGTTCCCGTGTCATCGAACTTTCATATAAAAGCAACTGCGCTGAAATAACCCCCCGCCAAGATTCCCCCCCAACGCAGGGCCGTTGCCCAGTGTTTTCCAAAGACCAATAGGGGAATCCTTCGATGAAGCACTTCGCCGGTTTTGCCGCCAGCGCCCTGGCTCTGGCCATCTCCGCCCAGGCTTTCGCCGGCACCGTCACCACCGACGGCGCCGACCTCGTGATCAAGACCAAAGGAGGCCTGGAAGTAGGCACCACCGACAAGGAATTCAGCTTCAAGCTGGGTGGCCGCATCCAGGCCGACTACAGCCGCTTCGATGGCTTCTACACCAAGAACGGCGACACCGCCGACGCCGGCTACTTCCGCCGCGCCTTCATCGAGCTGGGCGGCGTGCTGTACAAGGACTGGGCCTACCAGATCAACTACGACCTGTCGCAGAACTCCGGCGGTGACAACCGCAAGGAAGACGGCTACTTCGACGAGGCCTCCCTGGCCTACAACGGCTTCGCGCCGCTGTCCATCAAGGTCGGCCGCTTCGACCCCGAGTTCGGTCTGGAGAAGGCCACCAGCTCCAAGTGGGTGACCGCCCAGGAGCGTACCGCCGCCTATGACCTGATCGACTGGACCAACGGCCACAATGGCGGCCTGGGCATCCAGCTGTCCGGCAGCGCCGCCGATTCCTTCTACGGTTCCGTGGGCGTGTTCTCCAAGGACGCCACCAACACCACCAAGGATGGCGACAGCACCACCCAGTTCAACCTGCGCGGCGTGTTCGCACCCCTGCACGAAGCCGGCAACGTCCTGCACTTCGGCGTCAACTTCGCCCAGCGCGACCTCTCCGACACCGCCTTCGACGGTCGTATCCGCAGCCGCCTGGGCATGCGCGGCGTCAGCACCGACGGTGGCCAGGATGCCGGTGACAACGGCAACCGCCTGACCCTGGGCGGCGCCGAGGTCACCCCGGCTGGCGCCTTCGGCGACGACACCGCCTGGGGCCTGGAAGCGGCCTGGGCCATGGGCCCGTTCTCCCTGCAGGGCGAATACGTGGCGCGCACCCTGGAAGCCGACTCCAACGGCTACGACGACATCGACGCCGAAGGCTACTACGTGCAGGCGGCCTACACCCTCACCGGCGAGGCCCGCAACTACAAGCTCGGCAAGTTCGATTCGGTCAAGCCGTCGAACAAGCAGATCGGCGCCTGGGAAATCTTCTACCGCTACGACCACCTGAGCGTCGACGACGACAACGGCAGCTTCGCCTCCCGTGACGACGTCGAAGGCAAGGTGCACAACCTCGGCCTGAACTGGTACGCCAACGAGTCCGTGAAGATCAGCGGCGCCTACGTCAAGGCCAAGGTGGACAACGCCACCAACAGCAATGGCGACGACGATGGCGACGGCTTCGTGGTTCGCGCCCAGTACGTGTTCTAACAACAGCCAGCTCCAACTCGCTCCTTTCCTGGCCCCGCATCGCGGGGCCTTTTTTATGGCTGTGTCCCCGATGTTGCAGTGCCCTGACCTTTTTTGGATCCCCGCCTGCGCGGGGATGACGAGGTGGGGAGGACTCCTGCCGAGAACTGTCATTCCCGCGCAGGCGGGAACCCAGGGGCGGGCAACTGCAGCGCTCAGATAGAGGGGCCTGACCGCGCAACACGTCGCGGGGGCATAGCTTTTTATTGCTATCTCCTCGCTACCTCCTGCTGTTGCGCAGGTGCGGCCGGGCGGCGAACCGTTTCAGACGCGGATTTCGCGGATGAATTCGCTCCTACAGGGCGTGCAAACGGGAACATGGAGCCGCACTTGTAGGGTGCGCCATGCGCACCGGCGATCCCGCGCATGGCCCCGGTGCGCACGGCGCACCCTACGGGACCGATCGCCCCCTCATGACCCACCGCCGGCTGCTAGCCTTTCTTGAGCCGCGGATGGGGCCGCGCGCCTGGAGGAAGCATGGTGTACGTGCAGAGGGATGCGGAGGGGCGGTTGCTGCGGGTCGAGCACGAGCCGTTCGAGGGCATGACCGAGACGCTGGCGGTCGAGAGCGAGGAGCTGCACCGCTGGCTGGCGGCGCGCGAGGAGGTCAAGGCGCGGCTGGCCAGCCTCAAGGAGTCCGACTTGGAGCTGGTGCGGGTGCTGGAGGACGTGGTCGGCGTGCTGGTGGGCAAGGGCCTTATCCGCTACACCGACCTGCCCGAGGCGGCGCGGCGCAAGCTCGACCGGCGTGCGGTGACCCGGGCCGAGATCGAGGGGCTGGGCGGCCTGCTGGGCGACGACGACCACCCCTTGATCTGACGCGGCGCCCTCAGCCCTGCCAAGGCGCGGGCGCGCCGACCAGCCGGCCCATGGCGCCATGGATGCCGAGTTCCCTGAGTACCTCCAGCTCGCCTTCGCTCTCCACCATCTCGGCTATCAGCGGCAGGTCGATGCTGTTGGTGGCGCGGAATATCGCCTCGATGAACACGCGCTTGTCGTCTTCCCGGTCGATGGCGCGGATGTAGCTGCCGTCGATCTTCAGGTAGGCGAGGCCCATGTGGGTCAGGTTGCCGATCAGGCTGAAGCGTCCGCCGAAGTGCTGCAGCCCCAGCTGGTAGCCGGCCTCGCGCACCCGCTGGCTGAGCCGCTCCAGTTCCGCCGGCGGCGGCAGGAAGCGCTCGTCCAGTTCCAGGGTCATCAGCTCGCCCTGGCGGGGATGCTGGTGGAGCAGCGCCAGCAGTTTCTCCAGGCTGGCGGCGTCGCGCAGGGTGGCGGCGGACAGGCTGAGGGCCAGCGGCTGCGGGTGCCGGGCCAGGTGCGCCAGGCTGTGTTCGAGCATCGCCAGGTCGAGGCGGGTGGCCCAGCCCAGGCGCTCGATCCAGGGCAGGAAGCGGCCGGCGGCCACCGCCTCGCCGCTGGGGTCGAGCAGGCGCGCCAGCACCTTGCGGTGCAGCACCCGCGCGGTGTCCGCGCAGGCCACCACCGGCTGGAAGTACAGCTGGAGCATGCTCCGGCTCAGGGCCTCGTCGATCCACAGCCGCCATTCGTGCTCGCCTTGGCCGACGCTCGCGTCGAAGTCGTCCAGGCGTTCCCAGGCCCGCTCGCCATCGCTCTGCGCCTGGGCCAGGGCCTGGTCGGCGCGGCCGATCACGTTGGCCATCGTCTCGCCGGGGCGGAACGCGGCGATGCCCAGGTGGGCCACCGGGGTGCGGTCGCTGGCGCCGGTCTGGCGCAGGTTCTCCAGGCTGTCCATCAGTTCCTGGGCGAGGCGGTCGGCGTCCTCGGCCGCCAGCCCCGGGGCGAGCAGGGTGAATTCGCCGCCGCGGTTGCGCGAGGCCAGCCAGTCCGGAGCGCCGCGCTGTTCCAGCAGGCGCTTCAGCAGTTCGCCGATGCTGTGGATCAGTGCATCGCTGCGCTGGCCGCCGAGGCGCTGGTTGAGGCCGCCGAGGTCGTTGAGACGCAGGAACATGAGGTAGCCGGCGGCATTTTGCTCGGTCACCGCCAGCTGGTTGGCCAGCTTGATCTCGAACAGGCGGCGGTTGGCCAGGCCGGTGAGGCTGTCCTGATAGGCTTCCTCGCGCAGCTTCTCGCTGCGCGCGGCCTCCTCGGCGAACAGCTGCTTGAGCTTCTCCACCATCTGGTTCATCGCCATCACCACGCGCTTGAGCTCGGGCGTGCGCGGCACCTGGGGCAGGGTGAAGAACTCGCGGCGGCTGATGGCCTGGGCCTGCTGCACCATGGTGTCCAGCGGGCGCAGCTGGGTGCGCAGCAGCCAGCCGCCGAGGATGGCGCTGACCACGCCGCACAGCAGCAGCCACAGAAGGCTGCCGATGGCGCCGTCCCACAGCTTGGCCAGGGCGAACTGTGGGTGGCTGAGCACCTCGACCCGCGCCGCCTGTTCCCAGCCGCGCATGATCAGCGCGTCGCCACCTTCCGGCTGCAGGTCGACCAGCTCGACGAACCATTCCGGCACCCGGTCCGAGGTGGTGTCGGTGCTGCGCTCGACCAGCACTTCGCCGTCGGCGATGCGCACCACGCGGATGGTGGCGAAGTAGCCGCTGTCGAAGATCGAGCTGACCATCAGCTCGATCATCGCCGGGTCGTCGACGTGGGGCGTCATCGACAGGCCCAGCGCCGTGGCGGCGTCCTGGGCGTGGGAGCGCAACTGGCTCAGGAGCTGTTCGCGGGAGGTCTCGACGCTGGCGACGAAGCTGCCGGCGAAGGCCACCACGAGGAACAGGCAGATGGCGAGAAACAACTGTTTCAACAGGGACATAGGCGCTCCTAACCTTCTCCGATGTCGAAGCCTTCGGCTCGCATCTTGTTCAGCAGATCCTGCCAGCGCGACAGTTTCTTGGTATCGCTCTTGCGCCCGGCCTGGCCGGGCAGGTAGAGACCTTCGGCATTGAAGGCGTAGACCGGCAGCAGGTCCTGGCGCTGGGACGCGGGGCGGATTTCTCCGATCAGGTTGTCCAGCACCAGCGGGTCGGCGGTGGGGCTGGCGTAGTAGGTGAGCACCATGTGCGCCTGGTTCTGGCGCAGTGCCTTGACGTAGGTGATGCGCAGCCGCTCGCTGGGCACGCCCAGCCGGCGCAGGGTGAAGTACTTGGCGATGGAGTAGTCCTCACAGTCGCCGGCGCCCTTGACCAGCGCCTCCACCGGGGTGGCCCAGTAGTCGTTCAGGCGCCAGACGGCGACGTCGTCGGCGAAGCGCAGCTGGCGGTTGAAGAAGCGGTTCACCACGGTCAGTTTTTCCCGTTCGGGCAGCTGCTCGCTGGCGCGGATCAGTTCGTCCCAGGCCTCGATGCGCGCCTTGGCGAGGCCCAGTTCGCCGTAGCGTTGTTCGGCGTTGTGCAGGATCAGTCCGAAGTCCCAGCCGGCCCGCGCCACCACGGCCAGGAGCAGGCAGAGCAGGGCGCCGAGCAGCAGCCGGCCTGCCGGCAGGCGCGTGGCTCGTCCCTGAGTGCTGTGCCGCAGCGGCATGAAGGTGGTCTCCGCAGGGGATGGAGGAAGTCTAGGCGGCGCCGCGGCGATGCGTCACTCGCGATTGGGCAGGGTCTTCTGGCGCAGGATGTAGAGCGTCACCAGTACCGCGCTGGTGAGTATGAACGCGCGCGCCCAGAATAGCGGCACCAGGTAGCAGGACAGGCTGATGCTCAGCCACATCAGGCCGATGGCGTAGACCTTGCCCTTGAGCGGGATGCCGTTGCCTTCCAGGTAGTCGCGGATCCAGGGACCGAGCCTGGGGTGCTCGACCAGCCACAGGTAGAAGCGGCGCGAGCTGCGCACGAAGCAGGCGGCGGCCAGCAGCAGGAAGGGCGTGGTCGGCAGCACGGGGACGAAGATGCCGATCACCCCCAGCGCCACGCTCAGCCAGCCGATCGTCAGCAGCGCGTAGCGCACGGCGCGGTGGCGGCTCTGGGGAATGTCGGCGTGGGCCATCAGCCGGCGCTCCCGGACGGGGAGCGGGCCGCTCTAGACGACGCACGACCGGAGGCGGGCACGTCGCGTGGGGAATCAGTGGTGGCGGGGCTTGAGCAGTGCCGGCTTCTCTTCCGGCGCGTGGCAGAGCAGGAACAGGGCGGTGAGCAGCTCGGGAATCTGGTCGACCATGCTGTCCACCAGCTGGCGGTCGCGGGCGATCTCGGCGAACTCGGGCTGCTCGTCGAACAGGCCGGAGGCGACCATGATCGGCAGCAGCAGCTCGCTGACCTCGTCCTCCGAGTCCTCGAACCACACGGCCTCGCGCAGGAACACGCCTTCCATGAAGCCGATGCACCAGCCGCGCAGGTCGGAGTCGTCCGGGTCCTGGCCGAGGTCGATGTCGCAGGGGATTTCCGGCTCGTCGTCGCTGGCCAACTGGCGGGCGATGTGAGCCTTGAGCAGTTGCAGGGTGGTTTCGATTTCCTCGCGTTCGGCCTCGCTGCGGTAGTGCGGCGGCTCGGCGAACAGGGCGTCGATCCATTCGCGCTCCGGCACCTGCTCGGGGCAGATGGAGAGGGCGGTGAGGTAGCCGTGGGTGGCCAGGTAGTCCAACGCTTCCTCATGCAGGTCGTCGGCATCGAGGAAGGCTTGCAGGCGGGACAATTGCTCGGCGAAGGACATCGTGGAACTACCTTGAATGAGTGAACACGGGGATTCTAGCCGCCCGGGCCCGCAAAAGCACGGCCGACGGGCGATGGCCTGCCGCGGCCGGCGGTCGCGTATACTGCCCGACCGCTTCTTCAGTCCGGATGATCCCGCCACCCATGTCCGCCGCCCTTCGCATCCTCAAAGACGTTTTCGGCTACGACGCCTTCCGTGGCAACCAGGCGGCGATCATCGAGCGCGTGGCCGGCGGCGGCGATGCCCTGGTGCTGATGCCCACCGGTGGCGGCAAGTCGCTGTGCTACCAGGTGCCGGGCCTGTTGCGCGAGGGACTGGCGGTGATCGTCTCGCCACTGATCGCGCTGATGGAGGACCAGGTCGCCACCCTCGACGAGCTGGGCGTGGCGGCCGTGGCGCTGAATTCCACCCTGAGCAACGACGAGCAGCGCGACATCGCCGATCGCGTCCGCCGCGGCGAGATCAAGTTCCTCTACCTGGCGCCCGAGCGCCTGGTGCAGCCGCGCATGCTGGACTTCCTGCAGCGCCTGCCCCAGGTGGCCCTGTTCGCCATCGACGAGGCCCACTGCGTGTCCCAGTGGGGCCACGACTTCCGCCCGGAATACCTGCAGCTGGGCCAGTTGGCCGAGCTGTTCCCCGGCGTGCCGCGCATCGCCCTGACCGCCACGGCGGACATGCGCACCCGCGAGGAGATCGCCCAGCGCCTGCACCTGGAGCAGGCCGAGCGCTTCCTCTCCAGCTTCGACCGGCCGAACATCTTCTACCGCATCCAGCCCAAGGATCAGCCGCGCAAGCAACTGCTGGCCTTCCTCGCCGCGCGTAAGGGCGACGCCGGCATCGTCTATTGCCTGTCGCGCAAGAAGGTGGAGGAGGTGGCCGACTTCCTCAGCGCCCAGGGCTACCCGGCGCTGCCGTACCACGCCGGGCTGGCCAACGACCTGCGCGCCTACCACCAGAAGCGCTTCCTCAACGAGGAAGGGCTGATCATGGTGGCGACCATCGCCTTCGGCATGGGCATCGACAAGCCCAATGTGCGCTTCGTCTGCCACATGGACCTGCCCAAGTCACTGGAGGCCTATTACCAGGAGACCGGCCGCGCCGGCCGCGACGGCCTGCCGGCGGACGCCTGGATGGCCTACGGCCTGCAGGACGTGATTTTCCTCAAGCAGATGCTCAGCAACTCCGAGGGCGACGAGCGCCACAAGCGCATCGAGCAGCACAAGCTGGACGCCATGCTCGCCCTCTGCGAGGAGACCCGCTGCCGCCGCCAGGCGCTGCTGGCCTACTTCGACGAGGTGCTGGAGAGGCCCTGCGGCCACTGCGACACCTGCGTCGACAACGTGCAGACCTGGGACGCCACCGAGCCGGCGCGCCAGGCCTTGTCGGCGATCTACCGCAGCGGCCAGCGCTACGGCGTCGGCCACCTGGTGGACATCCTCCTGGGCCGCGAGAACGACAAGATCCGCGCCTCTGGCCACCAGCACCTGGCGGTGTTCGGCATCGGCAAGGCGCTGTCCGAGGCGGAATGGCGCACCCTGTTCCGCCAGTTGGTGGCGCGCGGCCTGGCCGACGTCGATCTGGACGGCTACGGCGGCCTGCGCCTGAGCGACACTTGCCGGCCGCTGCTGCGCGGCGAGATGACGCTGGAGCTGCGCCGCGACCTCAAGCCGCAGCAGGCGGCCAAGGCCAGCGGCAGCAGCGCCAGCCAGCTGGTGCGGGGCGAGGAGCGCGAGCAGTGGGAGGCCCTGCGCGCCCTGCGGCGCAAGCTGGCCGAGGAGCACAGCGTGCCGCCCTACGTCATCTTCCCCGATTCCACGCTGCTGGAAATGCTGCGCAGCCAGCCGCGTAACCTCAGCGAGATGGCGCGGGTCAGCGGCGTCGGCGCGCGCAAGCTGGAGCGCTACGGCGAGGCCTTCCTCGAAGTGCTCAACGGCGGCGCGGGCGAAGCGCCGAAGGTGGTGGTGGACCTGCGCCACGAACTGGTCAGCCTGGCCCGTGCCGGCATGACTCCGGCGCAGATCGCCAGCCAGCTGAACTGTGGCGAGAAAAGCGTGTACAACATGCTGGCCGAGGCCATCGGCCGCCAGCAGCTGTCCCTGGAGCAGGCGCTGGACCTGCCGGAGGAGCTGCTCGGCGAGATCCAGGACGCCTTCCTCGACGGCGAGGGCGAGCTGCCGCCAGTGGCGGCGGTAGCCCCACAGTTCGCCGGCCAGGTGCCGGAAGGCGTGCTGCACTGCGTGCGGGCGGCATTGCAGAGCGAGTTCGAACTCTGAGGTCGCGGCGGTAACGATTCTTTACGCCAAACCTTTGGCGACAAACTTGTGACGTGCTTCTCAAAACGCTAGGGTGAGCCCCAGCGATAGATTGCGAGGTTCGAAGATCTAGTGCCGCTGCATCCCGACTGGCTGGCCAACGTTCGGCCCAATCCCTACTCCGACCAACTGACCCGCGGCTATCGCCTGCTGCGCTTCGCCCCCGCCCTGGAGCGCGAGTACCGCGCCTACATGCTGCGCGACAGCCGCGAGCTGAAGCGCGTCGCGGTGGTGTTCGCGATGCTGGTGTGGCTGGCCTTCGTCGGGGTCGACATCTGGATGATCGAAGGCCCGCTACTGCTCGTGCTGCTGTCCATCCGCGCCAGCGTGGCGCTGCTGTTGCTGGTCTGCGGCCGACTGATCCTCGGCTGGCGCCACCCGCACCTGGCGACGCCGCTGAGCATCGCCTGCATCGGCGCCATGGGCCTCGGCGCCGCCGCCATCATCGCCCTCGGCCACGGCCAGGACCCGTTCTTCCCCTACGAGGGGTTGCTGCTGGTGTGCATCGCCGCCTACTTCCTGGTTGGCCTGCGCCTGGTCGAGGCGGCCGTCACTTCCTTCGTGGTGCTGCTGGCCTACGGCCTGTTCGAATGGCTGAGCGGCCTGACGCCGGAACGGCTGTTCAACAACCTGCTGTTCCTGCTGGTTGGTAACCTGATCGGCGCGGTGGGCTGCTACCTGCTGGAGCTGAAATCCCGCGAGCACTTCCTGATCAGCGGCCTGCTGCGGGTGCAGGCCGACCAGGACGGCCTGACCGGGCTGCACAACCGGCGCAGCTTCAACCGCGAGATGGGCCGGCTCTGGCGCCAGGCCCAGCGCGACGGCCGGCCGCTGGCGCTGCTGCTGTGCGACGTCGATCACTTCAAGGCGTTCAACGACCGCTACGGACACCAGGCGGGCGACCGCGCCCTGCAGCAGGTCGGCGAGACGCTGCTGCGCGCCGCCCGGCGCCCGCTGGACATGGCGGCCCGGCTCGGCGGCGAGGAGTTCGCGGTGCTGCTCTACGACATCACCCCTGCCGAGGCGCGGCAGCGCGCCGAGGCGCTGCGCCAGAGCCTGCAGGACTGTGCCATCGAGCACGCCGGCTCGCAGACCGCCGCCGTGCTGACCATGTCGGTCGGCCTGTGCTGCCAGGAGCCCTCGCCGGCCATGGCCATGGACGGCATGTTCGAGCATGCCGACCGCGCCCTGTACGAGGCCAAGGCCTTCGGCCGCAACCAGGTGGTGACCTGAGGCGTCCGTCGTCCTGGCGCGAACGGACCCTCCCGCGCCGACGGCCGGCTGCTAGCATCCGGGCTTTCCCTCGCCGGCAGCGACCATGGACCGACTGATACAGGCCAACGGCCAACCCCACTACGGCATCTTCCCGGCGGCCCCGGGCGAGGTGAACTGGCGCGACTTCGACTTCCGCTCGCCGATGGGCCGGCGCCTGGGCGCGCTGGCCAAGTGGCGGCGCTTCCACCAGTTCCAGTACTTCGGCCTGGTCAGCGGCGAGCTGATCGGCGGCTGCGCCCTGGCCGACATCAGCCTGCTCACCGCCGGTTTCGTCTACCTGTTCCATCCGGCCAGCGGGCGCATGATCGAACGCCAGTTCAAGCGCCCGCTGGGTCACGGCACCAAGTTCTCCCAGCGGCCCAACGAGGGCGTGTGCGAGTTGCGCAGTGGCGCCAACCTGCTGCGCCTGGACAACGGCGGCGCCGACAAACACCTGCTGGTGGAGCTGGACGACGGTACCCGCATCGAGGCGAGCTTCTCCGAGCAGCGCTTCCAGCCCATGTGCATCTGCACGCCGACGGCGGTCAACGGCTGGGTCTACGCGCAGAAGGTCGCCGGCGTGCGCTGCCGTGGCAGCGTGCGCAGCGAGCTGGGCGACTTCGACTTGCAGGCGCTCGACGCCTTCGCCCACCACGACTGGTCGGCCGGCTACATGCGCCCGGAGACCTTCTGGAACTGGGCCTGCCTGTCCGGCGAGGTGGCCGGCACGCGGGTCGGGCTGAACCTGTCCTGCGGGGTCAACGAGACCAGCTTCAGCGAGAACTGCTACTGGCTGGACGGCGCGTTGCATCCGGTCGGCGGCGTGCGCTTCGAATTCGACCGGGACGACCCGCTGCAGCCCTGGCGCATCGTCTCCGGCGACGGCCAGGTGGAGCTGACCTTCCGTGGCCACGGCCTGCACCGCGAGCGGCTGAACCTGGGCCTGCTGGCCAGCAACTTCAAACAGGTGTTCGGCTGCTTCCAGGGCACTTTGCGCCCGCCGGGGAGGGCACCGCTGGTGATCGACAACCTGTGGGGGTTCGTCGAGGATCAGTATGTCAAATGGTGACAGCGGGGTTGGCGAAGGCCGTCGTCGGGGTTATGGTTAGTTGACTAATAATTAGATTTTTCTGCTGTCCACGGGGAGTGGGCGGTGGCAAGACCCGATGAGAGTCTTCTATGCATAGTTTCGCGCACCACAGTTTCGGCATGCAGCTGGCCCAGCTTTCCCGCGCCTGGCGCGCCGAGCTGGACCGCCGTCTCTCCGGCCTCGGCCTGTCCCAGGCGCGCTGGCTGGTCCTTCTCCATCTGGCCCTGCTCAAGGAAGCGCCGACCCAGCGCGAGCTGGCGCAGACCGTGGGCGTCGAGGGGCCGACCCTGGCCCGGCTGCTCGACGGCCTTGAGGCTCAGGAGCTGGTAAGACGCATCGCCGTGCCCGAGGATCGCCGCGCCAAGAAGGTGGTGCTGACGGACAAGGCCCGCCCGCTGATCGAGCAGATCGAGAGCATCGCCCTGCAACTGCGCCGCGAGCTGTTCGCCGGCGTCAGCGAGGAAGAGCAGCGCCTGTGCCAGATCGTCCATGCGCGCATCCTGGGTAATCTGGAAAAGGGCTGAGCGAACCCGCCCGCGCCTGGCGTGGGTCAGTCAGGCATCGCGCAGCAGGTCATGGGCATCCAGCAGGCGGTAGGCGATTTCCGGGGCGTTCTCCAGGCCCCGGCGGATGGCGGCCGGGATCGACTGGCGCGTCTTGCGGCACAACCCCGGCAGCGAATCGATGTGGATGGCGATGCCGCGCATGCTGCGCACCTCGTTGAAGCCCGGCGCGACATGCACGCGGATGCCCAGCTGCTCGTGCATCCTGCGCTGCAGGTGTTCGAGGTCGTTCAGGTCGCGCAGGTTCTGCAGGCGGTCCAGCAGCTTCCTCTCCTCCTGGCGGGTGAGCAGCAGGATGCGCAGGTCGGCGCCGGCGCTGTCCAGCAGGTCGTCGCGCCCGCAGTCGCAGGCGCCCGGCGGGCAGGGTTGGCGGAGCGAAGGTGGCGTGGTGGGCATGGGTGCCGATCATAGCCATCCCGGCCCGCGGTTGTGCAGCGCTTCATCGGAAGAACGCGAAAAGCCCCGCACCTGCGGTAGTGCTTGTTCACATACGGAATGATCGAACGCGACCGGTTGTTGGGCCAGCCCTGTAGGAGCGGACTTGTCCGCGAACGGGGCTGACAGCAAAGCTTCGCGGACAAGTCCGCTCCCACAGGGGCGATCATCAGTGAACTGCACTACCACAGGTGCGGGGCTTTTCGTGTGCCCGGGCTTACAGGCGCGGGTAGTCGATGTAGCCGACCGGGCCCGGGGCGTAGAATAGTTCCGGGCGGGCCTCGTTGAGCGGGGCGTCCTTGGCCAGGCGCTCGACCAGGTCCGGGTTGGCGATGTAGGGCACGCCGAAGGCCACGGCATCGGCCTTGCCGTCGGCCAGCCAGGCATTGGCCTGGGCCTTGGTGAAGCGCTCGTTGGCGATCACCAGGCCGCCGAACTGCTCCTTGATGAAGGGCGTCAGGCTGTCGTCGCCTTCCCTCTCGCGGGTGCAGATGAAGGCCACGCCACGCTTGCCCAGCTCGCGGGCCACGTAGCCGAAGGTCTCGCGCGGGTTGGCATCGCCCATGTCGTGGCTGTCGCGGCGCGGCGCCAGGTGCACGCCGACGCGGTCCGCGCCCCACACTTCGATGGCCGCGTCGGTGACTTCCAGCAGCAGGCGCGCGCGGTTCTCGACGGAGACGCCGTAGCGGTCGCTGCGCTGGTTGGTGCTGCTCTGCAGGAACTGGTCGAGCAGGTAGCCGTTGGCGCCGTGGATTTCCACACCGTCGAAGCCGGCGGCCTTGGCGTTCTCGGCACCCTGGCGGTAGGCCTCGACGATGTCGGCGAGTTCCTCGGTCTCCAGGGCGCGCGGGGTGTCGTACTCCTTGATCGGGCGGACCAGGCTGACATGCCCGGCCGGCTTGATCGCGCTCGGCGCCACCGGCTGCTCGCCATCCAGGTAGAGCGGGTCGGAGATGCGGCCGACGTGCCACAGCTGGAGGAAGATGCGCCCGCCGTTGGCATGCACGGCGCGGGTGACCTCGAGCCAGCCGCGCACCTGTTCCTCGGACCAGATGCCGGGGGTGTCCGGGTAGCCCACGCCCATCGGCGTCACCGAGGTGGCCTCGCTGAGGATCAGGCCGGCCGAGGCGCGCTGCACGTAGTACTCGGCCATCAGCGCGTTGGGCACGCGGCCCGCGTCGGCGCGGCAGCGGGTCAGCGGCGCCATGATGATGCGGTTGGGCAGCTCCAGGCTGCCGATCTTGATGGGGTCGAACAGGGTGGTCATGGTGCAGCCTCCAGTGGGTCAGTCGAGCACGGCTTCGGCACGGCCTTCGCCGTTGCCGAGGGAAAAGGTGAGCAGGGCAGCGATCAGCCCCAGCACGGCCAGGACGCCGGCGGCCAGCGGCACGCTGGTCAGCCCCAGGCCCTGGCTGATGACCAGGCCGCCGATCCAGGCGCCGAGGGCGTTGCCCAGGTTGAAGGCGCCGATGTTGAGGGTGGAGACCAGGTTGGGCGCGGCCTGGCCGAAGTTCATCACGTTGATCTGCAGGGCGGGCACGGCGGCGAAGGCGGCCATGGCCCAGAGCAGCAGGTTGATCTCCAGCGGCACCAGCAGCGGGCTGGTCCAGCTCACCAGCGAGGAGAAGACCGCCAGGGTGAGCAGGATGCTGGCCAGGGCCCTGGACAGGTTCCAGTCGGCCAGGCGGCCGCCGAGGACATTGCCCAGAGTCAGGCCGACGCCGATCAGCAGCAGGGTCCAGGTGATGCCGCGCGGCGACACACCGGTGACCTCGCCGAGCAGCGGCGCGATGTAGGTGAACAGGGCGAACACGGCGGCGGAGAACAGCACGGTGGTCGACAGCGCCAGCCACAGCCCGGCGCCGCGCATGGCCGCCAGCTCGCCGCGCAGGTCGGCCGGCTGCTGGTCGCGGCTGCTCGGCAGGATGCGCCACAGGCCGATGAAGGCGAGGATGCCGATGGCGGTGACCGCCCAGAAGGTGGAGCGCCAGCCGGCGTATTGGCCGAGGGCGGTGCCCAGCGGCACGCCGAGCACGTTGGCCAGGGTCAGGCCGGTGAACATCAGGGCTACGGCCGAGGCTCTGCGGTTCTCCGGCACCAGGCTGGCGGCGACCACCGAGCCGATGCCGAAGAAGGCGCCGTGGCAGAGGGCGGTGACCACCCGCGCGACCATCAGCAGTTCGTAGTCGGCGGCGGTGGCGCAGAGCAGGTTGCCCAGCACGAAGATGCCCATCAGCGCCAGCAGGGCCAGCTTGCGCGGCCAGTTGGCGGTGACCAGGGCCATGAAGGGCGCGCCGAGGGCCACGCCGAGGGCATAGCCAGTGACCAGCCAGCCGGCGCCGGGAATGGACACGCCGAGGTCGCTGGCGACTTCGGGCAGCAGGCCCATGATGACGAATTCCGTGGTGCCGATGGCGAACGCGGACAGCGCGAGGACGAGAAGCGGTAACGGCATCATGGGGCCGGCTCCTGCAGAAAGCGGATGAATGTGTTTGGTCCCGCCTGCGGCGAGACCGTTCAGAGTTGTGCGTCGAGGTCTTTGAGGAAGGCCTGGATGACCTCCTCGTTACGCTTGAAGAAACTCCACTGGCCGACCTTGCGGCTGGTCACCAGCCCGGCACGCTGCAGGGTCGCCAGGTGCGCCGAGACGCTCGACTGGGACAGGCCGCAACGCTCGAACTTGCCGGCGCAGACACCAAGCTCCAGTGGATGCTCCTGGTCGGCGAAGTGCTTTTCCGGCTCCTTCAGCCACTGCAGGATCTCGCGCCGGACCGGATGGGCCAGGGCCTTGATGATTTCGTCGATGTCGAGTGGGGTGCTCATGGCGGTGTTTGTCGCATATCGGAGTTAGGCGAACTTTATATCGGGATTTGCCGATATTCAGATCGTTTGTGCCGATACCGACTATCACCGGGGCTGATGCAGGGCGCGGCCGCTACGGCAGGATCGTCCGCAGGTAGCCTTCGCGGCTGAACCCTTCGAGCAGGAAATGGCGCGCCTCCAACTCGGCCGTCGGCGTCGGCAAGGCCAGCAGCCGCTGCCGCCGGGCCTCGGCGTCCGGCCCCTGGGCCATCAGGTCGGCGACGACGCAGTTCAGGTCCGCCTCGCACTCGGCTTCCGTCCGGGCCAGCTGTGCCGCCACCTGGGCGTAGCAGTCGCGGGCGAGCGCCTCGGCCTGACCCAGCCGCTCCCTGAGCAGGCATTGCAGGAAGCGGTATTGCGCATGGTCGGGGGCCTGCGCCAGGGCGGCGTCGATCTCGGCCAGGGCCTCGGGGTACTGCCGTTGCTGGATATGCGCGTTGGCGCGCGACGCCAGTTCGGTGTGCTGCGGTGATGGCGCGACGACCGGGGTGTCCCTGGTCGGCTGCCACACGACATACAGCGTGCCGGCCAGTACCAGCAGCAGGAGAAGGAGGGAGGCGAGGTATTTCATGGTCCGACTTCGAGGAGCAGGGGGATGGTCACGGACGCGCAGTAGAGCTGCAGCCCTGCCTGGGCGTCCAGATGCTTCATCGAAGATGGGAAACGGCGTCACATTGGCGTGGTGGGCAGGACTGCACCGTATCGGGGATTCGATTCCCACGGACGCCTAATGAGAGGACCTTTCGGTCAGCCATTCGGGAATGTCCCGCGTGCCATGCAGGACGCGCCATACGTCGATGTGATCGTCGCGCTCGACATAGAACACCAGATGGGGATAGCGCTTCCACGGCCAGCAGAGCAGTCCCGGCAGCTCCAGCTCATGAGCGTAGCGGCCGATACCCGAGGCGGGGTGATGGGTATAGGCCTGTTCCAGGGCGTCGATGAGGCCGAGCGCGGCCTGTTGCTCAAGGTGGTAGACGATGGCGCCTTCGACATCCTGGTTGGCCAGGGCACGCGGGATGACGGGCTTTGCCTTCATCCCCGAGCCTTGCGGGCCCTGGAGCGCAGGGATTCGAAGTAGTCGCCATCCGCGGGCGCTGCGGGAGCGGATTCGGCGCCTGCCAGCAGCAGGCCTCGCAGATGCTGCCGGTCCTGGTCCTGGCGGATCAGCTCGCGCACGTATTCGCTGCTGGTGCTGTAGCCGCGCAGGCTGATCTGATCATCGACGAAGGCCTTGAGGGCGTCGGGCAGGGAGATGTTCATGGTGCTCATGGCGGTGCCTGGCGATGGCAAAGTTTGCCAGAAAGTAAACGCCTCCGACCCGATCCCGCCAGTGCCGAGAAACCTCTGGACGGCTGGCTGCGAGCGAGGCCGCTTCAGGCCGCCACCCGCCCGCGCTCTTCCTGCTCGCCGAACAACGCCGCCTGCACCGCCCGCTGGGCCTGGCGCGCCAGGGCGTTGCGCTCCTGGCCGGCGCTGGGGATGGGGGCGAGCAGCTGGATCTGTACCCGGGCACGGTCGCTGGCGAACAGGCGCAGCAGGTGCGAGGGCAGGTCGTCGTCGCCGATGAAGGGGGCGACGAGGTCGGGTTCGCCGTCGCGCAGGTAGCGGATCGCAACCGGCTGCAGCGGCACGCCGGCCTCGATGGCGCCGGTCAGCAGGCGGCCGTGGAAGGTGCGGACCTGCAGGCCGTCGGTGGTAGTGCCCTCGGGGAAGATCAGCAGCTGGAGCCCGGCGCCGAGGTGGCGGTGCAGCTGGCGGGCGAGCAGCGCGCTGTCGCCCGAGCCGCGGCGGATGAACAGGGTGCCGGCCTTGTGCGCCAGCCAGCCGGCCAGCGGCCAGGTGCGCACTTCGGCCTTGGACAGGAAGGAGATCGGCAGCAGCTGGCCGAGCAGGGGGATGTCGGTCCAGGACACGTGGTTGCCGACCCACAGGTGCGGGCCGCGCGGCAGCTCGCCCTGCACCTCGACCTCGAACGGCAGGGTACCGCTCAGGCGACGCAGGAACCAAGCGGTGAGGCGCTGGCGCAGCCCCATCAGGTCGCCGCGCCACAGGCGCTCGACCAGCGTCACGCCGCAGGCCAGCGCCAGGCCCAGGAGCAGCACGGCGGCCAGCCGGGCCAGGCGCAGCCACAGGCGCGCGCGCTTCACACCGCGGCCTTGAAGTGGCGGGCGTAGCGCGGGCAGAGTTCGTCGCGCTTGAGCAGGATGAACACGTCGGCCACCTGGAAGTCCCGGTCCCAGCACGGCTCGCCGCACACCTTGGCGCCCAGGCGCATGTAGGCCTTGAGCAGCGGTGGCATCTCGGCGATGACGTTGCCGGGCAGGTCCATGGCCGGCAGCGGATTGTGCGGTTCGGCGCGCAGGTGCTCGGTGCACAGGTGGCGCTCGCGCAGGCGCTGCATGATCGCCTGGGCCTGGATGCCGCCGTCGTGCATGGGGATGCTGGCGCAGCCCATCAGGTAGCGGTAGCCGCCCTCGTTGAGCACTTCGGCCAGTTCGCTCCACAGCACGGCGATGGTACCGCCGTTGCGGTAGGCCGGGGCCACGCAGGTGCGGCCGATCTCCAGCACCGGGCCTTCGAGGTGGGCCAGGCCGTGCAGGCTGAATTCCTCCTCGCTGTAGAAGCGGCCGAGGCGGGTGGCGGCCGGGCGGTCGAGCAGGCGGGTGGTGGCCACCAGCGCGCCGCTGTTGAGGTCGCGCACGCCGATGTGGCTGCAGTGCGGGTCGAAGTCATCCATGTCCAGGCCCAGCTCGGCGCCGTTCAGCTTGGCGTCGAATTCGCTGCTGAACACGGCGTAGCGCAGGGCCTGGGCCTCGCGCAGCGCGTCCGGGCCGATCAGGCGTTCGGCTTGCAGGCGGCGTTCGGCAGTTCGAGCGGTCGGGGTCATCGTTGGCCTCCATGAGCCAGCCTGCGTATGGGTTGCGGCCGGTCGCTGTTGTTGGGCAAGCTCAGGCTAGGAACGCGCGGTGTCACCTCCATGAATCTTTGGTGATGCTTGCGTGACAGCTGACGAGGACCTTTGTGATGCCTTGGCAATCCGTGCTGGAAACCCGCGACCGCCTGCCGGCGGCCAACCTGGACGACTGGTACGCCGCGCTGCTCGAGCGCGTCGGCGACGCTGGCCCGTTCGCCCTGGCCGTGCTCGGCGGACGCCTGGCGGCCACCCCCGGGCTGGCCTTCCTGGCCGGCTACCAGGGTGCGCTGCGCGCCCTGTGGCCCGCCGCGCCGCTGAGCCCCGGCGCGCTCTGCGTGACCGAGAACCGCAGCACCCGCCCGGCCGACCTGCAGACCCGCCTGGACGGCCTGCACCTGAGCGGCCGCAAGGATTTCGTCACCGCCGCCGACATCACCGACTGGCTGCTGGTCGCCGCGCGCGCGGAAGCGCCCGGCGAGGCGCCGCGGCTGGTGGTCGGCGTGGTGCGCAGTGGCGCGCCCGGCACGCGCATCGAGCCGCTGCCGGCGCTGCCGCTGATGCCCGACATCGGCCACGCCCGCCTGCACCTGGACAATGCCCTGTGCGAACTGCTGCCGGGCGACGGCTGGGACAGCTACGTGAAGCCCTTCCGCAGCATCGAGGACCTGCACGTGCTCGCCGCCGTGAGCGGCTGGCTGTACGGCGTCGGCGAGGAGAGCGCCTGGCCGCGCGAGTTGCGCCTGCGCCTGCTGGGGCTGCTGGCCGGCTGCGCCGAGGTGGCGCGGCACAACGCCAGCGAGCCGGTGACCCATCTGCTGCTGGCCGGGCTGTTCGCCCAGTTCGCCGCCCTGCGTCCCGAGCTGGATGCGGCCATCGACGCCGGCCCGCCGCACTGGGCGGCGCTGTGGCAGCGCGACCGCAACCTGCTGGACGTGGCCCGCACGGCCCGCGAGAAGCGCCTGGAGAAGGCGCTGGCAGCGCTCGCTTGACCTGGATCAGTACACCCACGGGGGCCGTCGGATAAGGTCACCTCGCGAATTTTCTGCGAGGTATCCATGCGCCGCGAGCCCATCGTGCTGTTCGACAACGGCACCCATCAATGCCTGATGTTCGATGACCTGGTCAGCGGCGAAGGTGTGCAGTCCAACCAGTTCCTCATCGTCGACGGCGACCAGCAGCTGCTGCTCGACCCGGGTGGCGACCTGACCTACACCCCGCTGTCGCTGGAGCTGTCCAAGCGCATCGCGCTGCAGTCGCTGACCTACATCTTCGCCTCCCACCAGGACCCGGACATCATCGCTTCCCTGGACAAGTGGCTGCTGCACACCCGCGCGCGGGTGATCTGCTCCAAGCTGTGGGCGCGCTTCCTGCCGCACCTGACCGCCAACTACCTGTCGCTCAGCCACGGCATCAACACCTATGACCGGATCATCGCGCTGCCCGACCGCGGCCAGGCGATTCCCCTCGGCAAGTGCAACCTCAAGGCGGTGCCGGCGCACTTCCTCCACTCGGTGGGCAACTTCCAGCTGTACGATCCGGTGAGCAAGATCCTGTTCTCCGGCGACATGGGCGCCTCGCTGGTCGACGACGCCAACCCGGTGCAGGACTTCGCCGCCCACGTGCCCAACATGGCGGGCTTCCATCGCCGCTACATGGCCAGCAACCGCGCCTGCCGCTTCTGGGTGCAGATGGTGCGCGAGATGGATGTGGCCATGATCGTGCCCCAGCACGGCCGGCCCTTCGTCGGCGGCGAGATGATCAACGCCTTCCTCTACTGGATCGAGAACCTGCAGTGCGGCCTCGACCTGATGACCCAGCAGGACTATCGGTTGCCGGACTGATTCGCCGCCGGGAAAGGCGCGTTTCGCGCTGTTTCCCGTCACCGCCATCGTGCTAGCGTCGGCTCCTTTCCATTGCGCGAGCGAGCCCGATGCCCCTTGCCCTGTTGCGTCGCACCGCCCTGGCCGGCTGCTTCCTCGTCGCCGGCCCCCTGGCGGCGGAAACCTGGCCGGCCGAGGACTGGAGCAGCCAGCCGGCTGCTGCCAGCCCCGCCGTGCAGGCCCTGGACGACTACGCCTTTCCCGCCCGCGACGATGCTGCCCGCAGCGGCGTGCGCAGCGATGCGCTGCTGGTGGTCCGGGACGGCACCATCGTCTACGAGCGCTACGCCGCGCCGACCACGGCACAGACCCCGCACCTGACCTGGTCGGTCAGCAAGAGCCTGTTCGCCAGCGTGCTCGGCGTGGCCTTCGGCGAGGGGCGCTTCAAACTGGACGACCCGGTGGCCAGGCACTATCCGCCGTTCGCCGCGCACCCGGACGTGAAGATCGGCCACCTGCTCAACTGGGCTTCCGGGCTGGACTGGCAGGAGGACTACGAGTACGCGCCGCTGAAGTCCTCGGTGGTGGCCATGCTCTACACCCGCGGACGCGGCGACATGGCCGCCTTCACCGCCGGTCATGGCCTGGGCGCGCTGCCGGGCACGCGCTTCTCCTATTCCAGCGGCGACAGCAACGTGCTGGGCGCCAGCCTGAAATCCATGGTCGGCGAGCAGGCCTACGCCGACTATCCCTGGACCGCCCTGTTCGAGCCGCTGGGCATTCGCTCCGCGGTGTGGGAGCGGGACGCCAGCGGTACCTTCGTCGCCTCGTCCTACGCCTACATGAGCGCCCGCGACCTGGCCCGTGTCGGCCTGCTGATGCAGCGCGACGGCCGCTGGGGCGAACGCCAGCTGCTGCCGCGCAGCTGGGTGGCCTTCAACCGCACGCCGTTCGCCAACTACCGGCCCGATCCGCAAAAGCCGCATGGCGCCGTGCCCGGCGGCCAGTGGTGGCTCAACGCCGAGCTGGAAGGCGCGGCCAGGCCCTGGCCGGATGCGCCGGACGACGCCTTCGCCGCCCTCGGTCACTGGGGCCAGGCGCTCTACGTGCTGCCGACGCAGAAACTGGTGGTGGTGCGCTACGCCGACGACCGCGATGGCAGCTACAGCCACAACGAACTGCTCGCGCGGGTACGGGCCGCCTTCGGAGACCAGCCATGATCCGCCGTCATCCGCTTCTCTTCGCCTTCCTCCTGCTGCTGGCCGTCCTGGCGGCGCTGGCCTGGAGCAACCGCGCGCACCTGGCCGCCTTTCCCGGCATCCTCCCGGCCTACTCGGCCAAGGAGTTCTGCTCCTGCCGCTACGTGACGGGCAACCCGGCCGACTACTGCGCCGGCTACGTCGAGCAGTACCTGCCGCTCGGCGAGCTGGTCGACAACGAGCTGCACAAGCGGGTGACCGCCTCGGCGCTGGGGCAGAGCCGCATGGCGGTGTGGCGCGACACGCGCCGCGGTTGTGTGCTGATGCCGGACGAACATGCCCTGCCGTACTGAGCTTGCGGGTCTGGCAGCGGCGCGCAGCGGCCGCTATCGTTGCGCATCGAACCGCAATCCACGTGAGCCCATGCCCAACCCCTTTCCCCTCCTGACCGGCGCGCTGCTCGCCGCCTGCCTGGCGTTGCCGGCGCAGGCCGCCTGGTACCTGGACAACGAGTCCTCGCGCCTGTCGTTCATCTCCACCAAGGCCGACGCCCTGTCCGAAGTGCACCGCTTCCTGACCCTGCACGGCAGAATCGACGACAAGGGCGCCGCGCGCCTGCGCGTGGAGCTGGACTCGGTCAGCACCGGCATCCCGGTGCGCGACGAGCGTATGCGCGCGCTGCTGTTCGACACCGCCGCCTTTCCCGAGGCGCGCATCATGGCCCAGCTGAACCTGGCGCCGATCACCGACCTGGCCCCCGGCGCGCAGCTGGAGCTGAGGCTGCCCATCCAGGTGGAAATCCGCGGGCGCAAGCACGGCTACATGGCCGACCTGTTGGCGACCCGGCTGGACGACCAGCGCTTCCAGGTGGTGACCCTGGCGCCGCTGGTGCTGGATGCCAGCCACTTCGGCCTGGAGGAGGGCATCGAGGCGCTGCGCCAGACGGCCCGGCTGGCCGGCATCAGCCCGTCGATCCCGGTCGGCGCGGTGATGATCTTCACCGCCCGATGACCGGCGCCATCTTCCCCTGGAGGCCCGGCAACCGCTTCGAGCTGATGATCGACGGCCCGGCGTTCATGCCGGCCATGCTCGCCGACATCGCCGCCGCCGAGCGCCATGTGCTGCTGGAACTCTATCTGGTGGAAGACGGCCATTGCAGCGCGGCGCTGGTCGAGGCTCTGTGCGCCGCCGCCGCCCGCGGCGTGCGCGTGCTCTGCCTGTTCGACGCCTTCGGCTGCCTGCGCTTCGGCCAGGCCCAGCGCGAGCGCCTGGCCGAGGCCGGCGCGCAGCTGCGCCAGTACAACCCGCTGCGCTGGCGGCGCGGCCTGCGCAACCTGTACCGCGACCATCGCAAGATACTGGTGGTGGACGAGCGCTGCGCCTATGTCGGCGGCACCGGCGCCACCGACGAGTTCTGGACGCCCCAGGCCCAGGACGACCACTGGCATGAAGTGATGGTGCGCATGGAGGGGCCGCTGGTGGCGCACTGGCAGCTGCTGTTCGACCACCAGTGGCTGGCCTGCGAGGGGCGCAGCCCGTGGAAGCCCGGCCACGCCCCGGGGCTGGCGCACCTGCCGCCGTGCCCGCCGGCCGGGCAGGGCATGGGCCGGGTAGCCTACGCCGACTCCAAGCAGCACCTCGACATCGTCCAGTCGCTGCTGCGCAGCATCGGCCACGCCAAGCACCGGGTGTGGCTGGCGACCCCGTACTTCCTGCCCAGCCGCAAGGTGCGCCGCTTCCTGATGCGCGCCGCGGCGCGGGGCGTGGAGGTGCGCCTGCTGCTGACCAGCCGCAACACCGATCACCCGCCGGTGCGCTTCGCCGGCCAGCGCTACTACCCGCGCCTGCTCAAGGCCGGGGTGCGCATCTTCGAGTACCAGCCGCGCTTCCTGCACCTGAAGCTGGTGCTGGTGGACGACTGGGTCAGCGTCGGCTCGTGCAACTTCGACCACTGGAACCTGCGCTTCAACCTGGAAGCCAATCTGGAGGCCATGGACCCGCAGCTGACGGCGGCGGCCAGCGAGAGCTTCCTGACCGACTTCGAGCTGAGCCGCGAGATCACCCTGGAGGACTGGCACCGCCGGCCGCTGTTCAAGCGCGTGATGCAGCGCCTGTGGGGCTGGCTGGACCGGGTGGCGGTGAACCTGCTGGACCGCCGCCGCTGATGCCGGGCACCGCGTACCGATCGTCCGTCGGTGCGCGCGGCGCAGCCTGCGTCAGATCGGCCACACGCCGCCGTCGCCCACCGCGTACAGGCGTCGCCCTGGCTGGGCACTCACCTGCATGCCGCCGGTGAAGGCGCCGAACGCCGGCAGCAGGGTCGACCGCTCTTCCAGGCTGAAGCAGGGCAGGCGCAGGCGCTGACGGCCGCGCCCGCGCAGCATGCACACCGGATGCACGTGGCCGGCCAGTACATGGTGGCTGGGGTGCGGCGTGGGTTCGTGCTGCAGGGCGAACGGGCCGAGCAGACAGGGCTCGGCGACCACGCGGATGCCCAGCGTCGGCGGCGGGTCGCCGGCGCTGCGGTCGTGGTTGCCGCGGATCAGCAGGATGTCCAGCCCGGCGTGGCGTTCGCGCCAGGCGTGCAGGGCAGCCAGGGTGGCCGGCGCGTGGGACTGGCGGGCGTGCAGGAAGTCGCCGAGGAAGATCAGTTGCCGGCACCGGTACTGCGCCAGCAGCGCGTCCAGGCGTTGCAGGTTGCTGGTGGTGGTGCCGCGCGGCACCGGCTGGCCGAGGGCGCGGTAGGCCGCGGCCTTGCCGAAGTGGATGTCGGCGATCAGCAGCGCCTCGCCGGCAGGCCAGTACAGCGCCTTGTCGGCCAGCAGCCAGGCTTCGCTGCCGGCGATCCGCACGGCCAGGGCCGGCGTGGGGGCGTGGGTCGGGTCGATGGTCGTGCTCCTCGGGTCAGCCGGTGCGCTTCTTCGCGCGCGGGCGGCCGTCCTTGCTCTGCCGCGGGCTGCGCGGGCGTGGTCGCTCGCGTTCGACCTGCGGCGCTGCGGTGTCCGCATAGGCGCCGGGGCCGGCGGCCTTCTCCAGGTCGGCGAGCATGCGCGCGATGCGGTCGGCGAGTTTCTCCGAGCTGAGGCTTTCGCGGAAGCGTTCCACCAGCAGGGGAAAGGCCAGCGGCGGCGGGCGTTTCACTTCGCGCAGGTCCAGGCGCAGTTCGCGCAGGCGCCGCAGGGTGCGCTGCAGGTGCAGCACGTCCAGTTCCTGGCGCAGCACTTCCTCCTGGGCCTGGGTCAGCAGCAGGTTGCCGGGGTCGTATTGCTGGAACACGTCGAAGAACAGCGCGCTGGAGGCCTGCAGCTGGCGCGCGCTCTTCGCCGCGCCGGGGTAGCCGCCGAACACCAGGCCGGCGATGCGGGCGATCTCGCGGAAGCGGCGCCGTGCCAGTTCGCCGGCGTTGAGGCTGGCCAGCACGTCGGGCAGCAGGTCATCGTCGCGCAGCAGGTCGGCGCCCAGCCAGCGCGGCCAGTCCACCGGGGTGGCGCAGAGCAGTTCCAGGCCGTAGTCGTTGACGGCGATGGAGAAGGTCGCCGGCTGCAGCTGGCCGATGCGCCAGGCCAGCAGGCTGGCCAGCCCCAGGTGCACGCTGCGCCCGGCGAAGGGGTAGAGGAACAGGTGCCAGCCCTCCCGCGAGTGCAGGGTTTCCGCTAGCAGCGAGGCGGACGTGGGCAGCGCCGACCAGGCCTGCTGCACGGCCAGCAGCGGTCGCAGCAGCTGCATCTCCGGGCCTTCGAAGCGGCCCTCGGCCGCCGCGCCGAAGCGTGCCACCACGGCGTCGGCCAGCTCGCTGGAGAGCGGCATGCGCCCGCCGTTCCAGCGCGGCACCGCAGCTTTGCGCGCCTTGGCGCGGTTGACGTAGGCGGTCATGTTCTCCACCCGCACCAGTTCCAGCAGTCGCCCGGCGAAGAGGAAGCAGTCGCCGGGCCGCAGGCGGGCGATGAAGCCTTCCTCGACGCTGCCCAGCGAGGCGCCGCTGCCGCCCTTGGCCCAGAACTTCACGGCGATGCTGGCGTCGCTGACGATGGTGCCCACGCTCATCCGGTGGCGCCGCGCCAGGGCGGCGCTGGGCACCCGCCAGACGCCCTGCTCGTCAGGCTCCACGCGGCGGTAGTCGGGGTAGGCGGTCAGCGAATGGCCGCCGTGGCGGACGAAGGCCAGTGCCCATTGCCATTCCTCGTCGCCCAGCGCCCGATAGGCCCAGGCGCCGCGCACTTCTCGCAGCAGCTCGTCGGGGCGGAAGCCGCCGCCGAGGGCCATGCTGACCAGGTGTTGGACCAGCACGTCGAGCGGTTTTTCCGGCGACTGGCGGGCCTCGATGCGCCCGGTGGCGACGGCGTCCCGCACGGCAGCGGCCTCGACCAGCTCCAAGGCGTGGGTCGGCACCAGGCTGATCCGCGAGGCCCGCCCCGGCGCGTGGCCGGAGCGTCCGGCGCGCTGCAGCAGGCGCGCCACGCCCTTGGCCGAACCGATCTGCAGCACCCGCTCGACCGGCAGGAAGTCCACCCCCAGGTCGAGGCTGGAGGTGCACACCACGGCCTTCAGCCGGCCGTCCTTGAGGCCCAGCTCGACCCAGTCGCGCACCTCGCGCGACAGCGAGCCGTGATGCAGGGCGATCAGCCCGGCCCAGTCCGGCCGCGCGTCGAGCAGCGCCTGGTACCAGACCTCGGCCTGCGAGCGGGTGTTGGTGAACAGCAGGCTGGTGCCGCTGCTTTCAACTTCATCCACCACCTGCGGCAGCATGCGCAGGCCCAGGTGCCCGGCCCAGGGGAAGCGCTCGATGCCCGGCGGCAGCAGGGTGTCGATGCGCAGGCGCTTGTCCTGCCGGCCTTGCACCAGGCGCCCCGGCGCGCCGCCGAGCAGCACCTGCAGCGCGTGCGGCTGGTTGCCCAGGGTCGCCGACAGGCCCCAGACGATCAGCCCAGGATTCCAGCGCCGCAGCCGCGCTAGCGCCAGTTGCAGCTGCACGCCGCGCTTATTGCCGAGCAGCTCGTGCCACTCGTCCACCACCAGCATGCGCAGGCCGGCGAACTGCGCCTCGGCGTCGCTACGGGTGAGCAGCAGGGTCAGGCTCTCCGGCGTGGTGATCAGTGCGCTGGGCAGCTTGCGGCCCTGGCGCGCGCGCTCGCTGCTGCCGGTGTCGCCGGTGCGCAGGCCGACGCTCCAGGCGATGCCCAGCTCGTCCAGCGGCGCCTGCAGGGCGCGCTGGGTGTCGGCGGCCAGGGCACGCATCGGGGTGATCCACAGCACCGTGAGCGGCGCGGCGGCCGGCTGGCGCTTGCGCGGCTGGCCGCCGGCGGTGGTCGCCGGCGTGGCTTTGGCGAAGCGGTTCAGGGCGGCCAGCCATACCGCGTAGGTCTTGCCGGAGCCGGTGGTGGCGTGGAGCAGGCCGGATTTGCCCTTGGCCACTGCCTGCCAGACCGTCTTCTGGAAGGCGAAGGCCTTCCATCCACGCCGCGCGAACCAGTCGCCGGCCAGGCTCATTGCAGCAGGTCCTGGAGGATGGCCAGGGTGTCGGCTTCCTCCACCGGCTTGTCCCGGCGCCAGCGCAGCATGCGCGGGAAGCGCACGGCGATGCCGCTCTTGTGGCGCTTGGACAGGGCGATGCCCTCGAAGCCCAGCTCGAAGACCAGGGTCGGGGTGACGCTGCGCACCGGGCCGAACTTCTCCACGGTGGTCTTGCGCACGATGGCGTCGACCTGGCGCATCTCCTCGTCGGTCAGCCCGGAGTAGGCCTTGGCGAATGGCACCAGGCTGCGCTCGCTGGCACCGGGCGGGCCGTCCCACACGGCAAAGGTGTAATCGGTGTAGAGGCTGGCGCGGCGGCCGTGGCCGCGCTGGGCGTAGATCAGTACCGCATCGACGCTGAACGGGTCGACCTTCCACTTCCACCACACGCCCATGTCCTTGGTCCGGCCCACGCCGTACAGCGCGTCGCGGGCCTTGAGCATCATGCCTTCCACGCCGAGCCGGCGGGACGCCTCGCGCTGCGCGGCCAGGGCCTGCCAGCTGTCGCCGTGGAGCAGCGGCGAGGGCATCAGCCGGGGGCTGGCGCAGGCGGCGATGACCTTTTCCAGCTGCGCGCGCCGTTCGTGCTGCGGGCGGCTGCGCCAGTCCTGGCCCTGCCACTCCAGCAGGTCGTAGCCGAGCATGGCCGCCGGCACGTCCTTGAGCAGCTTCTTGCCCAGGGTCTTGCGGCCGATGCGCTGCTGGAGCAGGGCGAAGGGCTGGATGCCGTAGCGCTCCACCCGGTCCTCCACGGCCGCCTCCAGCGCCTCGCTGCCGAGCGCCATCGTCAGCGTGCCGTCGGCCTCCGGCGGGTGGCGCCAGACCACCAGCTCGCCGTCGATCACCGTGCCGTCGGGCAGGCGCGCGGCCAGTTCGTCCAGTTCGGGAAAGCGCTCGCTGATCAGCTCCTCGCCCCGCGACCACAGCCACAGGCGGCCGTCGCGCCTGACCAGCTGGGCGCGGATGCCGTCCCACTTCCACTCCACCTGCCAGCCCTCGACCGGGCCGAGGCTCGCCTCGAACTGGTCCACCGGCAGTTGCAAGGCGTGGGCGAGGAAGAACGGGTAGGGCTGGCCGCCGCGCTGGGCGTGTTCGTCGTCCGACTCGGCGGCGATCAGCTTGCGATAGCTCTCGGCGCCGGGTCGGTGGGACAGGTCTGTATAGCCGACCAGGCGCTGGGCCACGCGCTTGGCGTCGATGCCGGCGAGGCCGGCCAGGGCGCGGGTCACCAGCAGCTTGGACACGCCGACCCGGAAGGCCCCGGTAATCAGCTTGATGCACACCATCAGCGCCTGGCGGTCGAGCTGCGCCCACAGCGCCGGCAGGCGTGCGGCCAGCTCCTCCGGCGGCAGCCCGCGCAGGGGCAGCAGCCTGTCCTCGACCCACAGGGCCAGGCCGTCGGCGGATTCGTGGCTGGACTCGGGCAGCAGCAGGGCGATGGTCTCGGCGAGGTCGCCGACCGCCGAGTAGCTCTCCTCGAACAGCCATTCCGGCAGCCCGGCTGCCTGCATCGCCAGCTCGCGCAGTTGTCGCGACGGTACCAGTTGCCGCGGCCGGCCACCGGCGAGGAAGTACACCGCCCAGGCCGCGTCCGCGGCGCTGGCCGTGCGGAAGTAGTCCTGCAGGGCGGCGAGCTTGGCGTTGCTGGAGGTGGTGGCGTCGAGGCGTGCGTAGAGGTCGGCGAAGGCCTTCATGCGCTCGGCTCCGCTTCCGCGGCGGGCGCCGCCTCGTCCTCGTCGCCGTACTCGGTGTCGAAGCCCTGGGCGTCCAGGCCCTGTTCGCGCAGGTAGCGCATCAGCACGTTGACCGAGCCGTGGGTGACGAATACCCGCTCGGCGCCGGTCTGCTCGATGGCCCACAACAGGCCTGGCCAGTCAGCGTGGTCGGAGAGCACGAAGCCGCGGTCGACGCCGCGCCGGCGGCGGGTGCCGCGCAGCATCATCCAGCCGCTGGCGAAGGCGTCGCTGTAGTCGCCGAAGCGGCGCATCCAGGTGCTGCCGCCGGCCGAGGGCGGGGCGAGGATCAGCGCCTGGCGCAGCAGCGGGTCGCTCTTCTTGAAGTCGCCGGCGTAGAGGGTCGGCGGCAGCTGCACGCCGGCCTCGCGGTAGACCTGGTGCAACGGCTCCATCGAGCCGTGGCCGAGGATCGGGCCGATGCTCGCGTCGATGCCGTGGAGGATGCGCTGCGCCTTGCCGAAGGCGTAGCAGAACAGCACGCTGGCGCGCCCGGCGGCCTGGTTCTGTCGCCACCAGTCGTCGATGCCGGCGAAGATCCGCGCCTGTGGCTGCCAGCGGTAGATCGGCAGGCCGAAGGTCGATTCGCTGATGAAGGTGTGGCAGCGCACCGGCTCGAAGGGCGCGCAGGTGCCGTCCGGCTCGACCTTGTAGTCGCCGGACGCGACCCAGACCTCGCCGCGGTATTCCAGGCGCACCTGTGCCGAGCCGAGCACATGGCCGGCGGGGTGCAGGCTGAGGGTCACGCCGTGGTGATCGAGACGTTGGCCGTAGTCGAGCGTCTGCAGGGGGATGTCCGCGCCGAGGCGCGCACGCAGGATGCCGGCGCCGGGCGTGGCGGCCAGGTAGTGGCGGCTGCCGCCGCGCGCGTGGTCGCCGTGGCCGTGGGTGATCACGGCGCGTTCGACCGGACGCCAGGGGTCTATGTAGAAATCGCCGGGTGGGCAGTAGAGGCCCTCGGGGCGGGCGATGACCAGGTCCATGGGCTGCCGCTCGTCTGTGAGGCTGGTCAGCCTATGGACCGGCGCGGTCGGCAAAAGGTTGCTCCCGCTTCGCCGGCCCGCTCAGGACTCTTGCGTGAGGATTACTTGCAGATGACGACCATGCTGCGGCTGGAGAAGCCGGCCGGGTTGAGGCCGAAGACGAAGTCGGCGGAGTCGTCGCCCTGGTCCGCGCCGGCCTTGGCCACTACCCGGTAGCCCTTGGGCCCGCAGGCATGGGTGGCCTTGTCCTCGCACTGCTTCCAGCTGGAGGTGAGCCCGGAGCAGTTGATGTTGAGGCCCTTGCGGCCCTTCTTTTCGTATGTCTTCGCGGTTGCGGAGCAGCCGGCGACCAGCGCCAGCGTGACGACCAGCAGTACAAGCCTTTTCATATCTTTCCCCAGCGGGCTTGCCTGTTTCCGGCGGCAGGGCCGCCATCCCCTTGCAGTGCTCCGGCGGTGATGCAGCTCTTTTATATGGAGTCGCTGCTTGTACCCTGTCCGCCAGTCGGGCCGGAGCGGTCGAGAAATAGCACAAAGAGCGGGGAGGGGGCGAGATAAAAAAGTTTTTCGTTTCGGCTGCAGGTTTTTCCGCGCTCGTTCGTCTTAGTAAGTAAGAAGCTGTTTCTTGCGACAGATTTTCACAGACCAAGAAGACGTGGATAGCACACGCACAAGGAGAGTTGCATGGCCACCAACGACAAGCGTCAGGAACTCAAGACGATGCTCCAGGGAGCCGGGCTCAAGGTCAGTCTGGTACGGTTGAAGATACTCGAAGTGCTGCAGCAGAACGCGCAGGGCATGCGCTCGCGGGAGCTGCACGACTGCCTGCTGCTGGCCGACGAGCAGATTTCCGTGCTCAGCGTGCGGCAGGTGCTCAGCCGGCTCTGCGCCTGCGGCCTGGTGGAGCGCGATGACGAAGGCTTCTACCGCCTGCCCCAGGCCCGCCCGCGGGCCGCGCGGGTGGCGCTGGCCGGCTGACGGCGGGGTCGAACTCCCCGCTCGATCGGCGCCTCCAACGCACAGGGCCGGGCCGTTCCCGGCCGTGGAGGCGAGCATGTCCATCGATCCCTACGATCCTGTGCAGGACCAGAATCCCCATTCGCCGCTGCCGGCCAAGCCCGATCCACTGGGACCGGGGCAGGTGGACACTGACCCCGGCCACCAGTCGGGCGTACGCCGTCCTCCCGGCGATGAACAGCCTGGCGTGCCCGGCGAGCCTGCCTGAGTCCTGATGGCGACCGACCGGTCGTCGCGGCGATCTGAACCCATGGTTTCTCTGACGTCAAAAAACCGAGACCGAGAAACCCTGGCAGGAAGACCCCGATGGACCAGTCCCCCATCACCCTGGAAGAACGCCGGCTCGCCCGGCTTTCCGCCGAGGCGCATCAGGCGCTGATCCACTTCATGAACGAAACGCCGCGCCCCTACACGGCCGAGCAGCACGCCGAGTGCGAGGCGCTGAGCCGCGCCGCGGCCAATGCACGGGAGTCCTACCTGAAGCTGCGCCGGGCTTTGGCCGGCAGCGCAGCGCGGGAGATGCGCGTGCTCTGCTCGTCCGCCTGATCGGGGGGGGCCCGCGGCCTTGGCCGAAAGAGTGATTGCCTGATCGCCGCCGTGCGCCGATGCTGGCCGCTCCGATGCTTCGCCGCTACCCTCCATGACCGATTCCGCCCTCTCGACGCTCGCTCCGCCGATCCAGCGCATCGCCGCCGGCGGTTGCCGGGTGGCGGCCGTCAGCCGGCCGAACGAGCGGCGGGTCTGCCTGATCGTCGAGGTCGCGGCCGGTAGCCACGACGAGCCCCCGGCCTGGCCTGGGCTGGCGCATTTCCTCGAACACCTCCTGTTCCTCGGTGGCGAAGGCTACCCGGCCGAGCGGCGCCTGCTGCCCTTCGTCCAGGCCAGCGGCGGCCGGGTCAACGCCAGCACTGGCGCGCGGCTCACTGAATACCATTGCGAGGTCCCGGCCGCACTGCTGGAGGAGGCCGGGCTGAGGCTGCTCGACATGCTGGCGCGTCCCCGGCTCGATGCCGATGCCCAGCTTGCCGAGGTTCAGGTGCTCGAGGCCGAATACCTGGCTCGGGGCGCCGATCCCCGCCAGCAGGGGCTCTGCGCGCTGCTCGACGCCCTCGCGCCCGGCCATCCCTGTCACGCCTTCGTCGCCGGCAACGGCGCCAGCCTGGCGCCTCGGCGGGACGATTTCCGCGCCGCCGTGGCCGATTTCCACCGACGTTTCTACCGGGCCGGCAACTGCCGCCTGATGCTGATAGGGCCGCAGCCGGCGCCCGAGCTGCTGGCACTGGGCGAGCGCCTGGCCGCGCTGCTGATCCTGGGCGAAGTACCGACGCGCTCTGTGCCGCCGGCGATGCTGCGGCTGCGTGCGCGCCATTGGCATCTGGGGCAGGCCTCGGCCGCACCTCGGCTGTGGCTGGGACTGGCATTGGAGGGCCGCGCCGAAGGCGCCAGGGCGGCGCTCGGCTGGCTGCGCGAGCAGCTTTCCAGCGATCTGCCCGGCAGCCTCCAGCAGCAGTTGCGGGACGCCGGCCTGATCGACGGCTGGGATGTGCAGAACGCCTACGCCCATGCCGGCCAGGCGCTGCTGGCGCTGGAAGTGGAGCCGGTGGCGGACGACGACCGCGCCTGCGCGCAGGTCCGCGCGGCTCTGCTGCGCTGGCTGTCGGCGTTCGCCGCCTGCGCGCCCTGGCGGGAAGCGCTGGCGACCCAGGCAGCCGAACGCCCCTGGCAACTGTCCGCCCTGGCGCCGCTGGAGCTGGGCCGCTTCTGGCTGGAGCAGGGCGCCAAGCAGCCGGACGGTGACGCGCTGCGGAACCTGACCGCGATGCTCGCCGGTGTCGGCGAGGAACGACTGATCAGCGTGCGCGCCAGCGCCTCGCTGACGCTGGCGACAACGAGTGTCTGCGGCTTTCCGCTGGCGCTGGAGGCGGCTGTGCTGCCTTTCGTGGAGGCGCCTTCGGTGAGTCTGGTTCCGCCCGGCAATCCGTTGCTGGCCGCCGTACCGCACCTGCCGGGCGAGCGTCCGTCGGCGCTGGCCCTGCATGGGTTGGATTCTGGTCGTGCGGCGCTGCACCTGCGCTGGGTCTGGCCGGCGCCCCTGAATCCGCTGGCCGGCCAGGTGCTGGCGCGGCGCCTCCAGGTGCTCCGGGCCGCAGGGCAGCGTCTCGGCATCGACGTACGAAGCGAGTTCGACGGCGGGGACTGGCAACTGGCCTGCGAGGGGCCGGTGGCGCTGCTGCCCGCGGCGGTGCAGTACCTGCGGCAGTCGCTCGGCGCAGAGTGGGCCGGCGAACTGGAACGCAGCGAACGCCTGTTGCGCCAGGCACGGATGCGCGAGCGCGCGCAGATGCCGATCCGCCGCCTGCTGCAGCGATTGCCACAGGTGCTGGCCGGCCTGGACGAAGAGGGTGCGGACCTGCCTATGCAGACGGACTGGCGCGACAGCCATTGGCACGGCCTGCTGGTCGGGCCGGACGCACTGGCCGAGCGGCTGGCCGCCGACCTGGCGCTGCTGCCGGGCAGTCCTGCGCTCGTGGCACCGGTCCTGGCCGCGACCGGGCTGCGCCGCCGGGACTACCAGGGCCCGTCCGGCGGCGACTCCGCGCTGCTGCTGTTCTGCCCGCAGCCGGAGTCCACCCCGGCCGGCGAGGCCGCCTGGCGCTGGCTCGGCCAGTGGCTGCAGGCGGCGTTCTACCGGCGCATGCGCGAGGAGCTGCGGCTGGGCTACGGGCTGTTCAGCGGCTTCCGCCAGGTGGGCGGGCGGGGTGGGCTACTGTTCGCCATCCAGTCTCCCGGAGCCGGGGCGGTGGAGCTGCTGGCGCATGTCGAGGCGTTCCTGGAGGAGCGCGAACGGCACCTCCTCGATCTTTCGCACGAGGGTGTCGCGGCCGTCGCCGGGCCGCTGGCCGACCACCTGCGCGGACAGGCGCGGGAGCCCCGGGCACTGGCCGAACTGCTCTGGCAGTGGCGGCTGGCCGGGGGTGAAGGCACGCCGGAGCAACTTGCGGAGGCTATTGCCGCGCTGACTCCGGCGGCGCTGGCACAGGCCTTCGGCGCGCTGCGGGACCACCGCCAGGACCGCCAGGTGCTGACGTCCACGCCGGCTCGCTAAGCAATCTTCATTCTTTCGGAACTGCTGGTGCGCTCAGCGCACCCTACGGCGTGCGCACGCCGTTGCGACTTTGGTGGGCGCACCATCTGTCGGTAGTACGACCTAAGCCTTGCTTCGCTGGCAGGCGACGGCCTACGCCTTCCTTGCCGCTCCTGCGATACCCGGCCAAAGCACCATCCAACCCCTGCCATCGCAGGCTGGGGAGTCTTTCGCAGGCTTTCGATAATCGCCTCCGCCACGACTGCCGACAGTCGTCCCAACACAGTGGAGTGCGAGATGAACAAGAACAATACCCGTCGATTCCTGCCCCTGGCACTGGGCGCCGCAGTCGCCCTGGGCATCGCCCAGCAGGCCGCCGCCGAGATCGTGCTGTACGACAAGGACGACACCACCTTTTCCACCGACGGCTACATCAACGCCTTCTACGTGAACAGCGACGTGGACCGCGAGGGCGACCAGTTCGACCGCCGCCAGTCGCGGGTGAAGATGGGCTTCCTGCCCAACTGGATCGGCTTCAACTTCGGCAAGCAGATGGACGACCTCAAGCTGGGTGGCCGCGCCTCGTTCTGGGTGACCATCAACGACGGCGAGAGCAACGGCACCGACACGGCCATCGACGTGCGCCAGTTCTACGGCACCGTCGCCAACCCCGAGTGGGGCGAAGTGCTGATAGGTAAGGACTTCGGCCTGTTCTCCCGCTCCAACATCTTCCTCGACGAGCTGCTGGCCGGCTACGGCAACGTCAGCGACACCCTCGGCCTGGTCGACGGCAACGGCGTGTCCTTCGGCAACATCGGCACCGGCTACCCCTATCCGTTCCCCACCGCGCAGATCACCTACCGCAACAACAACCTGGCCGAGGGCCTGCGCTTCGCCATCGGCATCATGGACCCGGTGGACACCAACGATGACAGCGCCGTGGGCAAGGCCTACCAGGACCAGCCGCGCTACGAGTCCGAGGTCAGCTACCAGTTCGACCTGGGCGGCTCGACCATCTACACCTGGCTCAATGGTGCCTACCAGACTTCCGAGAACACCGATAATAGTGTCGATGACGTGACCAGCAAGGGCCTGGGTTACGGCGTGCAGGCTAAGATGGGCGGCCTCTCGCTGACCGCCTCGGGCTTCCAGGCCAAGGGCATCAACCCGTTCTTCACCAACAACCTGGGCGAGCCGACCCTGCGCGACATCGACAGCGACGGCTACCTGCTGCAGGGCTCCTATACCTTCGGCAAGAACCGCCTCGCCCTTTCCTACGGCAAGACCGAGGACGACGGCAACGGCCTGGGCGTCGCGGCCGACTACGAGACCCGCGGCATCGCCTACTTCCGCACCATCAACGACAACCTCAAGCTGGTGGCGGAGTACAGCCAGTACGAGATCGACGCCGCCGAGGGCAGCGGGCTGAACGAGGACACCGATACCTTCGCCGTGGGTGCGGTACTGAGCTGGTAACGGCGACGCAGCAAGTGTGATGCTCCATTCTTCGAGAGGGCTTAGGCCCTCTCTTTTTTGTTCGAGGATCTTTCATGTTCGGAATCTGGAGTGCCCACAGCCAGGACTTCCTGCTGTGGCTGTGCCTGGGAACGACCCTGGTGTTCGCCCTGCCGATCTTCCTGACTCCGCTGCTCTGGGCCCGCCTGATGGGCTGGACCATCCCGCAGCACACCCACCTGGCGATCTACTTCGGTCGCTGCCTGGGCGCCTTCATCCTGATCGTCGAGGCGCTGATGCTGCGTGCGGCGCTGACCGGCGAGGCGCTGGTCACGACCTACGAAGTGCTCGCCGCGGTCGCCACGCTGATGGTGGCGGTGCACGTGCACGGCGCCCTGCGCCGCATCCAGCCGCTGAGCGAGACGCTGGAGATCGGTTTCTACGCCGGCATGCTGGTGCTCGTGCTGCTGTTCTGGCCGATGGGCTGATCTGTCACGGGGGCTCTTGGTGCGCACGGCGCACCCTACACCGGGATCGACATTGCCGTAGGGTGCGCCGTGCGCACCGTTGGGGGCCGAATACCGCACAGGAGGCGTGCCATCCGTCAGGGCGCTACTTTCGGACGAACCGTTCCGCTACCCAAGTAGCATGGGGCGGCCGGCCCGGCGCCTCCAGAATGGCGGCACGGCTGGCGTACGAAGTGAGGTAGGGCGATGCGACAAGAGGAAAACGAGGCCGTGGTCACGGCCGTGTCCCACGCCCGCGACAGCGAAGCCGTAGCCCAGGAGCTGGCACGCCAATTGATGCACCCGCACCTGGGCTTCGTGCTGTTCTTCTGCTCGGCCGAGTACGACCTGGCCAGCCTCGGCCTGGCCCTGGAGGAGTACTTCGGCGGCATCCGCGTGGCCGGCTGCACCACGGCCGGCGAGATCACGCCCCAGGGCTACGGCCAGCGCTGCGTCAGCGCCATCGGCTTCGACCACCGCAGCTTCTCCATCGCCAGCGTGCTGATCGACCAGATGGAGCGCTTCAACCTGATCGATGCCCAGCAACTGGTCGAGCAACTGGTGGGCGAATGCCGCGGCAACGCCATGGCGCCGATCAAGGACCACAGCTTCGCCCTGACCCTGCTCGACGGCCTGTCCAGCCGCGAGGAAGTGGTGCTCGCCGCGCTCAGCGCCGCCTTCGGCCAGATCCCGCACTTCGGCGGCTCGGCCGGCGACGACAACCACCTTACCTGCACCCACGTCTACCACGACGGCGAGTTCCACAACGGCGCCGCCGTGGTGCTGCTGTTCAACACCTGGCTGGACTTCGAGGTGTTCACCACCCACCACGTCGAGCCGCGCGAGGAGAAGCTGGTGGTCACCGCCGCCGACTCCGATTCGCGTCGGGTGCTGGAGCTCAACGCCGCGCCGGCGGCGGAGGAATACGCCCGGCTGATCGGCGTGGAACCGGCGGCGCTGGACATGCGCCTGTTCGCCGCCCATCCGCTGGCGGTGCGGATCAAGGACCAGTACTACGTGCGCTCCATCCAGCAGGTCAACGCCGATGGCAGCCTGACCTTCTACTGCGCGGTGGAGACCGGCATCGTCCTCACCGCCATGACCCCCGGCCCGCTGCTGCCCAACCTGCGCCAGCAGTTCGCCCGGCTGCACGCGCGGCTCGGCGCGCCGCTGCTGACCATCGGCTGCGACTGCGTGCTGCGCCGCCTGGAGGTGTCCGACGGCGCCGGCATGGAGGAGGTGTCCGAGTACCTGCGCGAGCAGCGGGTGATCGGCTTCAACACCTACGGGGAACAGTTCAATGGCATGCACATCAACCAGACCTTCACCGGTGTCGCCATTGGCCGCCCCGCCTGCGGACTGCGCTGAGCTGCGCGCCCGCGTCGCCGAGCTGGAGGCTCGCAACGCGCGGCTGGAGAGAATCAACGCGGCGCTGATCGAGCGGGTCGAGTCCGGCCATTCGCTGCGCTCGGACGGCTACGCCGCGTTCCAGCACTCGGTGATCCTCGCCGAGCAGGTGCGCGAGCGCACCGACGCGCTGAACCAGGCGATGACCGAGCTGAAGTCGAGCAACCAGTTGCTGCGCGAGGCCCGCCAGCGCGCCGAGACCGCCCACCATCACCTGATCGACGCCATCGAGAGCATCTCCGACGCCTTCGTGCTGTTCGATAAGGAGCAGCGCATCGTGCTGTTCAACAGCCGCTTCCGCGAGTTCTGGGCGCGCACCCGCGCGCGCATCGCCAGCGGCACGCGGCTGTCGGAGATCAAGCGGCTGGCGGCCAGCACCGGACTGATCGTCGAGGAGCAGCGCGGCCGTGGCGACGGCCACATCATCTACCGGCTGATGAACGGGCGCTGGGTCCAGGTCAGCGAGCGGCCGACCCGCGAGGGCGGGCTGGTGATCCTCTACACCGACATCACCGAACTCAAGCAGAGCGAGACCCAGCGCCGCGAGCAGGCCCTGGCGCAGAAGTCGCGCCTGCTGCAGCGCGCCGTGGATAACCTGTCCCAGGGCGTGGCGATGGTCAACGCCGAGGGCAGCCTGGAGCTGTGGAACCATCGCTTCCTCGAACTCTGCGGGCTGGCGCCGATCGAGGCGCACCGGCCGTTCGCCGAGGTGATGGCCGACAGCGAGCTGCGCCTGCTTACCCCGGACAGCCGCGACCAGCACGGCGCGCCGCTGCACGAGTGCGAGCAGCGCCTGTTCGACGGGCGCATGCTGGAAGTGCGCACCCACCCGCTGCCCACCGGCGGCTTCGTCAACACCTTCACCGACATCACCGAGCGCTTCCGCCACGCGCAGATGCTCAGCGAGCGCGAGCGCTGGGTGCGCCTGATCACCGACCACGTGCCGGCGCTGATCGCCTACCTCAACGCCGACCTGGTCTACGAGTTCACCAACAAGGTCTACGAGGAGTGGTACCACTGGCCGCGCGAGGGCATGCTCGGCCAGAGCCTGCGCGAGGTGCACAGCGAGGACCACTGGCGCCGCCTGGAGGGCTACGTGGAGCGCGCGCTGTCCGGCGAGAGCGTCACCTTCGAGATGGCCGAGACCAACTTCGGCGGCCAGCAGCGCTACATGCTGCGTTCCTACGTGCCCAACCGGCTGGCCTCGGGCGAGGTGATCGGCATCTTCGTGCTGAGCCGCGACGTCACCGAGCAGCGCCGCACCTCCGAGGCGCTGCACCAGGCCTACCAGAACCTGGAACTGCGGGTGCGCGAGCGCACCGCCGAGCTGACCGCGGTGAACAGCCAGCTGCGCCGCGAGATCGACGAGCGCGCCCAGGCCGAGGCGCGCCTGCGCGAGGCCAAACGCGAGGCCGAGGTGGCCAACCTGTCGAAGACCAAGTTCCTCGCCGCCGTCAGCCACGACCTGCTGCAGCCGCTCAATGCAGCGCGCCTGTTCACCGGCGCGCTGCTGGAGAAGACCCCGCCCGGCGAGGTCGGGCTGATCCGCAACGTCAGCAACTCGCTGGAGGACGTGGAGCACCTGCTCGGCACTCTGGTGGACATCTCCAAGCTGGACGCCGGGGTGATCCGCCCGGACCTGTCCAGCTTCGCCGTCGCCGACCTGCTCGACAACCTCGCCCTGGAGTTCCGCCAGCAGGCCGGCGGCGAGTCGCTGGAGCTGCGTTACCTGCCCAGCTCGGCCTGGGTGCGCAGCGACATCCAGCTGCTCGCGCGCATCCTGCGCAACCTGCTGACCAACGCCATCCGCTACACCGAGCGCGGGCGCATCCTGCTCGGCTGCCGGCGCCGCGGCAACGCGCTGTCCATCGAGGTGTGGGACACCGGCATGGGCATCGCCGGCGACAAGCTGGTGGAGATCTTCCAGGAGTTCAAGCGCGGCGACAGCCAGCGCCCGCACCAGGACCGTGGCCTGGGGTTGGGCCTGGCCATCGTCGACAAGATCGCGCGGATGCTCGGCCACCGCCTGCGCGTCACCTCGCAGCCGGGGCGCGGCTCGATGTTCGCCGTCGAGGTGCCGCTGACCCGGCGTACCAGCCTGCTACGGGCGCCGGTGCCTGCCGAGTCCATGGAAATCGAGCGTCTGCGCGGCGCGCGCATCTGGGTCCTGGATAACGACGCGGCGATCTGCGCCGGCATGCGCACGCTGCTGGAGGGCTGGGGCTGCCAGGTGGTCACGGCGCTGTCCGAGGATGACCTGGCGCGCCAGGTCGACAACTACCATGCCGAGGCCGACGTGCTGATCGCCGACTACCACCTCGACGACGACCGTGACGGCGTGCAGGCGGTGACCACCATCAACGCCCGCCGCGCCGAACCGCTACCGGCGCTGATGGTCACCGCCAACTACAGCAACGAACTCAAACAGAGCCTGCGCGAACTGGGCCATACCCTGCTGCACAAGCCGGTCAAGCCGATGAAGCTGAAGACCACCCTGAGCCATCTGTTGCAGCGGCGGGGCTAGGCGTCACTCGGCCTCGATGGCCCTGCGCCGACGCATGTATTCCTCGTATCCCAGGCTGTTGTCGTTCATCAGCTCCTGCAGGCGTTGCTGCTTGTCGAGGCCGGCGCCTTGCGAGGCAGGAATCGGGGCCACTTTGGCGACGGGGGCGGGGGCGCCGTTGGGGAACAACTGCTCGGTCAGCTCGGCGATCTTGTTTTCCGCATCGATGAACTTGTCGGGACGACCGCCGCCCCATTTCGCATCGTAATTGGCATGACCCACCTGATGGCCGTCCTGATACACCTTGATGTCGGCGTAGACCATGTAGAGCGCCAAGTCCCACGCCCAGTTGCCGACATAGGTGGTGCTCAGCGGGCAGCTCGAAGGGCTGGCGCCCGGCCTGAGTTCGCGAGCGGTGAAGCCCTTCTGTTCGAGCAGGTCCCGATAGGTCGTGTGGAAGCCCTGGCGAAGGCCCTTGGCGGGGATCATGCAGATTTCCCGGCTGGAGGGTTTCTCGATGCTGGCGGGTGTGACGGTTTGCTTGATGCTGCAGCCGGTGAGAAGCGCAGCGGAGAGACATGCGACTGCTAAACGCATAGGTGGCTCCATGCCTGGGTTGAGAAGAGGCGATATTAGCAAAATGCCACTATCGCGACTGCTTGTTCCTGGCCAGCAGGATCAACCCGATCCCGCCCAGCACCGCCACCGAGGCGATCACCAGGCGTGGACCGAGGGCTTCGCCGAGCAGCAGGGCGCCGAGCGCGGCGGCGATGATCGGCACGCTGAGCTGCACGCTTGCCGCCTGGATCGCCTTGAGGTGGGGCAGGGCGGCGTACCAGATGGCGTAGCCGATGCCCGAGGCCAGCGCCCCGGAGAGCACCGCGTAGAGCGCGCCGAGACCGTTCCATTCAAGTTGGCCCAGGTACAGCGCCGCGAGTGGCGGCAGGGCGACCAGGCTGCGCAGGAAGTTGCCGGCGGTGGCGGCCAGCGGGTCCGCGTTGCCGCGTCCGAGCAGGGAGTAGAAGGCCCAGGCCACGCCGGCCAGCACCATCATGCCGGCGGCTTGCGGAGGCGGCGCGCTGGCGCCGGGCAGGAGCAGGAACAGCAGGCCGCCGAGGGCACAGACCAGGCCGACCACCTGCACCGGGCCGAGCCGTTCGCCCTTCAGCCAGCCATAGCCGATCATGCTGGCCTGCACCGCGCCGAACAGGATCAGCGCGCCGCTGCCGGCGTCCAGTTCGACGTAGGCAAAGGAGAAGCCGGCGGCGTAGCCGAACAGCGCCAGGGCCGAACGCCAGTCGCCACGGATCGGTCCCTGGCGGCGCAGCGCGACCAGCAGGGCCAGCACCAGGGCGCCGGAGAGCAGGCGGATGGCGGTGAAGCTGGCCGGGTCCAGGGCGCTGTCGCGCAGGGCGGCGCGGCACAGCAGCGAGTTGCCGGCGAAGGCGAGCATGGCCAGCGCCGTGAGCGATGCGACGCGCAGCATCAGCGGCGCAGGTAGGAGCTGAAGTCGATGTCGCTGGCCGAGAGGATGGCCTGTACCCGGTTGTGCACGTTGAGCTTGCGCAGGATGGCCGAGACGTGCGCCTTGACCGTAGTCTCGGCGATGTCGAGGTTGTAGGCGATCTGCTTGTTCGACTCGCCCTTGGTCATCCGTTCGAGCACCAGCAGCTGCTTGCGAGTCAGCGCCTGCAGCAGCTCGGGCGGGATGCTCGGTTCCTCGTGGCTGCGCCGGGAGGGGTTCTTCTGCGTGCGGATGATGTCCGAGGGCAGGTAGACGTTGCCGTTGAGGATCTGCTCGATGGCCTCGGTCATCTGCGCCCGCGGGCTGGACTTGGTGATGAAGCCGACCGCGCCGTAGGTGATGGCCTGCAGGACGATCTGCTTGTCCTGCTCGGCGGAGACGATCACCACCGGCACCGTCGGCGCCTCGTTGCGCAGGTTGATCAGCCCGTTGAGGCCGTGCATGCCGGGCATGTTCAGGTCGAGCAGGATCAGGTCGAGGTCGTCGTGGTCCTGGGTCAGCTCCAGGGTGCTGTCGAGGTCGGCGGTCTCCATCACCGCGCTACCGGGGAAACCATCGGCGATCACGTTGTGGATCGCTTCGCGGAACAGCGGATGGTCATCGGCGATGAGTATCTTGTACACAGCCATTCACCTCGTTTCTTCTTGTCGTTATGTAGGGCACGCAACGCTTTGTCCTAGGGTAACGCGACCGGCTCCGCCGGCTCCAACGGCAGGCCCGCCTGTTGCCAGGCGTCGATGCCGTCGCGGTACCAGTACAGCCGGGTATAACCCAGCGCCCGGGCGCGGCGGGTGGCGTTCCAGCCCAGCCAGCAGTCCGAGCGGCAGTAGAACACCAGCGGCCAGTCCTTGCGGCCGTGGCTGGCGCGCCGTAGCTGCGCCGCGAAGTAGTCGTCCCAGGGCGGCAGCAGCACGCCGTCGCCGGTGTTGGCCAGCCACAGGCTGCCGGGCAGGTTGTGGTGGGCCTCGTCGGCGATGAAGCGGCCGAACAGCCATTGCCGGCGGTAGACGTCGATCAGCACCGGCCGTGGCGTGCTCGCTAGTAGCGCCTGCAGATCGCTGGTATCCACCGTCCGGGCACCGTCGACGCCGTCGGGCGTCGGGCTGCGATAGTGCGCCTGGCGGTAGCCGTCTGCGCTGAAGAGGGGCAGAGACTCCTCGGCGGCGACGGAAGCGGTGAACAGCGCCAGCAACAGGTACGACAACGGCAACGCTCGCGGCATCGGATACGACTCCTTCATCCCTATTACAGGCAAGTCTCCGACCTTTGGGAATCCTACGATGGTGAATAAAACCAGTACCAAAGTACTGGTTGCTGACCGGGCGGTCGTGGCGGAAGGGGGTCAGCGCGGTGGAAGTTCGTCTGCCGGTGCGGCGGCCAGCAGGGCGGCCGCTTCGCGGTCCTTCCAGCGCTGGGCGCAGACTTCCAGGTCGCCGCGCGCCACGTTCTTGCCCTGCTGCACGGCCAGGCGCGCATAGAGGCAGGGCAGGCGCTGGCTGCCGACCAGGTAGGCGGTGCGCTGCGACGGATGGGGTTCGGGCACGCCGAGTACCAGACCGCCACCCGCCAGGGCGGGCAGCAGGCCGACGGCCAGCAGTACCTTCATGACCGCGCTCCGGTCGCCGCCGATGCGGGAGCGTCGCCGGGCGCCGCGTGGGCCTCGGTGGCGACGAAGGCGGCGCTGGCGATGCCGAGCAGGTAGACCAGGGCATGGAGGGCGAACTGGCGCATGGGCGTGTCCTCGAAGGCTCTCCGCCAGCATAGGAACCGCCCCGGGCCCGCGAAATATGCAGAAAGTAGTGCTCGGCCAGTACCAAGGTAGGAAGACCTTTCGGCCGCGCAGTGCCTAGCATGGAGGCACAACAAGAATCGGAGCGATCCGTCATGCATACCGCCAAGCATCTGCTGTTCCTGGCCCTGCTGGTGATCAGCCTCGCCGGGGTCGACAAGGTCCTGGCCGCCACCGGCGTGTCCGGCGTGCAGGTCCACGCCCCGGTGCGGTGACATGATCGCGCCGAAGCGTATCGACCTGCCGACCCTGTTGCCGCTCGCCGCCGCGGCACTGGCCGTGCTCGCCGCACTGCCGGGCGTGACGCAGGGAGCCGCCCCGCTGTACGGGCTGCTGGGTCTGTTCGGCCTGCTGGTGCTGCTGTGCCTGCTGGCGATCCGCCGGGCGCTGCGCCAGGCACTCGCAGCGGTCGAGGCGCTGTGCGCCGGCGCGCGACCTGTCCATTCCACCTGCCTTTCCCGTTTGCCCGAGGTGCAGCGCCTGGTCGGCCACGTCGCGGGCATGGCCGGCGCGCTGCACAGCGCCGAGACGGAGAACCGGCGCCTGCAGCAGACCCTGCTGCAGGCGCAGGAGCAGGAGCGCAATCGCCTGGGGCGTACCCTGCATGACGACCTCGGCCAGTACGTCGCCGGCATCCGCGCCCAGGCCGGTCTGTTCGCCCTGCTGGCCGACGACCCGCAGGCCGTGCGCGGGGCCTCGCAGCGGCTGGAGCAGCATTGCCAGGCGCTGCAGCAGGGCTTCCACGCGCTGGTCCGCGACCTCTATCCGGTGATGCTCGACGAGCTGTCGCTGGAGCAGGCCGTGCGCCAGCTCGCGGCGCAGCGGAGCGCCGGCGGCATCGACTGCCGCGTCGGCTTCGACGCGCGCCTGCCGGAGCCCGGCCGCGAGCGCAAGCTGCAGCTCTATCGCCTGCTGCAGGAGGCACTGACCAACGTCGTCCGCCATGCCGGCGCCCGCAATGTGCGTCTGCACGTGCGCCGGCGCGGCGCGGACCTGTGCCTGTCGCTGCGCGACGACGGCCATGGTCGGCCGGCGGCTGGGCAGGGCGTCGGTCTGCGCTCGATGAGCGAACGGGCCCGCGGCCTAGGCGGCGAGCTGCACTACCGCGGGCGTCCGGGGCGCGGCTGGACGCTGTACCTGCGAGTCCCGCTGGAGGAAGCGAACGCATGAAGATTCTGCTGGTGGACGATCACGCGGTGGTGCGCCAGGGCTACGCCAGCCTCCTCGGCGCGCTGCTGCCCGAAGTTCGGGTGGGCGAGGCGGCCAGCGGCGAGGATGCGCTGACCCTGGTGCAGACCTGGATTCCCAACCTGGTGGTGATGGACATCGGCCTGCCCGGCATCAGCGGCCTGGAGACCTGCCGCCGGCTGCGCCAGCGCCTTCCGCAGCTGCCGGTGCTGTTCTTCAGCATGCATGAGGAGCTGCCGCTGGTGCGCCAGGCGCTGGACGCCGGCGGCTCGGGCTACCTGAGCAAGCGCTGCGCGCCGGACGTGCTGGTGGAGGCCGTGCGCCGGGTGCTGGCCGGCTATCCCTACATCGAGCAGTCGCTGGCGACCCAGTTGGCCTGCCACAAGGGACCGGAGCCCAGCGGCGATCCGTTGCTGGCGGGCATGACGCCGCGGGAGATGGAGATCTTCATCATGCTTGCCCGCGGCCTGCCGACCCGGCAGATCGCCGAGCGCCTGTGCATCAGCGGCAAGACCGTGTCGAACCACATGACGCTGCTGAAGAACAAGCTGGGCGTCGACTCCCTGGCCGGCCTGGTGCACCTGGCCATCGACACCGGCGTGCTGAGGGTCGGTGACCGCCAGTCGGCCTGAACTTCCCTCAGGCCCTCAGGCCCTCAGGGCCTGCGGTGCTCGGTGTTGAGGTGGTAGAAGGTGGCGCGGCCGCCTTCCGAGGCGCTGCCGGCGTTGTCCTGCACGTAGGCGCCAGCCTTGAAGTAGAGCGGCTCGCGGCTCCAGGCGGCGGCCATCTGGCGGTAGTAGGAGCCATCGTCGTCGTCGCTGTACACGGTGATGCCCAGGCGGCCGCTGGCGGTCAGGCGCAGACGGTAGGCGAAGCGCTCGTCCAGGGTCACGTCGTTGACCAGCATGACGTTCTGCACCTGGCTGTCGTCCGGGTGCTTGCGCACCAGCGCTTCGATGCGCCCGCTGTTGCTCTCGGGGCGGAAGTGGTATTGAAGCTTGACCAGCGGCGAGCCGACGTCGCCGGGGCGGTTGATGGCGTGGATCTGGCCGATCACCAGCTTGTTCTTGCTCGGCACCTGATTGACCGTGAGCACGGCGCTGAGGATGTTGTCCGCGTCGCCGTGGTACCAGTTGCGCGGCTCGCCGTTCTGCCAGGTCTCGCGCAGTTCGCTGCGCGGGTAGCTGGAGTTGAGGGTGCGCGAGCCGTTCACCGGCACCCAGAAGCGCACGCTGTTGTCGTTCTGCGGGCGGAAGTACTGGCTGCTGTAGCCCCGGTTGAGGCGCTCGGTGGTGATCAGCGTGGCGGATTCGGTGGCCGGGATCGTCAGGTTCCAGGTCGTCAGATCGAGCATGGGATCGTCCTAGGCAAGCGAAGCGGTGGGGATTCCGACCCCGCTCCCCCCGGAAGTTCAGCGCTCCATGGGTTTCTGGACGAGCGGTTCAGCCTTGGCGGCGTGCCAGCTCGATGGCCGCCTCGATGGCGGCCCTGGCCTGCGGGCTGTTCTTCCAGCAGCTCGACCCCAGCAGGGCCGCGGCCTGCTCGACGATGTCGCGGGCGTCCGCCTCGGCCAGTTGCTGCAGGGAGTCGAAGCCCAACTGTTCGAGGCGCTGGATCACTGTCGGACCGACGCCCTTGAGTGCCAGCAGGGCCTGGCGCTGTTCGTCGGGAAAGGGCATGTGCGGCCTCCGCTCAGGGATGGTGGCAGCCGGCTTCGAGGGCCCGCTGCAGATCGTCGATGCTGCGGTCGTGCATGACCTCTTCATAGGCGCTGTAGCTCAGCGAGACCATCCCCAGCATCAGCACCGGCCCGAGCAGCATCAGGTAGCCGTGAACAATACGGATCATGAGGCCGCGTCGCGCGAGGGTGGGGCGTACGAGCACCGCGTCGAGCGGTGGGAAGTAGCCGTCGCGCAGTACCTTCAGGGCCGAGGGAATCTGGGTCAGGCTGAGTATCAGCAGCAGTATCGGCACTCCCACCATCCCCAGCAGTCCCCAATAGGCATGCGGTATGCCGAACAGCAGGGGCGCGCAGACCTCGCGGGAACCGTATCGCAGCCACATCGTCAGCAGCACGAGGGGAGCGAATAGCAGCACATAGGGCAGCATGCGCAGCCGTGCGCGATGTGGTTGCGCAGCAATCATTACGGTATCGGTCATGCGGTCCATCCTGGACGGGGCTTCGGGGCCGCCAGTGTAGCCATTCCGCTGCCGGGACGGCGCCAGGCTGCGTACGAAAAGTCGCCCTCCGAGCGTCTCGGGCGCCGGGGATTTTCGTACGCAGCCTGAAGCCGGTCACCACCCCTTCGGGCAGTTGGTGCAACCTTCCATGTTGGCGTCCTGGAAGTTGCCGAAGCGGGTGCGGGTGCCGGTGAGGTCGGCGTTCTCCAAGTTGGAGCCGCCCAGCTTGACCTCCTGCAGGTTGGCGTCCTTGAGATCGGCGCCCTTGAGGTCGGCCTTGCTCAGCCAGGTCATTTCCAGGTCGGCGGCGACCAGCTTGACGTCATGCATCTTGGCGCCGGAGAGGCGGGCGAACTCCAGGTACGCGGCGGACAGGTCGGCCCCCTGGAACTGCGCGGCCTGGGCGAACAGGCCCCAGCCCTGCACGGCCACCAGCTTGGCGCCGCTGAAGTCGGCCAGGCGCAGGTTGCTCTGCTGCAGGCTGGCGCGGGTCAGGTTGGCCTGCCGGAGATTGGCCTTTTCCAGGTTGGCCAGGTCCAGGGTGGCGTGGCGCAGGTCGGCGCCGGAGAGGTCGGCGCCAGCCAGGTCCATGCGGCGCATGTCTTGGTTGCGCAGGTCGGCGCCCTTGAGGTTGGCGCCGGGGCAGTGGCTGTCCGGCTCGATGCGGCAGCCGTTGACGACCAGGGCGTCGTCGGCGGCGAGGGCGTAGCTGCCGGCCAGCAGCAGGGCGGCCGGCAGGATCAGGTGCAGGTACTTCATGGCGATGCTCCCGAGGGTGCGCGATGCGCACCGATAAGGTATCGGCCGAGAGCCTGTACACAGGCTCTGCGGGAAAAGCGGTGCGCACAGCCCCGCCGGGACCGTGCGCACTGCGGGGTGGATCAGCGGCTGGCGGTCTTGTTGTCCCAGCTCGGCAGCTTGAACACCCAGAAGGAACCGCCCTGGGCGACCGGCTTGGTCAGGTCGGCCATGTCGCCGCCCCACAGCGGTACCGCGCCGCCGTAACCGGCGGTCACACCGATGTACTGCTCGCCGTCCTGTTCCCAGGTGATGGGCGGGGAGACGATGCCGGTGCCGACCTGGAACTTCCACAGCTCCTTGCCGTTCTTGGCGTCGAAGGCCTTGAAGTAGCCGTCGCCGGTGCCGGTGAACACCAGGTTGCCCTTGGTCGCCAGCACGCCGGCCCACAGCGGCAGGCGCTCCTTGTGCTCCCAGACGACCTTGCCGGTGGTCGGGTTCATGGCGCGCAGGATGCCGACGTGGTCGTCATACAGGCGCTTGATGCGGAAGCCCATGCCCAGGTAGGCGGAGCCCTTCTTGTAGTGCGCCTCCTCGGCCCAGTAGTCCTCCTTCCAGTGGTTGGCGGGGACGTAGAACAGGCCGGTGTCCTGGCTGTAGGCCATCGGGTTCCAGTTCTTGCCGCCGAGGAACGGCGGGGAGACTTCCACTGCCTTGCCTTTCGATTGGCCCGGCTCCGGCTTCGGCGGGCGCTGGCCCTCGTTCTCCACCGGGCGACCGGTCTTCAGGTCGATGTGGCTGGCCCAGGTGATCTTGTCGACGAAGGGGAAGGCGTTCTGCAGCTTGCCGTTGCTGCGGTCGACCACGTAGAAGAAGCCGTTGCGGTCGGCGTGGGCGGTGGCCTTGACGGTCTTGCCGTCCTTGCCCTTGTAGTCGAACAGCACCAGCTCGTTGTTGCCGGAGAAGTCCCAGGCATCGTTCGGGGTGTGCTGGTAGAACCACTTCACTTCCCCGGTGGTCGGGTCGACGCCGACCTGGCCGGAGGTGTACAGGCTGTCGTAGTCGTGGGGGTTGCCGCCGTCGGAGGTGCGCGCCCAGCCGTTCCACGGGGCCGGGTTGCCGGCGCCGACGATGATGGTGTTGGTCTCGGCGTCGAAGCTGGCGCTCTGCCACGGGGCGCCGCCGCCCTGGCTCCAGGCTTCCTTTTTGCCGGTCGGCGAGTTGGGATCGTCCGGCCAGGACGGCGCCTTCACGTCGCCGGTCGGGGTGCTGTCCTTGCCGTTCAGGCGGCCCATGTGGCCTTCCACGAACGGACGCATCCAGACTTCCTCGCCGGTGTCCGGGTCGCGGGCGAACAGGCGGCCGACCACGCCGAACTCGTCGCCGGAGCTGCCGTGGATCAGCAGGACCTTGCCGCTCTTGCCGTCCTTCACGATGGTCGGCGCGCCGGTCATGGTGTAGCCGGCCGAGTGGTCGGCGAACTTCTTCTTCCAGACGACCTTGCCGGTGTCCTTGTTCAGTGCCACGACAGAGGCGTCGAGGGTGCCGAAATAGATCTTGTCGCCGTAGATGGCGGCGCCGCGGTTGACCACGTCGCAGCACGGGCGGATGTCGTCCGGCAGGCGGTGGTTGTAGGTCCACAGGCGCTTGCCGGTCTTGGCGTCGAGGGCGAACACGCGGGAATAGGAACCGGTCACGTAGATCACGCCGTCGTTGACGATGGCCTGGGACTCCTGGCCGCGCTGCTTCTCGTCGCCGAAGGAGAAGGACCAGGCCGGGGTCAGCTTGAACACGTTCTGGTCGTTGACCTGGGCCAGCGGGCTCCAGCGCTGGGCATTGGTGCCGAGGCCGTACTGCAGCACGTCGCCGGTGGTGGTGTGGTCGTTGGCGATGTCGTCCCAGCTCACCGACTTGGCGAAGACGCTGCCGGACGAGACCAGCGCGAAGCCCAGGATCAGGCTCTGCACGGTGCGCGCCAGCGGGGTGGCAGTGCTGGGGGGAGTTGTTCTTGTCATGTTTGCGGTTCCCATTGGTTGATGAACACGGGGCCTTCCGGAGGTGTGGCTGACCCGGCGACCCGGTGCGATCGATAGTGGGAGCGGCCCGGAACGGGCGATACGGAAAAAGTCCCGCCGATCACGGGAAAAATTCCCGAACCGGCCATGACTTCGCACTGCTGCGAACGGCTGCCGCCTGGCGTACCGGAGGGTTACTACCAAGGGCGTAGATGGCGGCCACCAAAGCAGCATACTGGCGCTGCCGAGAGCCTTTCTAAGATGCGGCCAACGCGCTGACCACAAGCGCTCGCCTTGCCCAGCATCTCGATGAGGATGGTCGTCATGAACAACAACAACCTGCTCCGTGGCCTGCTTTTCTGCATCGGCCTCGGCGCTTGCGCATTCGCCATGGCCCACGGTGACGTGGTGCCGCAGAACGTCAACACCGACGGACTGGAACCACTGGGCAAGGAATGGCTCGACGAGAACCCCTATCGCGAGAACCCCAAGGCGATCGAGATCGGTTCCTCGGCCTACAACCAGAACTGCGCGGCCTGCCACGGCCTGGAAGCCAAGTCCGGCGGTATCGCCCCCGACCTGCGTTACCTCGAACTGGGCATCACCGGCGACGAGTGGTTCAAGGAGCGGGTGATCAACGGCGCGGTGCGCGACGGTCGTGTGTACATGCCGAAGATGGCCAACTTCCTCAGCCAGGAAGCGCTGTGGGCGATCCGCTCCTACCTGGAAAGCGTCCACGTCGAACAGTAGGCCGTGGACGGCGGCGCGGGGTTCGCACCGCGCCGCCGGCTACCAAGGAGGATGCGCCATGTCCCGCGTGCTGTGCCTGCTGTCCCTGCTGCTGGTCGGCCTGCCCGCGCTGGCGCTGGATGAGGTCGATCCGCTGCATTCGCCGATGTGGGAATTCCACCGCCAGCGCCTGCTCGGCGCCGCTCCGGTGCGCTTCGACGAGCGGGTGAGGGTGCAGGCGCCGCCCTTCGCCGAGGACTCGCGCCAGGTGCCGATCGAGATCGACGCACGCGCCCTGGAGCGCCCGGTGCAGCGCATGCTCGCCTGGGCCGAGCTGAACCCGATTCCCCACATCTTCACCCTGCACGCGGAGTCGGAGCGCCTGCTGCCGTTCCTCGCGGTGCGCATCCGCATCGAGCAGGCCACCCTGATCCGCGCGGCGGTGCAGACCGAGGATGGCGTCTGGCACGTCGGCTCGACCCACGTCGAGGCCGCCGGCGGTGGCTGCACGGCACCCAGCGTGGTGCGCGCGCAGCCCGGCTGGGAGCAGCGCCTGGGGCAGGTCCTCGGCGGCCGCTACCCGCAGGGCGATTTCGACCGCCTGCGCCTCTCCGTATCGCACCCGATGGACAACGGCCTGGTCGGCGGCATCCCCGAGTTCTATCTGGAGAGCGCCGAGCTGCGCGACCCCGAAGGCCATCGCCTGGCCCTGCTCGAACTGTTTCCGGCAGTGAGCGAGAACCCGACCCTGGGCTTCGAACTGCGCGGCGGCGGCAAGGCCGAGCTGCTGCTGCGCGACAACAACGGCAACGAGTTCGAGGCCGAACTCTGAGCCCGTCCCATTCCTGCGGAGAACTTTCATGATCAGAGTCAGCGTGCTTTACTCCAACCGCCCCGGCGTGCGTTTCGATCTGGGCTACTACGGCGGCGCGCACATGGCGCTGGTGCGCGAATGTCTGGGCGAGGCCTGCCTGGGCATCGCCGTGGACCAGGGCGTCTCCAGCGCCGCGCCCGGCAGTCCCGCGCCGTTCGTGGCAGTGGGCCATCTGTTCTTCGCCAGCCTGGAGGCCTTCCAGCAGAGCTTCGCGCCCCACGCGGCGAGGATCATGGGCGACCTGCCCAACTTCACCGACGCCGAGCCGCTGGTGCAGATCAGCGAAGTGCGCGAGCGCGCCGCCGGGGTAGAGGACTAGGCATGCGCGGCCTGTTGCTGCTGCTCGCGCTGCTCTGCGCCGGCGCCGCGCAGGCGGCCTACGACTACCGCCTGCAGCCCCGGCAGATCGCCGCCGACACCTGGCTGCTGGAGGGCAGCACAGAGAACTTCGCCGAAGGCAATGGCGGCAACATCGTCAACACCGCCTTCATCGTCACCGACGAAGGCGTGCTGGTCATCGACAGCGGTCCCTCCCGGCGCTACGGAGAGGCCATGCGCGCGGCCATCGCCAGTGTTACCGACAAGCCGGTGGCGCGAGTGCTGCTGACCCACCATCACCCGGACCACGTGCTCGGCAACCAGGCCTTCGCCGGCGTGCCCATCGCCGCCCTGGCCGGCACCACCGAACTGCTGCGGGAGCAGGGCGACGCCATGGCGGAGAACATGTACCGCCTGGTCGGCGACTGGATGCGCGGCACCGAAGTGGTGCTGCCGAACGAAACGCTCGAACCCGGCGTCCGCGACATCGGCGGCCATCGCCTGCGCCTGCTTGCGCTGAGCGGACACACCGGCGCCGACCTGGCGATCCTCGACGAGACCACCGGCGTGCTGTTCGCCGGTGACCTGGTGTTCTACCAGCGCGCGCTGACCACGCCGAACAGCCCGGGGCTGGACGTGTGGCTGGCCGACCTGGAGACCCTGCAGGAACTGCCGTGGAAACTGCTCGTCCCCGGCCACGGCCCGCTCGCCACCGACCCCGCGCCCTTTGCCCAGATGCGCGACTACCTGGGCTGGCTCGACGGCCTGCTGCGCGACGCGGCCAGCCGCGGCGAGGACATGAACGAAGTGATCCGGGCGCCGATCCCCGAGCGCTTCGCCGGCATCAGCCTGAGCCGCTACGAACTGATCCGCAGCGTCAGCCACCTCTATCCACGCTACGAGCAGGAGCAGCTGAGGCGGGTGGATCGACGCTGGTCCGGCAGCGAACCTAGCAGACGCTGGCGTTGATCGGCTTGCCCTTCAGCAGGTCTATCCCAAGGTAGCAGAGATAGCCGTCCTGCAGGCTGTACTGGCAGGCGACCGAGCCATCGCCCCGGGCGCGGAAGCGGCTCCCATCCTCTGCGCCGCACTGATCCTCCCGATCGGGGCCGATCCGCTGGAAGATCTCCTCGGCCGCCTCGCCCGTTATCGCCAGCGACAACTTGGCATCGTCCTGACCGGCCGGCAGCGGATCGCCGATCGAGCCTGAATAGAGCCGGTACTGGGCCTCCATCGGCTTGTATTCTTGGGCATTCGTGGTGAAGGGAAGGGCGAGCAGCAGAAGAAGCATGGTGGCGCGAGTCATTTCAGATCCTTGATAGGGACAGGTCCGATCATTGGACAACGCCGGATCATAGGCCGTGCACGGGCTTGCTCTCCACCCGGAGACAACTTTACCCATCAATGACTTGGCACGAGGAAGGCTATAAACTTCCCGCCCTTCACGAAGAACCTTCCCGCCGTCCTGCGCATGAAACCTGTCCAGCTGCCCCTTGGTGTGCGTCTGCGTGACGATGCCACCTTCGCCAACTACTACCCCGGCGCCAACGCGGCGGCGCTGGGCTATGTCGAGCGGTTGTGCGAGGCCGATGCGGGCTGGACGGAGAGCCTGATCTACCTTTGGGGCGGCGAGGGCGTAGGGCGCAGCCATCTGCTCCAGGCCGCCTGCCTGCGCTTCGAGCAGCGCGGCGAGCAGGCCGTCTACCTGCCGCTGGCCGAGGTGGCGGACTACGGTCCCGAGCTGCTGGACGGTCTGGACCAGGCCGAGCTGGTCTGCCTGGACGATCTCGATGCCGTGGCCGGTCGTGCGGACTGGGAAGAGGCGCTGTTCCATCTGTTCAACCGCCTGCGCGACTCGGGTCGCCGCCTGCTGCTGGCGGCCACCGCGTCGCCCCGCGAACTGCCCGTGGCGTTGCCCGATCTGCAATCACGGCTGACCTTGGCGCTGGTGTTCCAGCTCCACGCGCTGTCCGACGAGGACAAGCTGCGTGCCCTGCAGCTGCGCGCCTCGCGTCGTGGCCTGCACCTCACCGACGAGGTCGGCCGCTTCATCCTCACCCGCGGCGAGCGCAGCATGAGTGCGCTGTTCGAACTGCTCGAACGCCTCGACCAGGCCTCGCTGCAGGCCCAGCGCAAGCTGACCATTCCCTTCCTCAAGGAAACCCTGGGCTGGTAGCCGCTTCACCGTAGGGTGCGCTGTGCGCACCGAGTGGATAGGTGCCCGGTCTTTCGGTGCGCACGGCGCACCCTACCGGCGAGACGTATGAAGTCGGTCAGCTTTCGCCAGCCAGCCTGCGGTCGTGCTGGAACTTCCAGCGCACGTAGAGCAGCGCGCTGCAGAACAGGCCCAGGCTGATCACCGTTTCCAGGGCGCCGAACAGGGCGCGGGCCGGGTCGATGGCGGCCAGCACGCCCTGGATGAAGTAGATGTTCACCACGAAGCAGGCCCAGGCGTGGGCGCGGGCGTTGCCCAGCAGCAGGCCGGGGGCGAGCAGCAGCAGCGGGACCAGCTGGATGCACAGCACCACCCAGGTGCGCGCGCCGTGCAGGTCGGCGAAGGCGAGGTTCCACACCAGCAGCAGGAGCAGCAGGGCGGCGAAGCTGAACAGGCTCAGGGCGCGGCTGAGTTTCAGGCGCGGGGCCAGCCATTCCAGGCTGGGCAGGGGCTTGGGCGTTCTAGCCACGGGCGGTCTCCAGTTTCGCGGCGGTCTGCGCCAGGCGCTGGCCGAGGGCCCGGCACAGGGCGATTTCATGTTCGTCCAGGCTGCGCTTGCCATCGGCCCCGGCGTGGTGGCTGGGGCCGTAGGGCGTGCCGCCGCCACGGGTGTCGAGCAGCGCGCCTTCGCTGTAGGGCAGGCCGCAGAGCAGCATGCCGTGGTGCAGCAGCGGCAGCATCATCGACAGCAGGGTGCTTTCCTGGCCGCCGTGCAGGCTGGAGGTGGAGGTGAATACGCCGGCGGGCTTGCCGACCAGTTCGCCGGTCAGCCACAGGCTGCTGGTGCCGTCCAGGAAGTACTTCAGCGGCGCGGCCATGTTGCCGAAGCGGGTCGGGCTGCCGAGGGCGAGGCCGGCGCAGTGGCGCAGGTCGTCCTGGCTGACGTACGGCGCGCCTTCCGCGGGGATGTCAGGGGCCACGGCCTCGCATTCGGTGGAGACCGCCGGCACCGTGCGCAGGCGCGCCTCCAGGCGGCCCAGCTCGACGCCGCGCGCGATCTGCCGGGCCATCTCGGCGGTGGCGCCGTGGCGGCTGTAGTAGAGCACCAGGATGTAGGACCGGCTCATGCCAGCAACTCCAGGACCTTCTCGGGCGGACGGCCGATCACTGCGCGGTCGCCAGCCACCAAGATGGGACGCTCGATCAGCTTGGGATGCTCGACCATGGCGGCGATCAGCTGCTCGTCGCTCAGGCCGGCGTCGGCCAGGCCGAGCGCCTTGTATTCGTCCTCGCCGGTGCGCAGCAGCGCTCTCGCACCGATGCCCAGCTTGGCCAGCAGCGCGCGCAGTTCGGCGGCGCTGGGCGGGGTTTCCAGGTAGCGCACCACGTTCGGCGCCAGGCCGCGGGCTTCGAGCAGCTCCAGCGCGCCGCGGGACTTGGAACAGCGCGGGTTGTGGTAGAGGGTCAGGTCGGTCATGGCGGTGCCCATTGGCGAATGAGGGCGCTATTCTAGCCGCGTCGGGTACGAAAACAGACTAAGAGCCTGTTTACGATCTGCTGCGCGTCGGCCATGCGTCGTTAAAAACAGGCTCGGAATGCTCATTTACTACTTGTAAACTCCGCTTCCTCGCCGGTTTTTGCCTAGCCTGGCTCTAGCTCGCGAGGTCCTAAACAGGCTCTAAGGAGTGGGGCATGCGGCAACGGCTGGATGATGTGGTGGAGTTCTGGCGCTTCCTGTTTCAGCGGTTCCTCGCCGACCGGGCCATCAACAATGCTGCCGCGCTGACCTACACCACGCTGTTCGCGGTGGTGCCGGTGATGACCGTCACCTTCGCCATGCTCTCCGCCGTGCCGGCCTTCCAGGACACCGGCGAGCAGATCCAGAGCTTCATCTTCCACAACTTCGTGCCGTCGTCCGGCGAGACGGTGCAGCAGTATCTGCGCGAGTTCACCACCCAGGCGCGGCACCTGACCTGGGCCGGCGTGGCGCTGCTGGCGGTGACCGCCTTCTTCATGCTGGTGACCATCGAGAAGACCTTCAACGCGATCTGGCGGGTGCGCCAGCCGCGGCGCGGCATCTCCAGCTTCCTGCTGTACTGGGCGATCCTCAGCCTAGGGCCGCTGCTGCTGGGTGCCGGTTTCGCCGTGACCACCTACATCGCCTCGCTGTCCCTGCTGACCGGGCCGGACGCATTGATCGGCGCGCGCACGCTGCTGCGCTTCGCCCCGCTGCTGTTCAGCACCGCGGCCTTCACCCTGATCTACTCGGCGGTGCCCAATGCCCGGGTGCCGCTGCGTCATGCCCTCATCGGCGGGCTGTTCACCTCGGTGCTGGTGGAGATCGCCAAGAAGCTGTTCGGCCTGTTCGTCAGCTTCTTCCCCGGCTACCAGCTGATCTACGGCGCCTTCGCCACGGTGCCGCTGTTCCTGCTGTGGGTGTACCTGTCCTGGCTGATCGTGCTGCTCGGTGCGGAGCTGGTGTGCAACCTGTCGTCGTCGCGCCACTGGCGGCGCCAGGCGCTGCCGCGCCTGCTGGTGGCGATCGGCGTGCTGCGGGTGTTCCACGACCGCCAGCAGCGGGGCCGGCCGGTCCGCCATCTCGACGTGCAGAGGGCGGGCTGGTTGCTGCCGCAGGACGAGTGGCAGGAGGTGCTGGACTTCCTCGAACGGGAACACCTGATCTGCCGCGCCAGCGGTGGCGGCTGGGTGCTGTGCCGCGATCTCGAGAACTACAGCCTGCATCGCCTGCTCAGCCACAGCCCCTGGCCGGCGCCACGGCCCAACCAGTTGCCGGAAAAGCTGGACGAGGCGTGGTACCCCGGCCTGCGCGCCGCGCTGGAGAAGCAGCACGAGGATCAGGCGGCACTGTTCGGCGCCAGCCTGGCCCATTGGCTGCGGGCCGGTTCGTGACGGAGTGACGAAAAAGGTCAGTTTAGGGCGAGGTACAGCGCGCCACAGGCTGTCGCCCGGCCTTTGAAGCACGGCAGCGGCAGTCCAACCGGGCTGGCACGCTTCTGGCAAATACCCGCCCGAATGCTGGCAGACTGCTAGCGAGCGCAGGGTTCGGGGATGTCGGGCGAATGAGCAGTAGCAAGAACAAGGTGGTGCCGTTGCAGTCCCGGGATTCCGACGAGGCGCTGGAGCGGCTCAACCGTATCACCGGCCTGCGCTTCGCCCGCTGGCCCGAGTCGCTGGCGGCGCTGGCCCGCCAGGCGGCCGAAGAGGCCGAGCCGACGAAGCCCGATTCGGTGGTGCGCTTCGGCGTTTTCTGAACCCTGAAAAACAAAACCCCGCCGAAGCGGGGCGGGAAATGGCCGGGAGAGTCAGGCCATCGCCTGGCGGGAGGCGCTGTCCAGCATCTCCACGGCTTGCACGAACAGTTCCTCGACGATCAGCGTCTGCGCCGGCACCGCCGAGCGCAGGCGCACCTGCATGTCCTCGATCCTGACCTTCATCGGCAGGCGGGCGACGCCGGAGAGCATCACCTTGCTGTGGCCATTGACCTTGCCATGGTCCACCGCCACCTCGCGCACCTGGTTGCCGTCGCGGTAGCGCACCATGAGCGACACCGGCAGATTGGCCAGGCCTGGCAGGTGCAGCCAGACAGCCACGTTGAATTCGCCGACCCGGCCCTCGTAGGGCGTCACGCTCAGGCGCGCGCTGTTGACGATGCTGGCAGGGACTGGGCCGATCAGCTTGTCGTTGGCTTGGGTCATCGGGGGCTCCGGCAGAACTCGTTGGTATAGGAATGGGGGCGATTATAGGAAACGGTCGGTGACGAAACTGTGCACTGAGGCTTCGCCGGCTGAGACTTCCGTCGCAGAACCTGGCTGAATGTTCAAGCCAGGCGCAGGGGGTGGCGGACCACGATGGGCGTGTCGAGGTTGGCCGCCGGCAGGGGCAGCACGGCCTGGTTGTTGGCGTTGGCCAGCTGCAGCCAGACGTTCTCGCCCTCGACGAACTGCCCGCAGGGCAGCCACAGGCCGTGGTGCCAGCCGGAGCCCGGTTCCGGGGTGCTTTGCAGCACGCCCGGGTGGGTCTGGGCGCTGGGCGCCCGTCTCAGCCAGACGGCGCGCGGCAGCCCCTTGAGGTAGCGCAGGCCCAGGTGCAGGCCTTCCTGGTTGATGTGGCGCCAGCGCACCAGCGCCAGGGTCGGGGTGCCGCTGCGGGGCAGCACCAACGCCAACTGGCCAACCGGGAGCTGCGCCGCCAGGTCGGCCTGGCAGACGACGCGCGCGCCCCCGGCGCTGGCGTCGAGCATCTGCGCGGCGCAGCTGGCCGGGCGCTTCTCCAGCAGCTGGGCATGGATGGCCTGCAGGCCGATCACCAGGCTGCAGTCGGCGCTGAAGTCGGCCCGCGGGTGGCGGCGCTGCTGGCGGCCGAGCCAGTTCTGCCGGACCCGCTCCAGCAACTCGCGCTCGCGCGGGCTCTGCAGCGGCGCCGGCTCGTCCACGGCCACCAGCAGCGCGCCCAGTTCCAGGCGGCGCAGGTGCTCGGTCGAGCCGTCAATCCGGGTGTCATAGGGCAGGCAGGGCTGGGCCTGGCTCAGGTCGATCAGCGGCCCGTCGCTTTCCTCGTCCTCGTCCCAGGGCATCAACCGGACGAGGGGCGCCAGCGGCGTGAGGGCGCCGAACAGCAGTGCACATTCGCCTTCGGCGAGATGGAAGGGATTGCTCAGCGCGAGCATCAGCATCTGCTGGTAGAGGCCGCGCAGCGACCCGGCCGGGGTAGGCTGGAAGGGGGCGGCGACGTGTTCGTCCAGGCAGTCCTGGTGCTCGCCGATCCAGTACAGCAGGTGGCTGTCGCTCCACAGCGAGGCGGGCGGCTCCTGGTAGCGCTGGTAGTGGCGCAGCAGGCTCTGGGCGAGGAAATGCTGGGCCATGTACAGGCACCAGGCGAGGTGGGGCCGCGAGGGCTGGCGGCCCTGGAGGATCTGCAGCAGCAGGCGCTTGAAGCCGGCGGCCAGTTCCTCGCACAGCCCCAGGAAGGCCTGGGACGGCAGCGAGCCGTCGCCCATGGCCGCGCAGTAGTGGCGGTATTCCTCGCAGAGGCTTTGCAGGGCGCGCTGCCTTTCCAGTAAGGTCATGGCGCTGCGATTGAGCCGGAACAGCAGTCCGACGACCTGCTGCAGGCCTTCTGCGCGGGGCTGCAGGCGCGCGTCGGCGAGTTCGGCATTGAGTTCGCCGAGCCGGGTGACGTGCTCTTCGAGAATGTCCGGCACTTCCAGGCGCAGTGCATCCAGCGTCATATCAATCCCGCGTGCACGAGGAGCGAATGCATGGGAAGGCCACTCCAGATGGTGATAGGTGTCGTTGCCGGGCTTCTGCTGGCCGGCTGCGCCGATGACTGGGGCGTCGATCAGCATGGACGAAAGGTAACGGCTGGACAACTGGAAGGCCAGTGGTTGGTGATCAATTACTGGGCGGAGTGGTGCAAGCCCTGCAGGACCGAGATCCCCGAGCTGAACCGGCTGGAGCAGGAGTTGCGCGACAAAGGCGCGCAGGTCCTCGGGGTGAACTTCGATGCGCTGCAGGGCGAGGCCCTGGTTAAGGCGACCGAGGCCTTCGATATCCGTTTCACGGTGCTCGCGCAGGACCCCGCCGAGCGCCTCGAACTGCCGCGCAACGACGTGTTGCCGGTCACCTACATCATCGGCGCCGACGGCCGCCTGCGTGAGCGGCTGGTCGGCGAACAGACGGCGGCCGGGCTGCGGACTCGGCTCGATCACTGGCAAAGTAAGGAGTGAGGCGCATGACCATCTGTCTGCATGGATTCGTCGGCGGCAAGGTGCAGGGTGTGAGCTTCCGCCAGCGCACCCTGGAAGAGGCCGAGCGTCTCGACCTGAACGGCTGGGTGCGTAACCTCGCCGATGGCCGGGTCGAGGTGCTGTTCGAAGGGGAAGAGCCCGCGGTGCGCGAACTGGAGGCCTGGCTGGGCCAGGGACCTGAGAGTGCGCGGGTCGATGCCCTGGAGCTGGAGCAGCAGCCGGTGCAGGACATCACCGGCTTCGTCATCCGCCGCTGATCAGTCCTCGCCCGGGTCGGCCGCCAGGCGGCCGGCGTCCTTCATCAGGGCCTTGAGGAATTCCTGCTGCAGTTCCGGATCGTTGCGGGTCAGTTCGATCAGGCTCTGTTCCAGCTCGCTGGCTTCCTCTTCCAGGCCCAGGTCCGACAGGCGCTTGACCCGGTGCACCCACTGGCTGACTTCGTCGTCCTCGAGGTCGTCGTAGATCAGCGCGTGGGCTTCGCGCAGCTTGCCGCGCAGGTCCCGGCTGACCAGCAGGGTGGCGTCGGCGCGGGCGCCGTCCTGCGGGTCTTCCACGCTCAGCACCAGGGTGCCGACGGTGCTCGCGTCGTGCTCGGCGAAGGGGCCGTCGAGCAGGTTCAGGCGCAGTACGCCCTGGCGGTCTGTGGTCAGTTCATGGGTGTCCCGGCCGGCCTTGACCTGCACCGGGCGCTCGGCCCAGGGCAGGCTGGAGTACTCGGTGCGGCGGTCGAGCTGGACTTCCTCGATCTTCGCCAGGTTCTGCTCGGCGCGGCCGTTGGACTCGACGTTCATCGCCGGGTTGACGCCGGCGAAGCCGTAGCTGATCCAGTCCTTGGTGACGCTGTCTGGCAGGCGGCCGAGCATCACCACGTTTAGCACGTTGGCGCCCACGCCGGCGACGATCGCCACCGCCCCCAGCGGCACTTCGTACAGCTCGCGCCACGGCTGGTAGGGGGTGTAGCGGTCGTAGCGGCGGGTGACCTCGAACTCGGTGACCTCGAAGGTCTTCTGTTCGTGGATGCGCACCCGGCGCTGCGGCAGCTCCAGCACCCTCGGCTCGCCCGTGTCGATCTGCAGGCTGTGGTCGAGCAGGCGGCGCTCGAAGCGCTCCTCGTGCTCGCTGCGCTGCGGCAGGTGGTTGGCGCAGCCGACCAGGAAGAGGGCGCCGAGCAGGGTGGCGCCGGGGCGGAGGGTATGACGCTGGAACATGCGGGCTTCTTGGTCGGACTCAGCGGGGAATGCGCTCGGCGAGGAACGCCGGCAGGTCGGCGGCGGCCACCTGCTGGTTGTCGCTCTCGCGGCGGTTCTTGTACTCGAAGGTGCCTTCGGTCAGGCCGCGCTCGCTGACCACGATGCGGTGCGGGATGCCGATCAGTTCCATGTCGGCGAACTTCACGCCGGGGCTGGTCTTCTTGTCGCGGTCGTCCAGCAGCACTTCGTAGCCGGCGGCGGTCAGCTCGGCGTAGAGCTTGTCGGTAGCCTCGCGCACGCTCTCGTTCTCGTACTTCATCGGCACGATGGCGATCTGGAAGGGCGCCAGGGCGTCGGTCCAGAGGATGCCGCGCTCGTCGTAGTTCTGCTCGATGGCTGCAGCCACCACGCGGGACACGCCGATGCCGTAGCAGCCCATGGTCAGGGTCACCGGCTTGCCGCTCTCGCCCAGCACCTTGCAGCCCAGAGCCTCGCTGTACTTGGTGCCGAGCTGGAAGATGTGGCCGACTTCGATGCCGCGCTTGATCACCAGGGTGCCCTTGCCGTCCGGGCTGGGGTCGCCGGCTACCACGTTGCGCAGGTCGGCCACCGCCGGCAGCGGCAGATCGCGCTCCCAGTTGAGGCCGAAGTAGTGCTTGTCATCGACATTGGCACCGGCGCCGAAGTCGCTCATCAGCGCCACCGAGCGGTCGACGATGCAGGGGATCGGCAGGTTCAGCGGGCCGAGGGAACCGGGGCCGGCACCGATGGCGGTACGGATCTCGGCCTCGGAGGCGAACACCAGCGGGCTGGCGACCAGTTCGTGGTTGGCGGCCTTGATCTCGTTCAGCTCATGGTCGCCGCGCACGATCAGGGCGATCAGCTTGCCTTCCTCGGCGGCGTGCACCACCAGGGTCTTGATGGTCTTCTCGATGGCCAGGCCGAACTGGGCGACCAGTTCGTCGATGGTCTTGGCGTCCGGCGTGTCGACCAGGCGCAGTTCCTCGGTGGCGGCGCCGCGCTCTTTCTCGCGCGGCACGGCCTCGGCCTTCTCGATGTTGGCGGCGTAGTCGGAGGTATCGCTGAAGGCGATGTCGTCCTCGCCGGATTCGGCCAGCACGTGGAATTCGTGTGAGCCGGTGCCGCCGATGGAGCCGGTGTCGGCCTGCACCGGGCGGAACTTCAGGCCCAGGCGGCTGAACACGTTGCAGTAGGCCTGGTGCATGCGGTCATAGGTTTCCTGCAGCGAAGCCTGGTCCAGGTGGAAGGAGTAGGCGTCCTTCATGATGAACTCGCGGCCGCGCATCAGACCGAAGCGCGGACGGATCTCGTCGCGGAACTTGGTCTGGACCTGGTACAGGTTGATCGGCAGCTGCTTGTAGCTGTTCAGCTCGTTGCGCGCCAGGTCGGTGATGACTTCCTCGTGGGTCGGGCCGACGCAGAAGTCGCGACCGTGACGGTCCTTGATGCGCAGCAGCTCGGGGCCGTACTGCTCCCAGCGACCGGATTCCTGCCACAGCTCGGCCGGCTGGATGGCGGGCATCAGTACCTCCAGGGCGCCGGCGGCGTTCATCTCTTCGCGCACGATGGCCTCGGCCTTGCGCAGCACGCGCAGCCCCAGCGGCAGCCAGGTGTACAGACCGGAGGCCAGCTTGCGGGTCATGCCGGCGCGCAGCATCAGCTGGTGGCTGATCACCACGGCGTCGGCGGGAGTTTCCTTGAGGGTCGAGAGCAGGTACTGACTGGTACGCATGTTTGGCCGTTATGTCGGTTGCGAGGGCAAATAATGACTCGGCATTGTACGGTGCCAGCCATGTGGCGTACAGGACGGACCGGGAGTAGACGATGGCGGAGCTGACCGCTGGCCAGGTGCAGGCACTGATTCGCGCCGGCGTGCCGATGGCGGAGGACATCGACCTGCGGGTCGATCGTCTGGACGGGGAAACGGCCGTGGCGCGGGTACCGTTCCATGCCCGCCTGGTGCGTCCGGGCGGCACGCTGTCGGGCCCGACCATCATGGCGCTGGCCGATGCCGCCATGTACGCGGTGGTGCTGGGTCGCCTGGGGCGGGTGGAAATGGCGGTGACGGCCAATCTCAACATCAACTTCCTGTCCCGGCCGGCCCCGGTGGACCTGATCGCCGAGGCGCGCATCCTGCGCCTGAGTAGGCGCCAGGCGGTGTGCGAGGTGCAGTTGTATTCGCAGGGCGCGGAGGGCGAGCTGGTGGCGCATGTCACCGGCACCTACGCATTGCCGGCATAGCCACGCATTTCATGCAGGCAAAAAGAAACCCGGCCTAAGCCGGGTTTCTTCGTTCGCATCGAGGATGCTCGATGGGAATCCTTACAGGATTTCCAGCGGGTACTCGACGAACAGGCGCCACTCGTTCAGGTCGGTACCGAAGCGGTTGTCGGTGCGATAGATCGAGTTACGAGCCTTGAAGGACAGGTCCTTGGCGGCGCCGCTCTGGATGGTGTACTTGACCTGGTTGAAGAACTCGCGCTCTTTGGCGTCGCTGTCGCCCGGCACCTTGATGTCGTAGCCGTAGACGTAAGCGGTTTTCCAGAACAGGCCCGGTACGCCGTAGCCGGTGAAGTCCAGCTCATAGCTGGCCTGCACGGACTTCTCGTCGGCGTTGTTGAAGTCGGAGTAGTAGGAGTTGGCTACCCAGATCGCGCTGCCGCCGTCGCCCATGTCGTAGGCATAGCCCACGTCGCCGCTGTTCTGCTGGTAGGCCAGGATGAAGGCATGCGAACCGACGCTGTACTTACCGGCCAGACTCCAGATGGTGTTGTCGTCGCCGGTCAGGCCGTTGCCGAAGAAGCCATCAGCGGTGGTGTCGTCTTCGTACTTGGTCTTGTAGTAGTTCAGGTCGAAGTTCAGAGCCTGCTCTTCGGCCAGCGGGATGGTCCAGTTGATGTTGGCGTACTTCTTCTTGTAGACGTCTTCAACGTCGGAGAAGTAGACCGAGGCGCTCAGGTTGTCGGTGAACTGGTAGCTACCGCCGATGACGTCGGTGCTCTTCAGGCGGGCATCGTCACGGGCGCCGGAGGCCATCGGGCTCTCGGCGGTGAAGTGACCGGCGTTCAGCTCCAGACCTTCGATCTCGCTGCTGGTGATCAGGGTACCGGTGAAGCTCTGCGGCAGCAGACGGGAGTCGTCATAGGCCAGAACCGGCATGCTCGGCATCTGGTCGCCGTACTTGATCACGGTGTTGGAGATGCGGGCCTTGACCGCGGCGCCAACCTGGCCGACGGAGTCGTTCCAGTCCTTGCGCTCGCCCGGGAACATGTCGCCCTGGCCGCCGTCGAGTTTCAGACCCAGCAGACCGAAGCCGTCCACGCCCACACCTACGGTGCCTTGGGTGAAGCCGGATTCGAAGGTGGTGATAAAGCCCTGGGCCCAGGTGCTACGGTCGTAAACGCCCTTGTTGTAGTCACGGTTCCAGTAGGTGTTGCGCAGCAGGAGGTTCAAGCTGCTGTCTTCCACAAAGCCCTTGGACTCGGACTGAGCGCTGGCGAATGCCAGTTGGGTGGTACCGGCGGTCACGGCGAGAGCCAGTGCGCTCCACTTCATCACTTGCATTGTGATTGCTCCTTTGGTTTAGAAGATTTGTGCCGCCCATTGTTTGTTTTCTGGGCGACTCTTTCTTTTTGTGTCGGCGCTAACTTATAGCACGGAGGCTTAAATTGGCGACAGATATCATTGATTTCCTACGGCTTATTTACATCGGCGTCGCAAATTTACATTGTCGACGTCGCATTTCTGTAGATTCCAGCCGTGTCGGACGTTTCTTCCCTTCTCCCTGAAAAGGCTGCAAATCCAACGGCTTAGGGGCCTGCAGCCCGACTGCAGGGTGCGCACGAGCAGAGGGTGCCAGACTCTTAGCAACTTCCATGCACAAAGTGACGAACAGGATTCGCAATCATTTACCGTTGTGCCGCAACTTCATGTTTGCGTGCCTCGCAGGCCTTGTAGTTACAGGCTTCGCGAGGCCATGTCCGATCGTCGCCCGGCGGCTATCCTTACTTGCCATAAGCGGTCGTTGTTACCGCACGTCGGCTTCCGAGGGTGACAGTATCGGCCGGTAACGTTTCCTGTCTGTGCGGTTGGTCAGTTTGTGGGCGTCGCCTGGGTAGTTTTGCCCACTTTTGGGGCGGTGTCCGGTCATGCCCCGGTACAACCGCCCGGACCCGTCCGGACGTCGCCTTGTTTTGGCGCGTCGTTCCGCTTCCCGGGTGTCGTCCGGATGGAGATGAATTGCCGGGCCTGTCCCGCTATGCTGCGCGCCGATTGTCGGCTTGGAGGAGAAACGCATGTTCAGTCTGGATTCCCGTTTGCAGCAGGATTGCCTGGTCCTGGGCGACTTTCCCCTGTGTCGCCTGCTGCTGATGAACGACGCCAACTACCCCTGGTTCATCCTCGTGCCCAGGCGCGAAGACGTCAGCGAGCTGTTCCAGCTGGATGCGGCCGACCAGCAGCAGCTGTGGCTGGAGACCACACGCCTGGCCGAGGCGCTCAAGGATGCTTTCGTGGCCGACAAGATGAATGTCGCCACCCTGGGCAACGTGGTCAGCCAACTGCACATGCATGTGATCGTGCGGCGGCGGGAGGACCCGGCCTGGCCGGCTCCCGTCTGGGGCAGGCATCCGGCCCGCCCTTACGGCGCCGAGGAAGCCGCGGCGGTTCGCGAGCGGCTGACGCGGGTGGTCACCGACGATTTCCGCTTCGTGGAGAGCTGAGCATGGATCTGGAACAGCGTGTGATCGAGCTGGAGAGCCGCCAGGCGTTCCAGGATGACACCATCGCGGCGCTGAACGATGTGGTGGTGGAGCAACAGCAGGTTATCGAGCGCCTGAAGCTGCAGGTCGCGGCGCTCGCGCGGCGGCAGGAGGAGATCCAGGGCCAGTTCGGCATCGCGGAGGACGAGGCGCCGCCGCCTCACTACTGAAACGAAAAAGCTATGTCCTCGTTACGTGTTGGTGGCGCAATTCGCGGATAAATCCGCTCCCACAAGGTGTGCAACGACTAACGGGGACATAGGCCACGAAAAAGCCCGCGTCGAGCGGGCTTTTTTGCATCCTTCCTTTATTAACGGTGGCCGGGCAGGGCGATGATCACGTCTTCGGCCTGCAGGCCCTTGTCGCGTTGCATCACGGAAAACTCCACGCGCTGGCCCTCGACCAGGATGCGGTGGCCTTCGCCGCGAATGGCACGGAAGTGCACGAAGATGTCTTCGCCGCTGTCACGCGAGATGAAGCCGAAGCCCTTCGAGGTGTTGAACCACTTGACGGTGCCGGTCTCGCGGTTCTCGTCGAGTTCGCGCTGGACGGCCGGGGTGATGCTGCTCGGGCGATTGCCCCCCAGGTTGATGGCCAGGTGCAGCAGGGTGGCGGCCAGCAGGGTGATGAGGCTGAGCGAAACGGCCGGCTGATTGCCGATCTGGGCCAGCGGCGCCAGCAGGATCAGCGCCTGCAGCACGCTGGCGAACACCAGCAGGGCCGATACCAGGGCCTGCAGCTGGTTGCGCACGCCGTCGTGGCGAACCGGCAGCAGCGGCGCGAGCAGCAGGTTGGCCAGGCCGAACAGGGCCAGGTAGAGGGCATCCGGTTGTTGCAGGTAGGACAGCTCGTCGTTACGAAGACTTGGCGTAAAGGACAGCAGCAGAGCGCCGCCGCCTGTGATCAGGTGAACGATCTTCAACATGGTAGAGAAACTCGCTTGTTCGAAATGGCTAATCGAGGAGCGGAGCGGACATCGGGCGATGGGCTCCGCCTATGCCGCGGCGATGCGGCACGGCGGCTATTTAACCGCAAAGAGGATATGCGCTCAAATCAAGCGGTTAGCGCTTCCTTCGGGGTGGGCGGGTGGATCTGGTTGCGGCCGTTGCGCTTGGCCTGGTAGAGGGCGTCGTCCGCCCGGGTGACGAGGCTGTCGAAGTTGTCGCCCGTCTCGGCCAGCGCCAGGCCGAAGGAGGCGGTGATGGTGTCCAGTACCTTGTCGGTACTGCGCACCTTGACCCGCAGCGCCTGGATCTTCTGGCGCAGCTGCTCGGCGAATTCGCCGGCGGTTTCCAGATCGAAGCAGTCCTTGAGGATGATGCAGAATTCCTCGCCGCCGTAGCGTGCCGCCACGCCCCGGGCCGGGAGCAGGTCCCGCAGCAGCTGGCCGACATGCTGCAGCACGCGGTCGCCCAGCGGGTGTCCGTACTGGTCGTTGAACTGCTTGAAGTGGTCGATATCCAGCATGACCAGCGCCAGCCCCTTGGTGTCGCCGGCCAGGGCCTGCTCCAGCAGACGGGTGAAGGCGTGGCGGTTGAAGACGTGGGTCAGGCTGTCCAGGGTGGCCGCGGCCTGCGCGCGCTCCAGCTGGCTGCGCAGGTTCTGGATCTCGGCCTGTGCCGATTTGAGGCGATAGAGGAATTTTTCCTGCTGCTCCTGCATCTGCTGGGTGCTCAGCTGCAGTTCGTTGAGCACGCTCGGCAGGTCGTCGACGATCGGCTCCTGCAGCGCGGCCAGGCCCTGCGAGAGGCTGGCATGGTAATGCTGGCCGCCGCTGACGTTGCGCTTCACGTCGTCTTCGATGTCGTCGACCAGTTCGATCACTTGCCGCTGCCCGGCGCGGGCCTCTTCCAGTTCGCCGCGGATGATGAAGTCGCGGAACAGCTTGACGGCCGTTTCCGGCGGGAAGCTGGAGAAGTCCTTGATGATCTTGTCCAGGCGGCGGTTCAGGTCGGGCTCCGAACCCTTGCAGTAGCTGTACCAGAGGGCGTAGTGCACCGGATTCGGCGGGATGTCGTGGCGCACCATGTGCGGCACCGCTTGCTTGAGCAGATCGGCAGCCTCGCGGGTCTCTTCGGGAAACAGCTCGAGAATGGAGGGGGCTTTCGGCGGCTGGCTCATGCACGTCACTGTGGCGAGGTGGGAATTGACAAAGAATAGAGTAGCCGCAGTGCGCGCGCCTAGCGAAAAAGGGGCGCAGGCGGCTCTACATGGGGGATGCGCGGGTGATCCGGCCGCTCATGAACGACGATTCAGGTGCGCCGTGCGCGATAGATGCGGAAGCCTTCGTCTTCGTCCAGCGTGTGGCAGCGGCCCAGGTGCTGCTCGATCAACGGCGGGTACTTGAGGAAGCTGTTGGCCACCAGCCGCAGTTCGCCGCCCGGGGCCATGTGGCGGGCCGCCTGGCGCAGCAGGTGCTCGCTGGCCTGGTAGTCGGTATGCACGCCGGCGTGGAAGGGCGGGTTGCTGATGATCGCCGACAGCCCGGTCGGCGCCGCATCGATGCCGTCCCCGGCGATCACCTCGGCCTCCAGGCCGTTGGCTGCCAGGGTCATGCGGCTGCTCTCGACGGCGAAGGCGTCCACGTCGAGTAGGCTGACGGCACAGGCGGGATTGCGTCGCTTGAGCACGGCCCCGAGTATTCCGGCGCCGCAGCCGAAGTCCAGCAGATGGCCCTGGGGCAGGTCGTCCAGATGCTCCAGCAACAGTGCGCTGCCGCGATCCAGGCGGCCGTGGCTGAACACGCCCGGAAGGCTCAGTACCTGCAGCGGCCCGTCGCTCAACGCCAGTTCGAAACGCTGGGCCAGCGCGCCCAGGTCGGGGGCCGCCGGCGCCTGCTCGACGGTGACCTGCCAGAGCTGGCAGTGGCGCGCGCTGTCGAGCTTGCGTGGCTTGCCATAGGCGGCGAGCTGTTTGGCGGCGCGCTCGATGCCGCCCCGTTTTTCGCCGACCAGGTACAGCTCACGGCCGTCCAGGCGGGCAGCCAGGGCCTGCAGCAGGTAGTCGGCGAGTTCGCGGGACTTGGGCAGGAACAGCACCGCGCTGTCGAATGTCCGCTCGGGCGGGCGGGTGCCGAACAGGCTGCGCCCGGGGAAGCGCGCATCGAGGGCACCCTGCTCGCCCGCGTGCCAGCTCCAGCCGTGGGCGTGCGGCAACTGGCCGAGCAGGTCGTCCCCCGGCAGGCCGGCCAGCAGCAGGTCGCCCTGGAACAGTTCCACTTGGCGCAGCAGCACTTCGCTTCGTGGGTCCATGGGCATGCTCCGCTGCAGAAAAAGGGCGCGTAGTTTACCCGCTGACCACCCGCCTTGGCGTGCCGGCGAAGAAAGCCCCGGCGTTCTCCGCCAGTTGCCCGACGATACGCTGGCGTGCCTCGCGGCTGCCCCAGGCGTTGTGCGGAGTGAGGATCAGGCGCGGGATGTCCGGCGTCAGCAGCGGGTTGCCGTCGCGGGGTGGTTCCTCGCTGAGCACGTCGAGCGCGGCGCCGCCCAGGTGTCCCGCGCGTAGCGCGTCGGCCAGCGCCTGCTCGTTGACCAGGCCGCCACGGGCGGTGTTGACCAGCAGGGCGCCGGGCTTCATCAGCGCCAGTTCGGCGGCGCCGATCAGGTCGCGGGTCTGTTCGTTGAGCGGGCAGTGCAGGGTCAGGGCGTCCGCCTGGGGCAGCAGTTCGCTCAGCGGCAGGCGATCCGCACGGGGCGGCCGGCCGGGCAGGGCGCCGAGCAGCACGCGCATGCCGAAGGCTTCGGCCAGGCGCGCCACCGCGCCGCCCAGCTCGCCGTGGCCGAGCAGGCCGAGGGTCTTGCCCTCCAGTTCGACGATGGGGAAGTCCAGCAGGCAGAACTGGCTGGCGCGCTGCCAGGCGCCATCGCGGATCGCCGTCTGGTAGTCGGGCAGGCGGGTAGCCAGGGCGAGCAGCAGCATCAGGGTGTGCTGGGCCACCGAGGCGGTGCCGTAGCCCTGGCAGTTGGCGACGACGATGCCGCGCTCGCGGGCGGCGGCCAGGTCCACGTTGTTGGTGCCCGTCGCCGAGATCAGGATCAGCTTCAGGTCCGGGCAGGCCGCCAGGGTCTCGGCGCTCAGGTTCACCTTGTTGCTGATCGCCACCTGGGCGCCGCGCAGCAGGCCGGCCACGTCTGCCTCCTCGCAGCTCGGTTGCAGCACCAGTTCGCCGAAGGCCTGGCGCAGCGGCGCCATGTCGAGGTCGCCGAGGTCGAGGGAGGCATGGTCGAGAAAGACCGCACGCGCGCTGTTGTTCATCAGCTGTACCTGTCTGGATGCGGAGGACAGGCGTAAGGTTGCCAGCCTGTCTCACCGATTCCCACCCTGCGGAGGTCGCATGTACTGGACGGAGTTCCTCACCGTCGCCCTGATCCACCTGCTGGCGGTGGCCAGCCCGGGGCCGGACTTCGCCATCGTGGTGCGCGAGAGCGTGGCCCACGGTCGCCGCGCCGGTACCTGGACGGCGCTGGGCGTGGGTGTCGGCATCTTCGTCCACGTCGCCTATTCGCTGCTCGGCATCGGCCTGATCGTGTCCCAGTCCATCGTGCTGTTCAATGCGTTGAAATGGCTGGCGGCGGCCTACCTGTTCTACATCGGCATCAAGGCGTTGCGCGCCAGGCCGGCGGCCGCCGGCGAGCTGGAGGTCGCGGTCGACGGCCAGCAGCGCTCGGCGCGGGGCGCCTTCGTCACCGGTTTCGTCACCAACGGGCTCAACCCCAAGGCCACGCTGTTCTTCCTCTCGCTGTTCACCGTGGTGATCAACCCGCACACGCCGCTGGCGGTGCAGGCCGGCTACGGCGTGTACCTGGCCTTCGCCACCGCGCTGTGGTTCTGCCTGGTGGCGCTGCTGTTCAGCCAGCGCCGCGTGCGCGCTGGCTTCGCCCGCATGGGCCACTGGTTCGACCGGCTGATGGGCGCGGTGCTGGTGGGGCTGGGGATCAAGCTGGCGTTCACCGAGCTGCGTTGAGGGAACTCAGGTTCGTAGCTCGGCCAGCCGGTTCAGGGCCTTCAGGTATTCGCGCGGGTTCTCCCCCAGCAGCCGGCGGAACATGGCACTGAAGGCCCGCCCGCTGCCGTAGCCAAGGGCGTGGGCGACTTCCTGGACGCTGGCGCCGGCCAGCAGGCGCGGCAGCGCCTCGGTCAGGCTCAGTTGCTGGCGCCATTGCTGATAGCTCATCTGCAGTTCCTGGCGAAACAGACGCGCCAGGGTGCGCGAGCTGGCGCCCGCCTGCTGGGCCCAGTCCTCGAGCCGGTAGGGATGCTCCGGGCTCTGCAGCAGCGCCCGGCAGATCGCCTGCAGGCGGCGGTCGCGCGGCATCGGCAGGTGCAGCGGCAGGCGTTCCAGCGCTGCCAGTTCATGCAGGATCAGTTGCTCGATCAGCTCGCGCACATCCGCCTCCGGCTGTCCGTCGCTGGCGCGCAGGATCAGTTCGCGCAGCAGGGGCGTGACCACCAGCACACAGCAGTCTTCCAGTCCCGCGGGGCAACGCTGCGGCGGGATGAACAGCGGGCGCATGCGCAGCTCGCCGGAGACGAATATTTCGTGGCGCAGGCCCGGCGGAATCCACACCGCCCGCCCCGGCGGGATGATCCAGGCGCCGCGCGCGGTGACCAGCCGCATCATGCCGGCGACCGCATGGAGGAACTGGGCCTGCGGGTGGCTGTGCGGCTCGATCCAGTGGCCGTCGGGGTAGTCGAAGGGCAGGGCGGCGAGCTGGCTGTGGCTGGGAAAGTCCAGCCATTTGTCCGATTGCATGACTTCTCTGTCAGGTATGCGATTCAGCGCCAACCTAGCATGGCATTTCCTTCCCACCAAGCGAGACGGAAATGCCCTCATGAGCCTGCCCCGCACCATCATCCGCTACGTCAACGCCGCCCATGTGCTCGACCACATGTTCATGCTGATCTACCCCGCCGCGGTGCTGGGCATGACCGCCAGCTTCGGGCTGAGCTACGCCGAGATGATCGGCCTGTCGCTGGGCGGCTTCATCGCCTTCGGCGCCTGCTCGCTGCCGGCCGGCTGGCTGGGCGACAAGTGGGATCGCCGGCACATGCTGCAGCTGTTCTTCATCGGCATCGGCGCCTCGGCGATCATCACCGGGCTGGCCAGCAGCGTGCCGATGCTGGTGGCGGGGCTGACGCTGATCGGCGTGTTCGCGGCGATCTACCATCCGGTCGGCACCGCCATGCTGGTGGCCCACGCCGAGCGGCGCAGCCACGAGATCGGCGTCAACGGCATGTGGGGCAACCTGGGCGTGGCCTTCTCGGCGCTGGTCACCGGTTTCCTGGTGGCGCAGTTCGGCTGGCGCGCGGCGTTCCTGCTGCCCGGCGCGGTGGCCGTGGCGATCGGCCTGGCCTTCGCCTGGCAGGTGCGGCGCGAGGCACCGGTCCCGGTCCAGCCGGCGGCGCCGCGCGGTCGCGATGGCCGGCGCCTGTCGATGCCGCTGGTGTTCGGCGTGCTGGCAGTGGTCACGGCCACCGGCGGCGTGGTGTTCAACGCCACCACGGTGACCTATCCGAAGCTGTTCGAAGCGGGGCTGGGCGCCTGGTCGGCATCGCCACAGCGGCTCGGCCTGATCGTCAGCCTGGCCTATGCCTTTGGCGCGGTGGCGCAGTTGATCATGGGGCGTCTGCTGGACCGCTTCAGTTTGAAGGCGCCGTTCGTGGTGCTGACCCTGGTGCAGGCTCCGTTGTTGCTGGCGCTGACCCAGGCCGAGGGCTGGGGGCTGGTCGCCGCCGGGGCTGGGTTGATGTTCGCGGTGTTCGGCCAGGTCACGGTGAACGACGCGATGGTCGCCCAGTTCGTCGCGCCGCAGTGGCAGTCGCGGGTGTTCGCCCTGCGCTACTTCCTGTCCTTCGGCGCCAGCGCGGCGGCGATCCCGCTGATCGCCTTCGTCGAGCCGCGTCAGGGACTGGCCGGGTTGTACGCGGTGCTGGCGGCGTTCGCCGCGCTGACCTTCGTCGCGGCGCTGGCGTTTCCCCGCACCGGCCAGCCGGCACCCGTCAGAGTCCCGGCCTGAAACGCACAGGGCGCGGTGATGACCGCGCCCTGTGGGTGACCGGAGAGAGCCTCTGCGTTACAGCAGTTCGATGGCCACCGCAGTGGCCTCGCCGCCGCCGATGCACAGGGAGGCGACGCCGCGCTTGCCGCCCTTCTTCTGCAGCGCGTTGATCAGGGTGATGATCAGGCGCGAGCCGGTGGAGCCGACCGGGTGGCCCTGGGCGCAGGCGCCGCCGAAGACGTTGACCTTGGCGTGGTCCAGGCCGTGTTCGCGCATGGCCAGCATGGTGACCATGGCGAAGGCTTCGTTGATCTCGTAGAGGTCGACGTCGTCCTTGCTCCAGCCGGTCTTCTTGAACAGGTTGCTCATCGCGCCGATGGGGGCGATGGTGAATTCGCTCGGGTCCTGGCTCTGGGTGGCGTGGCCGACGATCCTGGCCAGCGGCTTGAGGCCGCGCCGGGCCGCTTCCTCGGCGGTCATCAGGACCAGGGCGCTGGCGCCGTCGGAGATGGAGCTGGCGTTGGCGGCGGTGATGGTGCCGTCCTTCCGGAACGCCGGCCTGAGGCCCGGGATCTTGTCCAGGTTGGCGGTCAGCGGTTGCTCGTCGTCCTTCACCACCACCTCGCCCTTGCGGCTGGTGACGGTGACCGGGACGATCTCGCCGGCCAGGTCGCCGCTCTGGATCGCCGCCTGGGCGCGCTTGAGCGACTCGATGGCGTAGGCGTCCATCTCCTCGCGGGTGATGCCGTACTTGTCGGCGGTCTCCTGGGCGAAGGAGCCCATCAGGCGGCCGGTGCGGGCGTCTTCCAGGCCGTCGAGGAACATGTGGTCCTTGATCTCGCCGTGGCCCATGCGCAGGCCGGTGCGGGCCTTCTCGAGGACATAGGGCGCGTTGGACATGCTCTCCATGCCGCCGGCGACCATCACCTCGTTGGTGCCGGCCTTGAGCAGGTCGTGGGCCAGCATCACTGCCTTCATGCCCGAGCCGCACAGCTTGTTGACGGTGGTGCAGCCCGTGGCCGAGGGCAGGCCGGCGTTCAGTGCGGCCTGGCGGGCCGGGCCCTGCTTGAGGCCGGCGGGCAGCACGCAGCCCATGATCACTTCCTGCACATCGCCCGGCTGGATGCCGGCGCGGCTCACCGCTTCGCGAATGGCGGCGGCTCCCAGGTCGACGGCGGGCACCCCGGACAGGCTGCCCTGGAAACCGCCCATGGGGGTACGGGCTCCGCTGACGATGACGATATCGGACATTGAAGTATTACCTCTGCAGAAGTAGGGCCGGGAACGGCGGGTATGAGTCGATTCTACTTCGTGACCGAAGGTGGGTGACCGGTCACGCGAAAAATCATTCTTTGGGTGGATTAAGTCGGAGCCAGAGCGGTTCTAGATTGGCCCCCGACAAGACAACTCCAAGAAAACAGGTTACCAGCCATGTTGCAGACCCGTGTCATCCCCCCGACCGAACGCGCCCACCAGGCGCCCCTGCTGATCAAGCGCCTGCTGCTCTCCGGCAGCCGTTACGAGAAGACCCGCGAGATCGTCTACCGTGACCAGCTGCGCTACAGCTACGCCACCTTCAACGAGCGGGTGGCGCGCCTGGCCAACGTGCTGACCGAGGCGGGCGTGAAGGCCGGCGACACCGTGGCGGTGATGGACTGGGACAGCCACCGCTACCTGGAATGCATGTTCGCCATCCCCATGATCGGCGCGGTGCTGCACACCATCAACATTCGCCTGTCGGCCGACCAGATCCTCTACACCATGAACCACGCCGAGGACCGGTTCGTCCTGGTCAACAGCGAGTTCCTGCCGCTGTACAAGGCGGTCGAGGGCCAGCTGACCACGGTCGAGAAGACCCTGCTGCTCACCGATGGCGCCGAGAAGACCGCCGACCTGCCCAACCTGGTCGGCGAGTACGAGAGCCTGCTGGCTGCGGCCAGCCCGAAGTACGATTTCCCGGACTTCGACGAGAATTCGGTGGCGACCACCTTCTACACCACCGGCACCACCGGTAACCCCAAGGGGGTGTATTTCACCCACCGTCAGCTGGTGCTGCACACCCTGGCCGAGGCCAGCGTGCTCGGCAGCCTGGACAGCGTGCGCCTGCTCGGCTCCGACGACGTGTACATGCCGATCACCCCGATGTTCCACGTGCATGCCTGGGGCATTCCCTACGTCGCCACCATGCTCGGTATCAAGCAGGTGTATCCGGGGCGCTATGACCCCGAGCTGTTGGTCCAGCTGTGGCAGAAGGAGAAGGTCACCTTCTCCCACTGCGTACCGACCATCCTGCAGATGGTGCTCAACGCCAAGTCGGCCCAGGGCGTCGACTTCGGCGACTGGCGCATCATCATCGGCGGTAGCGCGCTGAACCGCGCGCTGTACGACGCGGCCAAGGCCAGGGGCATCCAGCTCACCGCGGCCTACGGCATGTCCGAGACCTGCCCGCTGATCTCGTGCGCCCACATCAACGACGAACTCAAGGCAGGTAGCGAGAACGAGCAGATCACCTACCGGATCAAGGCGGGCGTGCCGGTTCCGCTGGTGGAGGCCGCGCTGATGGGGCCGGACGGCCAGCTGCTGCCGGCCGACGGCGAGACCCAGGGCGAACTGGTGCTGCGCGCGCCGTGGCTGACCATGGGCTACTTCAACGAGCCGGAGAAGAGCGCCGAGCTGTGGGAACACGGCTGGCTGCATACCGGCGACGTGGCGACGCTGGACGAGTTCGGCTTCATCGACATCCGCGACCGCATCAAGGACGTGATCAAGACCGGCGGCGAATGGCTGTCCTCGCTGGAGCTGGAGGACCTGATCAGCCGTCACCCGGCGGTGCGCGAAGTCGCCGTGGTCGGCGTGCCCGACCCGCAGTGGGGCGAGCGTCCCTTCGCCCTGCTGGTGCTGCGTGACGACCAGGGCCTGGATGCCAAGCTGCTCAAGGAGCATCTCAAGCCATTCGTGGAGCAGGGGCACATCAACAAGTGGGCGATACCCACTCAGATCGCGATTGTTACCGATATTCCCAAAACTAGTGTGGGCAAGCTGGACAAGAAACGCATCCGTGTGGATATCGCGCAGTGGCAAGAGGCCGGCAGCGCATTTTTGTCTACGCTGTGAGACCGGAGCGGAAGGGATTACCCCCTTTTCGCCACGAACCCGAGCAAACGCTTGGCTTGTAAATTGCTGTCGGGTGTCAACCCGGCCGGGGACGCATCGCGTGACCGGCCGGTCTAGAGAGGTTGGGGGCTGGAAATCACACTTTCGGGGGATCAAGCCTCGGGGGGCGCTGGATATAGTCCGCAGCATCCATAACAAAAAAACAATGGAGTAGCGTCGATGACAACCCATAAACCGTTCTGGCGCATGGCCAAACTGCCTCTGGCAGTCAGCCTCGCCTCAACCCTCGCTGCCCCGGCATTCGGCGTCACCTTCAACATCGGGGAGATCGAAGGTCAGCTCGATTCCTCCATGTCCGTTGGTGCCAGCTGGTCGGTGCGCAACGCGGATCCTTCGCTGGTCGGTCAGCGCAACGGGGGCTCCGCCTCCTCCCAGACCGGTGACGATGGCCGCCTGAACTTCAAGAAAGGCGAGACCTTCTCCAAGATCTTCAAGGGCATCCACGACCTCGAGCTGAAATACGGGGATACCGGCGTCTTCGTCCGTGGCAAGTACTGGTACGACTTCGAGCTGAAGGACGAGCACCGCCTGCTGTACGACATTGACGACCACAATCGCAAGGAAGCTGCCCAGGCCTCCGGCGTGCAGCTGCTCGACGCCTTCCTCTACCACAACTACACCCTGGCGGATCAGCCGGGCAGTGTGCGCCTGGGCAAGCAGGTGGTGAGCTGGGGTGAGAGCACCTTCATCTTCAACTCCGTCAACTCCATCAACCCCGTCGACGTAGCCGCGTTCCGCCGTCCGGGCGCCGAGATCAAGGAAGGCCTGATCCCGGTCAACATGTTCTACGTTTCCCAGAGCCTGACCGACAACGTCTCGGCCGAGGCCTTCTACCAGCTGGAGTGGGACCAGTCGGTCGTCGACAACTGCGGCACCTTCTTCTCGCTCGACGTGGTGGCTGACGGCTGTACCGATCGCCTGGCCGTGCTTGGCAGCGACTTCGACGGTCCCGGCGGCGCCGGCTACCGCTACGTCGGCCGCACCGGCGACAACGATGCCCGCGACAGCGGCCAGTGGGGCGTGGCCATTCGCTGGTTCTCGCCGGAGCTGAACGATACCGAGTTCGGCTTCTACACCATGAACTACCACAGCCGGACACCCAACCTGTCCTTCCAGTCCGGCCGGGATATCTACCTGAGCCCCGGCTCGGTGGAAAATCCCGCCACTGGCGAGCTGTATGCCAAGTACCACCTGGACTACCCGGAAGACATCCGCCTGCACGGCGTGAGCTTCTCCACCAACGTCGGCTCCACCGCAGTGTCCGGTGAACTGAGCTATCGGCCGAACATGCCGATGCAGCTCAACACCTTCGACCTGACCCTGGCCTCCATTGCCCAGGGCCCGGTGGCCCAGGCGCTGGGCGTCTCCACCAACAGCCCGATCTTCACCAGCGGCCACGCCGCGTTCGGTGACGGCGAGCAGATCAAGGGTTACGTGCGCAAGCCGATGACCCAGGCCCAGGTCACCGTCACCCAGTTCGTCGATCAGGTGCTGTTCGCCGAGCGTCTGACCCTGGTTGGTGAGGTCGGTTATACCCACGTGAGCAACCTGGGGCAGAACGAACTGCGCTTCGGTCGTGCGCCCGAATACGGCTCTGGCGTACTGCCTACCAACAGCCTCTGCACCGGTATCGCCAACACCGCCAACCCGGACGAGTGCAACAGCAAGGGCTACTTCACCAATACCTCCTGGGGTTACCGCGTTCGCGCCAGCCTGGACTACAACGACGTCTTCGCCGGTGTGAACCTGAAGCCCAACCTGTCCTGGTCTCACGACGTGGATGGCTACAGCCCGACCTTCAACGAAGGCAGCAAGGCCATCAGCATCGGCGTGGACGCCGAGTACCAGAATACCTACACCGCCAGCCTGTCCTACACCGACTTCTTCGGTGGCGAGTACAACACCAACATCGACCGCGACTTCGTTGCGTTGAGCCTTGGCGTGAACTTCTGACGGAATAGAACCATTAGGAACGTATGCACATGAAAACAACTAAATACCTGCTGCAATCCGGTGCGCTGGCGCTGTCCATACTGGCCACCAGCGTAATGGCTGCCGTTTCCGCCGACGAAGCCGCCAAGCTCGGCACCACCCTGACCCCGGTCGGCGCCGAGAAGGCCGGCAATGCCGATGGCACCATCCCCGAGTGGACCGGCGGCCTGCCGCAGAACGCGGGCACCGCCGACGACAAGGGCTTCCTGTCCAACCCGTTCGCCAACGAGAAGCCGCAGTTCACCATCACCGCGCAGAACGTCGAGCAGTACAAGGACAAGCTGACCCCTGGCCAGCTGGCAATGTTCAAGCGCTACCCGGACACCTACAAGATGCCGGTGTACACCACCCACCGTTCCGCGACCCTGCCGCAGAACGTGCTGGACGACACCAAGCACAACGCCACCAATACCAAGCTGGTAGAGGGCGGCAACGGTCTGGAGAACTTCAAGACCGCCAACCCGTTCCCGATCCCGCAGAACGGCCTGGAAGTGGTCTGGAACCAGATCACCCGCTATCGCGGCGGCAGCGTGCGTCGCCTGGTGACCCAGGCCACCCCGCAGGCGAACGGCTCGTTCAGCCTGGTGTACTTCCAGGATGAATTCGTCTTCCCGACCAGCCTGACCGACTACGATCCGAGCAAGCCGAGCAACATCCTGTTCTACTTCAAGCAGCGCGTGACCGCGCCCGCGCGTCTGGCCGGTAACGTCCTGCTGGTGCACGAGACCCTGAACCAGGTGAAGGAGCCGCGTCTGGCGTGGCTGTACAACGCCGGTCAGCGCCGCGTGCGCCGCGCGCCGCAGGTGTCGTACGACGGCCCGGGTACCGCCGCCGACGGTCTGCGTACCTCGGACAACCTGGACATGTACAACGGCGCTCCGGATCGCTACGACTGGAAGCTGGTGGGCAAGAAGGAAATCTACATCCCGTACAACTCCTACGACCTCGACTCGCCGAAGCTGAAATACGCCGATGTGATCAAGGCCGGCCACATCAACCAGGACCTGACCCGCTACGAGCTGCACCGCGTCTGGCAGGTGACCGCCACCCTGAAGGCAGGCGAGCGTCACATCTACGCCAAGCGTGACATGTACATCGACGAGGACACCTGGCAAGCCGTGGTGATCGACCACTACGACGGTCGTGGCTCCCTGTGGCGCGTTGCCGAGGCCCATTCCCAGTACTACTACGACAAGCAAGTGCCGTGGTACACCGTGGAAACCCTCTACGACGTGATCTCCGGCCGCTACCTGGCCCTGGGCATGAAGAACGAGGAGAAGAAGGCCTACGATTTCGGCTACAAGGCCGCGACCACCGACTTCACCCCGGCAGCCCTGCGTCAGGCCGGCGTGCGTTAATCTCCGCTGCACTCGAAGAAGCCGGCCTCGTGCCGGCTTTTTTGTGGCTGCTATTCATGGCCGCCATCCGCCTTCGGAGGGCGGCATCGGAAAAGTGCTCCCGGCACTTTTTTGTTTCGGAGGCCTGCCCGGGCTTCAAATGCGAGGTGGGAGGGGATAGGCTGCGGACAATTCGCGCTCCCGGATGCCGACCACCCTCGTGACCGATCTGTCCCGCTCCACACCTTTCGCCAGCTTTCCGGTGGTCACCGGCGAGGGGCGATTCTTTCGTCCTCCCCTGCCCGAAGGCCATGTACGCCGTCCGCGGCTGTGCCAGCGCCTGGAGGAAGGGATGGCGGGGCGCCTGTTGCTGGTCACCGCGCCCGCCGGTTTCGGCAAGAGCTCCCTGGCCATCGAGTTCTGCGAGGGACTGCCGGCCGGCTGGCGGAGTCTCTGGCTCGCTCTCAATGGCCGGGACAGCGATCCGGGGCGGTTTCTCGAGCGTCTGCTGGAGGGCGTGCGCCAGCATTTCCCTCGGCTCGGCGACGAGGCGCTGGGCCTGCTGAAGATGCGCCAGCGCCACCAGCCCTTCGCCTTCGAGGAGCTGCTGGACGGACTCCTCGACGACCTGGGCAGGGTGCTCGATCCCGGTAGCCCGCTGTTGCTGGTGCTGGACGACTACCACCTGGCCCAGGGACCGGTGCTGGACCGCTGCCTGCAGTTCTTCCTCAACCACCTGCCGCCCGGCATGCTGGTGCTCGTCACCAGTCGCCAGCGCCCCGACTGGCACCTGGCCCGCCTGCGCCTGTCGCGCCAGTTGCTGGAGCTGCAGGAGCAGGACCTGCGCCTGACCCTGGACGAGACCCGCGAACTGCTCCTGGCCCAGGGTGCCGAGCTGCCCGGCGAGCTGCTGGACAGCCTGCTGCAGCGCAGCGAGGGCTGGGTCGCCGGCCTGCGCCTGTGGTTGCTGACGTCCGCCGGCGGTGAGTGTGTCCTGAGTGGCGCCCAGGGCATGGTCCGCGATTACCTGCTGGAAGAGGTGATCGAGCGCCAGAGTCCCGAACTGCAGGCCTTTCTCTACGACACCGCCTGCCTGGAGCGCTTCTGCGCCGAGCTGTGCGATGCGGTGCGCGACAGCCACGACAGCGCCGCCATCCTCCAGCACCTGCAGGCCCACCAGGTGTTCCTGGTACCCCTCGACGACCAGGGCCGCTGGTTCCGCTATCACCACCTATTCTCCGACCTGCTGCGGGCCAATCCGGCCAGCCAGCAGACGCGCCTGCATCTGCGCGCCTGCCGCTGGTTCAGTGGCCAGGGCCAACTGGACGAAGCGATCGAACAGGCGCTGCGTGCCGGCCACCCCGACGTGGCGGCCAGCCTGGTGCAGAACCTGTCCGAGGAGCAGCTGCTCGCCGAGCAGAACGTCGCCATGCTGCTGCGCTGGAAGATGGACCTGCCCGACAGCCTGCTGACCAGTTCGCCGCGCCTGATCCTGCTGTACGGCTGGGCGCTGGCCCTGGCCTGCCAGCTGGATGCGGCCGAGCAGCTGGTCGGCCATCTCGAACGCTTCCTGCCTGCGCCCAGCCCGGCGGAGCAGCAGTCCCTGATGACGCAATGGCTGGCCGTCAGCGGTGTGATCGCCCGTGGCCGCGGCGACAGCGAGAGGGCTGAACTCTATTGCACCCAGTCGCTGGCCGGAGCGGCCACCCAGCATTACGGCGCGCGCCTGCTGTGTCTCGCCACGCTGGCCAACCTGGCGGTGGTGCGCGGCGACCTGTGGCGCGCCCGCGGCCTCAACCGCGAGGCCCTGGAGCTGGCCCAGCGGCAGGAGAACCCGCTGTTCGAGGCTTTCTGTCACTACGGCCGCGCCCGGGTCCTGCTGGCCCGCGGCGAGATAGTGCGCGCGCTGGAGGAAGTGCGCACCGGCCTGGACCGCCTGAATGATCTGTCGTCGCGGCGGGTCTACGCGGTGCGCGCGCGCCTGTCCCTGTACGAGGGGCTCCTGCTCTGCCTGCGCCTGCGCCCGGAGGAAGCCCGCGCGCGCATCCAGGCCGGTATCGCCGAGGCCCGTGGCTGCCGCGATATCAGCCTGCTGGTGGGCTACTGCTTCCTGGCGAGCGAGGAGGGCAGGGTGGGGCGGTTCAACGAGGCGTTCGCCCACCTGGCCGAGGCCGAGCGCCTGATGCACGTGTGGGACATCCCGCCGGTGTACTACCTGGCGATGATCACGGTGACCAAGTGCGAGCTGTGGCTCAGCCAGGGCCAGGTCGACCTGGCCAACGCCTGGCTCCTGCGCCTGGCCGAGACCTACGGCGGTGAGCAGGCAGCCTGTGCGCCGGAGTTTCATCCCCAGCTGTCGCTGCACATCGAGTTGCAGCAGGCGGCCCTGGAGCGGCGCCAGGGCGAGCCGGAGGCGGCGGAGCGGCGCCTGCGCGCATTGCTGCAGCGTGCCCAGGCCCAGGGCGGGCAGTTGATGGCCGTGTTCGCCCAGGTCCAGCTGAGCATGTTGCTGTATGCCGGGGGGCGCGAGCGCGATGCCCAGCAGCAACTGGCGAGCAGTCTGGAAGCCGGTGGCGGCGGTGCCCTGCTACCGTTCTACGAGCTGCTCGTCCACCAGCCGGCCTGGTTGCGCGCGCAGTTGCAGACCGTGCGCCCCACGCCGCTCGGCGAAGAATTGCTGCAGTGGTTGCCGGGGGATCAGGAAGTGGAGTCCTTGCCCGTCGGTGCGGCCGAGGCGCTCAGCACCCGCGAACTGGCGGTGCTGAGGCTGATCGCCCTGGGCTGTTCCAATCAGGAAATCAGCGAGCGGCTGTTCATCTCCCTGCACACGGTCAAGACCCATGCACGCCACATCAACAGCAAGCTCGGTGTCGAGCGGCGGACCCAGGCGGTGGCCCGGGCCAAGGGGCTCGGGCTGATCAGCTGACCTCGGCGGGCAGGTCGAACTCCCGGCGTCTCTCCAGGATCAGTTGCAGGTTGTCGTGCTGCCAGGGGTGGAAGTCCGCCCGGTAGAAGTCGAGGTAGGCGCGCACCAGCGGTCGGAGGATGCCGCGACTGCCCCATAGCCAGGCCAGGCCGTCCTTCCACACCCGCCAGCTCGCCAGCAGGCCGTCGCGGCGCAGCATGTGCACCAGGCCCTTGAACGTGTCCAGGGTGAAGAAGAAAGTGCTCTGCAGCATGGCGCGGCGGCGCAGCCAGGTCTTGCCGCAGACCTGCTGGTAGAGGTCGAAGGCCACCGCCTTGTGTTCGCTCTCTTCCAGCGCATGCCAGCGCCACAGGCGGGCCATGTCGGGATCGGCGCCGGCCAGCCAGTCCGGGTTCTGCAGGATCGCGTCAGCCATGATCGCCGTCAGGTGCTCAACGGCGGTGGTGGCGGCCAGGTGCACCTTGGGCGGCAGGTGCTTGCGAACGAAGGCCAGGCGCCTCTTCAGGCGCCGCTCCAGATAGTCCAGGTCGTAGCCGATATCGCGCAGGGCGTCGCTGTAGTGCTGGTGCTCGCGGCTGTGGTGGGCTTCCTGGCCGATGAAGCCGCGAATCTGCGCCTGCTGGTGCGGGTCGGTCACCTGGTCCCGGTAGGCGCGCACCGAATCGATGAAGAAGCGCTCGCCGTCGGGGAACAGCAGCGACATGGCATCGAAGAAGTGGCTCTTGAATGCGTCGCCGCCATGCCAGTGGCGCACCCAGGGCGAGGGAAAGGCGAATTCCGGCTGGCGCGGTTTGATCAGCAGGTCGTGCGGGGTGGGGCAGTGCATGCGGCCTCCCATCTTGTTGTTATCGATGTTCCGACTATGGGCTTGCCGGCTTTTCCGGAACAAGGTTATCTTCAGCCATTCTTCAGGTCATATCCGGCCAGTGGCGGACGAGCAGGACATGAGCAAACCCCTGACCCTGCATTCGGAACTCGTGCCGATCACCTACGCCGAGGCGCTGCTGCAGCTCGCCGGCGAGTTCGGCGTCGCCCGCGAGCACCTGCTGTCCGTCGCCGGGCTGCGTGCGGAGCTGCTGCACAATCCGACCGGCAGGCTCTCTCTCGCCGACTTTCATCAACTGGCCGGCGCCGCGCTGTCGCTCTGCGACGAGCCGGCATTGGGCCTGCTGCTCGGGCTGCGCCTGAACGCCTCGACCCACGGGATTCTCGGCTATGCCCTGCTGTCCAGCGCCAACCTGGGCCGCGCCGTGCAGTTCGCGCTCAAGTACTACCGGGTGCTGGGCCTGACCTTCGATCTGGAACTGGTGGAAAGCGCGGACTGGCTGGAGCTGCGCGCCAGCGAGTCGATCCCGCTCGGCATGCTCGGCCGGTTCGCCGCCGAGGGCCTGTTCGGCAGCCTGTATGCCATCGCCCAGTTCCTCCTGGGCGAGCGGCCGATGGGCATCGAGGTCGGCTTCACCTTCCCCGCGCCGGGGCACGCCGAGCGCTATCTGGAGGCCTTCGCCGTGCAGCCTCAGTTCGACCAGCCCTGGCACTGGTTCCGCCTGCCACGCCACTACCTGAACCGGCCCATGGCCCTGGCCAATCCGGCCACCATGCAGATGTGCGAGCAGCAGTGCGAGGCCCTGCTGGCCACCCTGGATGTGCAGGAAGGATTGCTCAGCCGCCTGCGGCGCCTGTTGCTGGCGCGCCCCGGCGACTTTCCCAGCCTGGACAGCGCCGCCCAGGCGCTGCACACCAGCGGCCGCAGCCTGCGTCGCCATCTGGCGGCGGCCGGCACCAGCTACCAGCAGGTGCTCGACGAAGTGCGCAAGCGGCTGGCCCTGCAGTATCTGGAGACCACCCACCTGCCGCTGTTCGAGATCGCCCAGTTGCTGGGCTTCAGCGATCCGTCCAACTTCCGCCGGGCCTTTCTCAAGTGGACGGGCAAGGCGCCCAGCCATTATCGAGCCGGGTAGGGCGGGGAGAATCGGGGGAGGGGGAGAGAGTTGGAGCCCCGCCAGGGCGGGGCTCCGCTGCGGTTACAGGCGCAGGCCGCCGTCCAGCTCGAGGATGCGACCGGTGTAGTAGTCGTTTTCCAGGATGTAGGCCACCGAGTGGGCGATCTCGGCCGGCTTGCCCATGCGGCGCAGCGGGATGCCGGAGGTCATCTTCTCCAGGGCTTCCGGCTTCATGCCGCCGGTCATCTCGGTCTCGATGAAGCCAGGAGCGACGCCGGCCACGCGGATGCCGTAGCGCGCCAGTTCCTTGGCCCATACCACGGTGTCGGCGGCGACGCCGGCCTTGGCCGCGGAGTAGTTGGCCTGGCCCATGTTGCCGGCGCGTGAGATGGAGGAGATGTTGACGATCGCGCCCTGGTTCTTCAGCTCGATCATCTTCGCCGCCACTTCGCGGGTGCACAGGAACACGCCGGTCAGGTTGACGTCGATCACAGACTGCCACTGGGCCAGGCTCATCTTGGTCATCTCGCCGTCCTTGACCTTGATGGTCAGGCCGTCGCGCAGGATGCCGGCGTTGTTGACCAGGCCGTTGATGGCGCCGAAGTCCTCGGCCACCTGGGCGACCATGTGGGTCACCTGCTCCTCGTTGGCCACGTTGCACAGGTAGGCGCGGGCGTCGCCGCCGGCGGCCTTGCAGGCGGCCACGGCTTCGTCCAGCTTCTCCTGGTTCAGGTCGACCAGCGCCAGCCGGGCGCCGCGCGCGGCCAGGTACTCGCCCATGGCGCGGCCCAGGCCCTGGCAGCCGCCGGTGATGATGATGACTTTGTCTTTGAGTTCCATAACACTACTCCTCGAAGGTCTGGCAGATGGCCTCGCTGGCGCCACGGTTATTCCGGGCGCCTTTCCGTTTTGTTTTCGACGAATTCTCAGCGAGGAGTCATAAATTGAGCATGACGGCGGAAAAGAATGCCCGAGAATTGCTGCTCAAGGAATACCGGGGCGTGCTTTCCACCCATTCCAAGAGCATGCCGGGCTTCCCTTTCGGATCGGTGGTGCCCTATTGCCTGGATGGGCAGGGTCGACCACTGATCCTGATCAGCCGCATCGCCCAGCACACTCACAACCTGCAGAAGGATGCCAAGTGTTCGCTGCTGGTTGGCGAACGTGGCGCCGAGGACGTGCAGGCCGCCGGGCGCCTGACCCTGCTGGCCGAGGCCCGGCAGTTGCAAGCGCCGGCCGATATCGAGGCCGCCGCCGAGCGCTACTACCGCTATTTCCCCGAGTCGCGCGACTATCATAGCGCCCATGACTTCGATTTCTGGGTGCTGGAGCCGGTGCGCTGTCGTTTCATCGGCGGCTTCGGCGCCATCCACTGGCTGCAGGATGTGAACCTGGCCAACCCGCACGCGGGCGAAGCCGAGCGCGGCATGGTCGAACACATGAACGACGACCACGCCAGCGCCATCGCCCATTACGTACAGCTGGCCGGCCTGCCGGACCACGAGCCGGCGCGACTGGTCGGCATCGACAACGAGGGTTTCCACCTGCGTATCGGCAAGGCGCTCCACTGGCTGGCCTTTCCAACATCCTGTAACAACCCGGGTGCCGTGCGCCAGGCCCTGGTACTGCTGGCTCGCGCCGAGACCTGGCCGACCGTCGGGCCGGTTTCAGGTTGAATTCAGCCTGCGGCCCCATACTTCCTCCCTATCGGAAGCCGTTCTTCCGCCAAGGACTCTGCGATGCGCGCTTTTCTCTTTCTGTTCCTGCTGTTCCCGATCATTGAGCTGGCCGTGCTGATCAAGGTCGGCAGCGCCATCGGCGTGCTGCCCACCCTGCTGCTGGTCATCGGCACGGCGGTGCTCGGCAGCATCCTGCTGCGGGTGGCCGGTGTCGCCACCGCCTGGCGTGCGCGCGAGAAGCTGGCGCGCGGCGAGATGCCCGAGCAGGAGATGTTCGAGGGGCTGCTGATCGCCGTAGGTGGCGGCCTGCTGCTGCTGCCGGGCCTCATCAGCGACGTGTTCGGCCTGCTCTGCCTGATTCCCTTCACCCGTCGCCTGATGATCGGCCGCCTGCAGCGCCGTGCCCAGGAGCAGGCTCTGCGCCAGCGTGCCTTCTTCGATGATCCCCAGGCGCAGTCCGGCCAGACCCATCCGCACGTGATCGAGGGCGAGTACCAGCGCCGCGATTGAGGCCCATCGGTGCGCACCGCGCACCCGGCGGCCATAAAATTTTTCACCGTCCGCCCTTGAAATACCCTTGAGCGCCCCTATCTAGCGTTCACCGCAAGGTTTCTGCCGCTTCGGTGGAACACTTTTCCGCGGTGCGCCCCGAGCGTGCCGCAATCCGGCCCCGCCGGACATTGCCTAAACCCGCCGGCGCAGTCGCCGGCCAGTGAAAACAACTGACTCAGGAGAGATCGACAATGAAGCTTCGTCCTCTGCATGACCGCGTCGTCATCCGTCGTAGCGAAGAAGAGACCAAGACCGCTGGCGGCATCGTGCTGCCGGGTTCGGCCGCCGAGAAGCCGAACCAGGGTGAAGTCGTCGCCGTCGGTACCGGCAAGGTTCTGGACAACGGCGAAGTCCGTCCGCTGGCCGTCAAGGTCGGTGACAAGGTGGTGTTCGGCCCGTACTCCGGCAGCAACACCGTCAAGGTCGACGGCGAAGACCTGCTGGTGATGGGCGAGCATGAAATCCTCGCCGTCGTCGAAGCCTGATCCCCGCGAATCTCCGTTTAACCAAGAATTGAGGAACAACCACCATGGCTGCTAAAGAAGTCAAATTCGGCGATTCCGCTCGCAAGAAGATGCTGGTCGGCGTCAACGTCCTGGCCGACGCGGTAAAAGCGACCCTCGGCCCGAAAGGCCGCAACGTGGTCCTGGACCGCAGCTTCGGCGCTCCGCTGATCACCAAGGACGGCGTCTCTGTCGCCAAGGAGATCGAGCTGAAGGACAAGTTCGAGAACATGGGCGCCCAGCTGGTCAAGGACGTCGCCTCCAAGGCCAACGACGCCGCCGGTGACGGCACCACCACCGCCACCGTTCTGGCCCAGGCCATCGTCAACGAAGGCCTGAAATCCGTCGCCGCCGGCATGAACCCGATGGACCTCAAGCGCGGCATCGACAAGGCCACCGCGGCCATCGTCGCCCAGCTGAAGGAGCTGTCCAAGCCGTGCGCCGACACCAAGGCCATCGCCCAGGTAGGCACCATCTCCGCCAACTCCGACAACTCCATCGGCGACATCATCGCCGAGGCCATGGAGAAGGTCGGCAAGGAAGGCGTGATCACCGTTGAAGAAGGCTCGGGCCTGGAAAACGAACTGTCCGTCGTCGAAGGCATGCAGTTCGACCGTGGCTACCTGTCCCCGTACTTCATCAACAAGCCGGACACCATGGTCGCCGAGCTGGAAGGCCCGCTGCTGCTGCTGGTGGACAAGAAGATCTCCAACATCCGCGAACTGCTGCCGGTGCTGGAAGCCGTCGCCAAGTCCGGTCGTCCGCTGCTGATCGTCGCCGAAGACGTGGAAGGCGAAGCCCTGGCCACTCTGGTGGTCAACAACATGCGTGGCATCGTCAAGGTCGCGGCCGTCAAGGCTCCGGGCTTCGGCGACCGTCGCAAGGCCATGCTGCAGGACATCGCCATCCTGACCGGCGGTACCGTGATTTCCGAGGAAGTCGGCCTGTCGCTGGAAGGCGCCACCCTGGAGCACCTGGGTAACGCCAAGCGCGTCGTGCTGAACAAGGAAAACACCACCATCATCGACGGTGCCGGCGCTCAGGCTGACATCGAGGCTCGTGTTGCGCAGATCCGCAAGCAGGTCGAAGAGACCTCTTCCGACTACGACAAGGAGAAGCTGCAAGAGCGTCTGGCCAAGCTGGCCGGTGGTGTTGCCGTGATCAAGGTCGGCGCTGCCACCGAAGTCGAGATGAAAGAGAAGAAGGCCCGTGTCGAAGACGCCCTGCACGCGACCCGCGCCGCAGTGGAAGAAGGCGTGGTGCCTGGCGGCGGTGTCGCCCTGGTACGTGCCCTGCAAGCCATCGACGGCCTGAAGGGCGACAATGAGGATCAGGACGTCGGTATCGCCCTGCTGCGTCGCGCCGTCGAGTCTCCGCTGCGCCAGATCGTCGCTAACGCCGGCGGCGAGCCGAGCGTGGTGGTCGACAAGGTGAAGAGCGGTTCCGGCAACTACGGCTTCAACGCTGCCACCGACACCTATGGCGACATGATCGAGATGGGCATCCTGGACCCGGCCAAGGTCACCCGTTCCGCCCTGCAGGCTGCTGCCTCCATCGGCGGTCTGATGATCACCACCGAGGCGATGGTCGCCGACATCCCGGAAGACAAGGCCGCTCCGGCCATGCCTGACATGGGCGGCATGGGTGGCATGGGCGGCATGATGTAAGCCGACCAGCTCCCCGAGCTGAAACGAAAAAGCCCCGCCTGGTTCCAGGCGGGGCTTTTCTTTTGGTATGTCCCGTTGGTTGCTGCACACCTTGTGGGAGAGGATTTATCCGCGAATGTCGCGGCCAATCGGAATGTCGCGCCGCTCCCACATAAAGCAGGATTGCGCCAGCAACACGTAACGGGGACATGTGGGCCATGTGTGCCCATGGAGCGATGTGGTGTGGGGGCGCCACACCGGGGCTGTGTGCAGGCTTGCCGGTGCGCGTGGCGCACCCTACAGGACAAGTGGGGCTACTGCTCGCCCTTCAGGGCGTGGGAGAGGCCCACCATCAGCAGCAGCAGGTTGTCGCCGTTCACGTCGGCCGCGGCAAGGCTGCCGTGGCGGGTGGAAACCGCCGGACATTGCTGCTTGGCACAGCTGATGGCGTCCAGCACCTGCGGGCCAGGCTCCTGCCAGGCCGCCGCGGCCAGGGCGGTGACGCCAAGGGCACCTACGAGGAACATACCTCGAGCGATTTCTAGTTTCATTCAAGCAACCCCTTGAAAGCACTGCCAAGCACTGCACAGAAAACGCTAGAACACGGTGGACTGGTGCGCCGTTCGGGCAGACGAACGGTAGAGTCGCGTTCAGGGTGGAAATGGGAGCGATTCACACTGCCGGGCGAATATGACAGAACGAGGTGTGGGGCGGAACTTTTTCCGTCAGACGGTGTGTCCGCCCATCAGGGTAACCTGGAACCGGCAGCCCCTCGGTTCGGCGTCCGACAGCTCCACGCTCCAGCCCTGGTTCTCGCAGATCCGCTGCACCAGCGACAGGCCCAGGCCGAGTCCTTCTCCCCGGGCCGAGCCGCCGCGCACGAAGGGCTGGAACATCGCCTCGCGCTCGGCGGCGGGGATGCCCACGCCACTGTCCTCGACCACGAAGCCCTGCTCGTCCAGGCGCAGGCTGATGCGTCCATGCTCGGTGTAGTGCAGCGCGTTGCGCAGCAGGTTGCCCAGCACCGACTTCAGCAGCGGTGCGTTGTAGCGCTGATCGCCGGTCCGCTCCGGCTGGTAGTCGAAGGACAGTCCCTTGGCCTCGATGGCCGGCCGCCATTGCGCGACCAGGTCGTCGGCGACCTCGCCCAGGGTGCCTCGGAGCGTGCCGCCGGCATCTTCCTGGCGCGCACGGGCCAGGGTCAGGAAGGTCTGCACCAGACCGCGCATTTCTTCGCAGGCGTTGGCGATGCGCTGCACCTGGGTCCTGCCGCGGTTGTCCAGGCAGGAGCTTTCCAGCAGCAGTTCGCAGGAGCTGGCCAGCACCATGAGAGGTGTGCGCAGCTCATGGCTGACGTCGCTGGTGAACAGCCGCTCGCGCATCAGCGCGCGGCGCAGCAGCCCTAGCGTGGTATCGAAGGAGGCGGCGAGCTGGCCCACCTCGTCGCTGGCGTAGTCCTTCGCCAGTCGCGGGGCTTCATCCAGCAGCTGTTCGGGCGCACGTACCTGGCGTGACAGCCGGACCACCGGCTCGATGACCTTGCGTGCCAGCAGCCAGCCGAGCAGGCCGGACAGGGCGAGGCTGATCAGGAAGCCCACCTGGACCACGGCGAACAGCAACTGCTCGCGGTCCTCGAAGCCGCTCTGGTCCTGCAGCAGCACGTAGCGGCGACCGTCGACGACCTGCACGAATCCATGGAATGCCTTGTCGCCGCGGAATACCTCGTGGAACCCCAGCGACAGCCCCTGCAGGTCCGGTGGCAGGGCGAAGTCGCCCTGGCCACCGCTGAAGTAGAAGAGCTGGCCCGGTTCCGGCTCGTGGCGCCAGTCGGAAATGCTCTCCATCTTCAGGAAACGCCCGAGGTCGCCGCTCAGCTCCTGGGAGATCAGCCGCTCCTCGACCTGGTGGACGGTCTCGACGATGCCGAAGGCGAAGGTGCCGCCGACCAGGGCCGTCATCAGCACGAAGGCGATGACGATGCGCCGCGAAAGGCTCTGCCTAAACTCCATTGCCCGGTTCCGCGAGTCGGTAGCCGACGCCGTGCACGGTCTGCAGCAGCGCCTGGGGGAAGGGTTTGTCGATCACCTGGCGCAACTGGTGCACATGGCTGCGCAGGCTGTCGCTGTCCGGGCAGTCGTCGCCCCAGAGCGCCTCTTCCAGCACCTCGCGGCGCACCACGTGCGGACTCTTCTGCATCAGCAGCGCGAGCAGCTTGAGGCCCACCGGGTTCAGCTTGAGGTGCTTGTCGGCGCGGGTGATCTCCAGGGTGTCGAGGTCGTAGCTGAGGTCGCCCACCTGCAGCAGCCGCTTGCCGCCGCCCAGGCTGCGGCGCAGCACCGCCTCGATGCGCGCGGCCAGTTCGGAGAGGGCGAAGGGCTTGATCAGGTAGTCGTCGGCACCCGCCTGGAAACCCTGCAGCCGGTCGTTCAGCTGGTCGCGGGCGGTGAGCATGATCACCGGCGTGTCGCGCCGCGCTTCTTCGCGCAGGCGCCGGCAGAGGGTGTAGCCGTCGATGCCGGGCAGCATGATGTCCAGCACCAGCAGGTCGTAGTGCTCGCTGCTGGCCAGGCGCAGCCCGGACAGGCCGTCCTGGGCGCAGTCCACGGTGTAGCCCTTGATCTGCAGGTAGTCGGCCATGTTGGCCAGGATGTCGCGGTTGTCCTCGACCAGGAGGATGCGCATGGAAAGCTCCTTCGGCAGGCAGCCGGCAAAGGTGGCGCAAAGATACCCCGAGCCATCGCCGTTCGGCAGCAATTGACGGCTTTTTCACACCCTAGGCAGCGGACGCGCGGCGCATGAAAAAAGCCGATGCCGGTTTGCGCCGGCATCGGCTTTCGAGTGGCTATGTCCCCGTTAGTTGTTGCATGCCTTGTGGGAGCGGATTTATCCGCGAATTTCGCGGCCAATCGGAATGCCGCCCAGCCGCTCCCACAAGAGCAGAATAACGGGTACATAGCCTTTCGAGCCGCCGGGGGAGGGCGGCTCAGTGGGCCGGTACGGCCGCCGGCGCCTTGTCCGGGCTGGCCAGCAGGGTGTACACGCAGGGCAGCACGAACAGGGTGAACAGGGTGCCGATGGACATGCCGGTGGCGATCACCAGGCCGATGTCGAAGCGGCTCACCGCGCCCGCGCCGGTGGCGAGGATCAGCGGCACCATGCCGAACACCATGGCGGCGGTGGTCATCAGCACCGGGCGCAGACGGATCGACGCGGCTTCCTCGATCGCGTCGCGCACCGACAGGCCCTTGTCGCGGCGCAGCTGGTTGGCGAACTCGACGATCAGGATGCCGTGCTTGCTGATCAGGCCGATCAGCGTCACCAGGCCCACCTGGGTGTAGATGTTCATGCTGGAGAAGCCGAGGAAGATCGGGATCAGCGCGCCGCAGATCGACAGCGGCACGGTCACCAGGATCACCAGCGGGTCGCGGAAGCTCTCGAACTGCGCCGCCAGCACCAGGAAGATGATCGCCATCGCCAGGGCGAAGGTGACGTACAGCGCGCTACCCTCCTGAATGTACTGGCGCGAGGCGCCGGCGTAGTCGAAGGTGTAGCCGCGCGGTGCCTCCTTCTGGGCGATCTGCGCCACGGTCTCCACCGCCTCGCCCATGCTGACGATCGGCACGCCCTCGATGATCGCCGCGTTGAGCTGCTGGAACTGCTTGAGCTTGGTCGGCCGGGCGCGATCACTGACCTTGATCAGGGTGCCCAGCGGCACCATCTCGCCGCTCTCGCTCTTGACGTAGTAGTTGCTCAGCCAGCCCGGGTTGTCCCGGTAGGGCCGCTCGACCTGGGCGATCACCTTGTAGCTGCGACCGTCGATGGTGAAGCGGTTGATCTCGCCCTCGCCGAGCAGGATGGCCAGGGTGGCGCCCAGGTCCTGCATCGACACGCCCATCTGCGCGGCCTTGGCGCGGTCGATATCGACCACCACCTCGGGCTTGTCGAACGCCAGGTCGACGTTGAGGAAGGCGAACTTGCCGGACTCCATGGCCTGCTGCTTGACCCGCTCGGTCACCTGCAGCAGCGACTCGTAGTCGTTCGGCGTGTTGATCACGAACTGGAACGGCAGGCCCTCGCCGGTGCCCGGCAGCGACGGCAGGTTGAAGCCGAAGATCTGCAGGCCGGGGATATCGTTGAGTTTGGCCTGGACCTCCGGCAGCAGCTCCATCTGGGTGCGGTCGCGCTCGCCCCAGGGCGTCAGCAGGAAGCCGCCGATGCCGGACTGCACGCCGTCGAAGCCGTTGATCTGGAAGGACGAGTAGTACTCGGGGAACTCCTTGAAGATCTTCACGAACTGGTCGGTGTAGGCGTTCATGTAGTCCAGGTTGGTCGGCTGCGGCGCGTTGGCGAACAGGAACACGATGCCCTGGTCCTCTTCCGGCGCCAGTTCGCTGTGGGTGAACTTGAGAAAGATGGGGATCAGGCACATGACGATCACGCCGAACACGATCACCACCGGGCGGGTGTTGAGGGTGCCGTGCAGGGCCTTCTGGTAGCGGTGCTTGAGCTTGTCGAAGATCATGTCCAGCTTGTGCGCCAGGCCCGAGGGATTTTCCTCGTGGCGCAGCAGCTTGGAGCACATCATCGGCGACAGGGTCAGGGCGACCACGCCGGAGATCACCACCGCGCCCGCCAGGGTCAGGGCGAACTCCTTGAACAGCGCGCCGGTCAGGCCCTCGAGGAAGCCAATGGGGGCGTATACCGCGGCCAGGGTGATGGTCATCGAGATCACCGGCACGGCGATCTCGCGGGCGCCCTCGATGGCGGCATCGAACGGCGTCTTGCCCTCCTCGATGTGGCGGTGGATGTTCTCCACCACGACGATGGCGTCGTCCACCACCAGGCCGATGGCCAGGACCATCGCCAGCAGCGTCAGCAGGTTGATCGAGTAGCCCATCAGCTGCATGAAGAACAGCACGCCGATCATCGACAGCGGGATGGTGATCACCGGGATCAGCACCGAGCGGAAGGCGCCGAGGAACAGGAACACCACCACGATGACGATCAGCACCGCCTCGACCAGGGTCTTCACCACCTCGTCGATGGAGGCGCGGATGAATTCGGTGGCGTCGTAGGCGATGGACACCTTGAGGTTCGGCGGCAGCTGTGCCTCCAGCTCCGGCAGGGCCTCGCGCACGTGCTTGATCACGTCCAGCGGGTTGGCGCTGGGCGTGCCCTTGATGGCGATGTACACGGACGGGATGCCGTCGAAGGAGCTGATCGAGTCGTAGTTCTCCGCGCCCATCTCCACCCGGGCGATGTCGCGCACCAGCACGCGGCTGTCGCCGGAGGTCTTCACCGGGATGGCGGCGAAGGCCTCGGCCGACTTGAGGTCGGTGGTGGCGTTGATGCTGGTGACCACGTACTCGCCCTTCACCTCGCCGGCCGCGGCCAGGAAGTTGTAGCGCTGCACGGCGCTGGTCACATCCACGGCGGTGATGCCGTAGGCGGCCATCTTCACCGGGTCCAGCCACAGGCGCATGGCGAACACCTGGTTGCCGAGGATCTCGGCCTCGGCCATGCCGGGCAGGGTGGCCAGCTTGGGCTGGATCACCCGCGACAGGTAGTCGGTGATCTGCGGGTTGGACAGCTCGTCGCTGTAGAAGCTGACATACATCAGCGCCGAGGCGTCGGCCGCCTCCTTGGACAGCACCGGGTCCTCGGCGTCCTGCGGCAGCTGGTTCTTCACCTCGTTGGCCTTGGCCAGCAGTTCGGTGAACAGCCGGTCGGTGTCGGCGCCGATGCGCGCGTAGATCGAGATGACCGACACGTTCTGCTGGCTGGCCGAGGTCATGTAGTCGATGCCTTCGGCGCTGGCCAGGCTCTGCTGCAGCGGCTGGGTGATGTAGCCCTGGATGGTCTCGGCGTTGGCGCCCGGGTAGGCGGTGGTCACCGTGATCAGGGCGTTTTCCATCTGCGGGTACTGGCGGATCACCAGTTTGCTGAAGGCCTGGAAGCCCAGCAGGATGATCAGCAGGCTGACCACGGTGGCGAGCACCGGGCGCCGGATGAACGGATCTGTGAAAGCCATAGCGGATTCCTTGGCGTCGGGCCTTACTGCCCGGCGCTGGCTTGTTTGTGCTTGGTCAGGGACGAATCATCGGCGACGACCACATGGGCACCGTTGTCCAGCTTGAGCTGGCCGGCGGTGACCACCTGCTCGCCTGCCTCGAGGCCCTTGAGGACCAGCACGATGCCGTCGCGGCGTTCGCCGGTCTCGACGAAGCGGCGTTCGACCACCAGCTGGGCCTGGCCCTTGTCGTCCTTCACCACGGCGCCCTTGTCGTCCTTCTTCTCGTCGATCACGTACACCGAGTTGCCGTAGAGGGTGTAGGTGATGGCGGTTTCCGGCACCACCACCTGGGTCTTCTCACCCGGCAGCAGTACCTCGAGGTTGGCGAACATGCCCGGTAGCAGCTTGTTGTCCGGGTTCGGCAGCATGGCGCGGACCTGCAGGTTGCGGGTGCTTTCCTCGACCTTGGGGTTGATGGCGCCGATCTCGCCCTCGAACACTTCGCCGGGGTAGGCCGCCACGCTGATGCGCACGCGCTGGCCGATAGCCAGTTGCGGCACGGCCTGTTCCGGCAGGTAGAAGTCGACGAACAGGGTGCTCAGGTCCTGCAGGGTGGCGATGACGGTGCCTGACGACAGGAAGTCGCCCACGTCCACCTGGCGGATGCCGATGGTGCCGGCGAAGGGCGCGTTGATGCGCTTCTTGGCCAGCATGGCCTTGAGCTGGGCGACGCTGGCGTCGGCCTTCTGCAGCTCGGAGGCCAGGCGGTCGAACTCGCTCTTGGAGATGGCCTGGCGCTTGACCAGGTTCTGCCCGCGCTCGAACTCCACCCGCGCCAGCTTCAGCTCGGCCTCGGAGGTGGCCAGGCTGGCCTGCTCCACGGCGCTGTCCATCTGGATCAGCGGCTGGCCCTGGCTGACCTTCTCGCCGGAGCGGAACAGCATGTCGCGTACGGTGCCGCTGACTTCCACGGTCAGGTCGACGCCCTGGAACGCCTTGAGCGTGCCGATGGCGGGCAGGCGGCTCTGCCAGGCCTTTTCCTCGGCGAGGGCGGCGGACACGCTGATGGCCGGCTGCGGCGCCGTGAACATCTGGATCTGCTGGTAGATGGAGAAGCCTTTGTAGGCGGCGAGGGCGAGCACCACGACGAGTACCACGCCCAGCATGATGAGCATGCGGCGGAGCAACATATTCCGTTTCCTTGGCAAGGCAGAGAGGGGCCTGGGAATAGGCGAAGCAGGCACCTTAGTGCGACTTGTCCACCAAGTCAAAAGCCGGGAATTGCAAATCATTGCCCTGGCATCATGGCGCAACGCACTGTCGCGCAAACCGCACGGATGGGCGTGAAACCGGTACGTCCCTGTACCTGTTTCTAGGGATCAGGCGCCCAGGCGGCGGGTCACCTGGTTCAGCTCGTCGGAGAGGTCGTGCAGGTTCTGCCCGGCGGCCCGGGTGCGCTCGACGTTGTCCTGGTTGGCACTGGCGATGGCGGTGATCTCGGTGAGGTTGCGCGAGATGTCCTCGGCCACCGAGGTCTGCTCCTCGGCGGCGGTGGCGATCTGCCGGTTCATGTCGCGGATCGCTTCCACCGCGCCGGTGATGCGTTCCAGCATCGCGCCGGCCTCGGTGACCTGGGCCAGGCCCTCCTCGCTGCGGCTGCGACCGCTCTCGATGGCGCGTACCGCATTGAGCGCGCCGGACTGCACCGTGTCGATGATCTGGTGGATCTCGGCGGTCGACTCGGCGGTGCGCTGGGCCAGGGTGCGCACCTCGTCGGCCACCACGGCGAAGCCGCGGCCCTGCTCGCCGGCGCGGGCCGCCTCGATGGCCGCGTTGAGCGCCAGCAGGTTGGTCTGCTCGGCGATGCCGCGGATCACTTCCAGCACCTTGCCGATGCGGCCGCTGTCGCTCTCCAGCTGGCGGATCACCTCGGCGGTGTTGGCGATCTCGCCGCGCATGCCGGTGATGGTCTGGATGGTGGACGTCATCACCTGCCCGCCCTGGCGCGCGGAGTCGTCGGCGTCGTTGGCAGCGTGGGCCGCCTCGGCGGCGTGGCGCGCCACTTCCTGGGCGGTGGCGGACATCTCGTGCATGGCGGTGGCGACCTGGTCGGTGCGCTCGAACTGCTCGTTGACGCCCTCGGTCATGCGCGCGGCGATGCCGTTCAGCTCGCCGCTGGCGGTATTCAGGTTGCCGCTGCTCAGGCGCAGGCTCTCGGTGGTGCTGGCGAGGAAGTCGCGCAGGGTGTTCGCGGCCCTGGCCAGCAGGCCCAGCTCGTCCTTGCGCGCCACTTCCACCCGCTGGCCGAAGCGGCCCTGGCTGAGTTCGTCGACGTGGCTGATCAGGTGGCGGATCGGGATGATCAGGTGGCGGTTGACCAGCCACAGGCTGAACAGGGCGATGACGATGCTGGCACCGAGCATGATCAGGGTGCCGAGCAGGATGGTGCGGTCGGCGCTGGCGTTGATCTGCCCGGCCTGCTCGATGCTCTGCTCGCGCAGCTGGTCGACCAGGGCGGTCATCTGCTCGCTGGTGGCGCGGTCGATGCCCTTGACGGCCTCGTCGCCGACCGTGGCATCGCCGTTGGCGGCGACGAAGGCGTCGCGGCCCTTGCGGTAGTTGGCGCCGAGGGTCTGGTGTTCGCTGCGCAGGCGGTCCACCTGGCCTTTCAGGTTGCGGTCGTCGGCGGTCAGGGTCGAGAGCTGGCCGAGGATGTCCTGTACCTTGCGTTCCTGGGCCTCGAACTGGCCCCAGTAGCGGGACAGGTTACCGCTGTCCTGGCCGCGCAGTAGGACGTTCTTCCATTCCTGCACCTGGATCTTGAATTCGACGTTGGTCGCGTCGATCAGGCGGGCGGCCTGCAGTGGTCCGTCGAGCAGGCCCCGGTAGGATTGCATGCCGCTGGAAAGGAAGCTGAAGCAGGCCAGGGCGGTGACCAGGATCAGCGCCAGGCTGCCGCCGAGCAGGGCGAGGATCTGCGCGCGCAATGATTTTTGCAGGAACATCGGGATATGCCTCTGGGGAGTGGTGTGCCCGGGCGCCCGGATGGGCGTCGGAACTGTGGATATCCCTATCACCCGGCCGTTGCAGGCCGGCGACACCGCGCCGTCTGGCGCGGGTGCGAACGCGATGTGCAGTATAGGTCGGCCGCGCGCTGCCGGCCTTGAGCCATTTTGTCGCCTGGCCTTGCGGCGGGAGCAAGGTGCGCCGGGGGGAGCGCCCGGCTGCCGTGGCGGTCAGCCGTTCAGGCGAGGCGCAGGTGGTTGTCCCACAGGCCCGCCGGCAGCTCCAGGTGACGGACGGCGACCCGTTCGCCACGGCAATCGTACACGCGGCAGCGACTCTGCCCGGAGGTGACCACGAAGCCCTCGGCAACCGCGCCGACGCCCGCGCAGTCCGCCAGCGGCGCGTCGAGCAGCAGCTCGGCGCTGTCCAGGTGCCAGATGAAGAAGCGGTTGCCGCGCGGCGCGGTCAGCGCCACCAGGCGCAGCTCGTCGTGGATGGCCAGGCTGGCGGTGTACTGGTTCATCACCAGGCGCTGGGCCTCGCCCAGGGGGAAGGGCTGGAACGGCTGGCCCGGGCGCTTGATGGCGAGCAGCGGCACGGCGTCCTGCGGGTCGCCCTCGTACTGCTGGCCGGAGACGATGGTGCCGTCGCTGGCCACGGCCAGGTGGCGCACGCTGTTCATCTGCTGGGGCAGGGTTTCCTTGCTGATCAGCGTGCCGTCGCGGTGCATCAGCACCAGGCTCGGCTCCATGGCGTCCAGGTTCATCATCACCCGGCTGTCGGCCTCGGTGCGGATGCCGCCGTTGGCCACCACCAGTTCCTCGCCGCCGGGCATCCACAGCAACTGGTGCGGACCGAGGCCGTGGGTGGAGCGCTCGGCGACCCGCTGCAGGCGTTCGCCCTGCATCTGGTACACCCCGAGCACGCCGCGGCCCGGTTCGCGAGTGTCGTTCTCGGTGCTGTAGAACCACTCGCCGCTCTTGTGGAACACGCCGTGGCCGTAGAAGTGGCGCTCGGGCGGCGAGTCCAGGGTCTGCAGGAGGCGGCCGTCGCGGGTATCGACCAGATAGCTCTCGCGGCTCGGCCGACGGCCGACGAACACCGCCAGCGGCAGGCTGGGGTGGGGCACCACGTCGTGGCAGCGTTCGGCCACCCGGGTGGCGAACGCCTTGCTGCCGTCCAGGCGGTAACCCACGGCGTAGTGATTGCCGTCGCCATCGTCACGGGCCGACAGCAGCAGCGGCTGGTGGCCGTTGTCGATCAGCTTCCAGCCACCGAAGGCGCCGGCGGCCAGGGCCAGGCCGCCGAGGCCGAGAAAGGCTCTGCGTTTCATTCAGTCACCGTCGTTGGCGTTGAAGCCCAGCTGTACGCCGAGGATCTTGGCCACTTCGCCGCCCTGCAGGCGGTGCAGCACGTTGAGGTTGTCGTAGAAGGCGTTCAGCTCGGCGAGGCCGGCCTGGTCGGCGAGCAGTTCGCCCAGTGGGCGCTGCAGGTTGGCCAGTTGCTGGCGGGTGGCGGCGTACTGCTGGTCGATGCGCTCGACCAGTTCCTTGTGCTCGTCGCCCAGCAGCTGGCGCACGCCGTCCTTGTCCGCGCCCAGCCACATGCGCTCGGCGCTGGCCAGGGTGGCGGCGAGGCTGGAGAGGCTGGCGTTGCTGCGCCAGAACTCGGCCTGGTAGGGCTGGGGCAGGCTCTTGGCCTGGCGGCCCAGGGCGGCGCCGAGCTTCTTCTTCAGGGTGTCGATGGCGTTGATCTGGGCGCGCATCAGTTCCGCCATGGCCTCGGGCGCGTCGGCGTAGCGGGCGTTGGGGAACGCCTTGAGCTGGGCGGCCATGCCGTCCTTGGCCTGCCACTGCTCCAGCACGGTGCCGGAGAGCTGCTGCTGGTGCTCGCCGATGGCGGTCAGCAGCGGGCAGTAGCGGGTCTTCTGCTCGGGGTTGGAGAGGTCGATGGCGGCATCGAACAACACGTACTCGTAGGCCGTCAGCCCCTGCACCACCACGCTGGCCTTTTCCACGTCGGCCTGGGTCAGCTGCGGCTTGCTTTTCAGCAGCGCCTCGACCTGGCGCTGCACCAGGTTCTTCTTGTCCGGCCAGAACTGCACCTGCCAGGCGCGGTTGCCCTCGGCGAGCGGGCCGACGTTCAGCGGCTGCAGCGCGGCCCAGCTGGCGACGTCGGTGAGGAAGGCCTGCTGCGCGGCGCCCAGGTCCTGGTCGCCGGCGCAGAATGCCTTGGCGCTCTCGGCCAGCTTCTGGCTGGACTGCTGCCAGGCGCCGTAGGCGGGCAGCAGCACGCCGTCGGCCAGGGCCGCACTGGTGCTCTGTTGCGGGTCTTGCGGGCCGCAGGCGGAAAGACCCAGGGCAAGCAGGGCGATGGCGAAGGGCGAACGGGTCATGCCGGGCTCCTTAGAGGGAGTTGAGGAAGGCCAGCAGCGCGCCGCGCTCGCTGGCATCGAAGTCGATGACGGCCTGCCGGGCGCTTTCCGCCTCGCCGCCGTGCCAGAGGATGGCCTCCAGCAGATTGCGGGCGCGACCGTCGTGGAGGAAACGGGTGTGGCCGTTGACCGTTTCGGTCAGGCCGATGCCCCACAGCGGTGGGGTGCGCCACTGGCGGCCGCTGGCCTCGAACTCGGGGCGGTCGTCGGCCAGGCCCTCGCCCATGTCGTGCAGCAGCATATCGGTATAGGGGCGGATGGTCTGGTTGGCCAGCTCGGGTTCGGCGGCGTCGGCGGCGGTGACGTAGCTGGGAACGTGGCATTTCTGGCAGCCGGCATCGTGGAACAGCTGCTTGCCGCGCCGCACTTCCAGGTCGTCGACGCCACGCCGGGCAGGTACCGCCAGGTTGCGCGCGTAGAACAGCACGGTGCGCAGGATGTTGTCGCTGACCTCCGGCTCGCCGCCGTTCGGCATGGCACGGCAGGTTGCCTGGGCCTCGGTGCAGTCGTCGTGGGGCAGCAGGCTGGTGGTCAGGCCCATGTCGCCGGAGAAGGCGTGCACATTCTGCTGGTTGAGGTTGGGCTGGCCCGCCTTCCAGCCGAAGCGGCCGACCACGGTCTTGCCCAGCGCCTCGTCCCAGACCCGGTTGGGCACGCCGCGGATGCCGTCGCCGTCGCGGTCGTCCGGGTCCGCGTTGGCCAGGATGGCCACCTCGGGGATCGCTTCCAGCAGGCCCAGGCCGATCATCGGTGGGGCCACCCGGGCGGAGAACTGGGTCGCCGGGTGCATCTCGCCGTAGCCGAGGTTGGTGATCAGCAGGCGCGGCTTGTGCAGTTCGACGAGGGTGCCGTCGGCGAGCATGACCGACTGGCTGTCGTACTCGATCCGCACCTTGCCCTCGGGCTCGACGCCGGGAACGCTCATGTCCTGCAGCTGGCCGCCGTACACCGGCTCGGGCACCACGCCCAGGCGCCGGCGCAGCTCGGCGTGGGCGGGCGAGCCGTCGTCGGCGATGGACAGGCGCACCAGCATCGACACGGCGTTGGTGGCGTGCGGCTCGGGCGGGTGGCCGCGTCCGTCCTTGATGTGGCAGTTCTGGCAGGCGTTGGTGTTGAACAGCGGGCCCAGGCCGTCGCGGGCCGTGGTGGCAGCGGGCGGGATCACCCAGGGGTTGCGGAAGAAGCTGTTGCCCACCGAGAAGTCCAGGCGGCGCGAGGGCATGAGGTTCGCGGAGGGCATGGAGAAGGCGTTCTGGTCGCTCTGGCGCACCGTGGTGGCGCCACCGGACAGCGCCTCGCCGGGCTCGGCCGGTGCCGGCGTGCGCTCGCAGGCCGCCAGGGCGAGGCTCAGGGACAGGAGGCAGAGGCGCAGCGGGGAGGGCATCGGTGGAACCTGGACAACGGTCAGGCGGGCAATCTTAGCAGGCTAAGGGAAGTCGAATAAGAGGAATTAGCGTTCGTAAGGAGAGCAGATTGTCGCGGCTTACCGAGCCTGGATCACGCTGCGACTGGAGGGGGCAGCCGTGTGCCCCTGCATCCCGGCCACGCTTCAGAGCGTGGCGGGATTGCCGGCGTTGCTCAGGCGGCGGGCCTGCTTGAGGTAGAGGGTGAGTTCGCGGGACGGCAGCGGCTTGCTGTAGAGATAGCCCTGACCCTCGTTGCAGCCCTGGGCGATGATGTAGGCCTCCTGTTCGGCGGTCTCCACGCCCTCGGCGATCACCTGCATGCCCAGGCTCTTGCCCAGCTGGATGATGGCGCGGACGATGGTGGCGTCGTCCTCATCGTCGAGCAGGTCCTGCACGAAGCTCTTGTCGATCTTGATCTTGTCCAGCGGCAGGCTCTTCAGGTAGCTCAGCGAGGAGTAGCCGGTGCCGAAGTCGTCGATGGCGATCAGCGCGCCGGCGCGGCGCAGGCTGAGCAGGTTCTGGGCGGCGGTGCTGATGTCTTCCATCAGGCCGGTCTCGGTGACTTCCAGTTCCAGGCTGCGTGGCGGCAGGCGGTAGACCTGCAGCAGGTTGCTGACCATGCGCGGCAGTTCGGCGTGGTGCAGCTGCACGGTGGACAGGTTGACCGCCATGCGCAGGTCGCTGAAGCCCTGGTCGTGCCATTCGCGCAGCTGGCTGCAGGCCTGGTCCAGCACCCACTCGCCGATGGCGATGATGGTGCCGTTCTGTTCCGCCAGCGGGATGAACAGGTCCGGCGGCACGAAGCCGTGCTGCGGGTGTTGCCAGCGGATCAGCGCTTCCACGCCCACCACCCGGTGGTTGCGGTAGTCGACCTGGGGCTGGAACACCAGGTGCATCTCGTTGCGGTTGAGCGCCTCGCGCAGTTCCTTCTCCAGTTCGCGGCGGCGGCGCATCTCGCTGTCGACGCTGGCGATGTAGAACTGGTAGCGGTTGCGCGAGCGGCTCTTGGCCAGGGTCATGGTCTGTTCGGCTTTCTGCAGCAGCTTCTCGGTGCTGTCGCCGTCTTCCGGGAACAGGGTGATGCCGATGGTGGCGCGCAGGCGCACTTCCTGCTGTTCCAGGGCGAAGGGCGTCTCCAGGCTGTCGAGGATGCTCTGCGCCAGTTCCGCCGCCTCGTAGGGCTGCTCGATATCGGCCTGGACCAGGGCGAACTGGTCGCCACCGAGGCGGGCCAGGGCGCCGAGGCGGCCGCTGTGGCTGCGCAGGCGGTCGGACAGCGCCAGCAGCAACTGGTCGCCGGTCTGGTAGCTGAACTGCTCGTTGATGCCCTTGAAGTCGTCGAGGCCGACGCACAGTACCGCGACGCGGCGTTGCAGGCGGCCGGCGTCGTCGAGGATCTGGTCGAGCTGCTGTTGCAGCTGCTGGCGGTTGGGCAGGCCGGTGAGGAAGTCGTACTGCGACATGCGCAGCAGGCTGTTCTCGGCCTCGCGGCGCAGGTGGGTGTTGCGCTCGATGGATTCCAGCAGCTGGTTGGCGGTGCTGATCCACAGCCCCAGCTCGTTCTTCTCGTTGCCGCGCAGCATCGGCAGCTTGTGCTCGCTGGGGCGGTCTGGATTGATGTTGGTGAGGTGCTCGATGATCTTCGACAGCGGCTTGGTCAGCAGCCAGTGGTAGACCATGTACAGCACCAGGGCCATGGCCAGGGCGCGCAGCACGCCGGAGACGAAGATGATCACCGAGGTGGTGATGAAGTTTTCGCCGTACGAGGCGGTGTCCAGGGTGATGGTCAGGTCGCCGTAGTACTCGGCGTAGGGACTCCTGCCGACCAGCTGGGTGGTGAAGGTCTGCTCCTGGCCGAGGATGGGGTCGGTGATCCATCGGATGGAGGAGGGGGTCAGCTCGCGCGAGCGTTCGGCGAGCATCGGTTCGTTCGGATGGCCAATGGCGGCGTAGCGCACCGCCTCGTGCTGGAACAGGCCTTCGATGACCTGCATGCCCATCTCGCGGTCGAGGCTGTACACGGCCTGGGTGGACGGATCGCGGAACATGCCGAGGATGCGCTGGGCATCGCTGGCCACTGCCTGGCGGGTCTTGTGGATGTCGAAGACGATCTGCCCGAGACTCAGCACGACGCCGACCACCAGCGCCGATAGCAGGACCACACGCAGCAGTTTCAGCGACAGGCTTTTTTTCAGTTCCAGCTTCAAATGCGTATTCCTTGTTCGCCGCCGGAGGCTTGTGACCGTTGTGAGTATTGGCAAATGAGTGGGAGCCGTCAAAGGGCCATTACGTCATAAACCCATATTTTTTGGGGTTTAACGTTATGTGGCCGCAACGGCGTGGGGCAGGGCGGGGCCTACAGGCCCGCGGTGGTGGCGCGCGGCGTGCAAAAACGAAAAAGCCCGGCTGGGTGGCCGGGCTCCTTCGCGAACGGTGACGATGACTCAGGCGGCGAAGTTCTTGGCCACGAAGTCCCAGTTCACCAGGTTCCAGAACGCCTCGACGTACTTCGGACGCAGGTTGCGGTAGTCGATGTAGTAGGCGTGCTCCCACACGTCGCAGGTCAGCAGCGGGGTGTCGCCGTTGGTCAGCGGGTTGCCCGCGCCGATGGTGCTGGCCAGGGCCAGGGAGCCGTCGGCCTTCTTCACCAGCCAGCCCCAGCCGGAGCCGAAGGTGCCGATGGAGACCTTGCTGAACTCTTCCTTGAACTTGTCGAAGGAACCGAAGGCGGCGTTGATGGCGTCGGCCAGGGCGCCGGTCGGCTGACCGCCGCCGTTCGGGCTCAGGCAGTTCCAGTAGAAGGTGTGGTTCCACACCTGGGCGGCGTTGTTGAACACACCGCCCGAGGAGGTCTTGATGATCTCTTCCAGGCTCTTGCCTTCGAACTCGGTGCCCGGAACCAGGTTGTTCAGGTTCACGACGTAGGTGTTGTGGTGCTTGTCGTGGTGGTATTCCAGGGTCTCGGCGGACAGGTGCGGCTCGAGGGCGTTCTTCTCATACGGCAGCGGCGGCAATTCGAAAGCCATGGTCATCTCCTTCATCAGCGGTCGGATATGTGCGATGCGCACGTGGCCGTTCACGGGGCGGCCTTAATACGGGCGGCGACGAGTTTGTACTCTTTAATGTGCCGCGAGGCCGGGATCATAGCACCCGCCCCAGGCCATATCCACGCAGCAACTGTGTGGGAAAGCCGATGGCAACGGGCTTCGCCGGCCTTCTGTTGGGACCGGATGCGGGGTGTTAAGTGCAGGTCGATTAGGGGGCGGCCGGGGTATCGCCAACACCGATCGGGAACTGGCTAGGCCAGTTTCAGCAGTACAACGCCGAGTGCGATCACGCCGCAGGCGACCAGGCGCAGCGGCGGCATGGACTCCTTGAGGAACAGCCAGCCGATCAGCAGGGCGAACAGCACGCTGGTCTCGCGCAGCGCCGAGACCATCGCCACGGGCGCCTGGGTCATGGCCCAGATCACCAGGGTGTAGGCCAGCATGGACATACCGCCGCCGGCCAGGCCGCCGCGCCAGTGCGGCCCCAGCCGCAGGAAGACGCGCGGCCCGCGGCGCAGGGCGATGGCCAGGGTCGCCACCAGGCCGTTGACCACGAACAGCCACAGCGCATAGGCGATGGCGTCGCCGTTGGTGCGAGCGCCGAGGGCGTCGGACAGGGTGTAGCCGGCGATACAAGCCGCCGTGGCCAGGGCGTTGAACAACAGACTGGCGTTGAGCCGGGCGCCGGGATGGCCGCCGCGCCAGGCCATCAGCCAGATGCCGGCGACCAGCACCAGCAGGGCCACCCACTGCCCCGGCAGCAGCGCATCGCCGGCCAGCAGTGCCAGCAGGGCGACCAGCAGCGGCGAGCTGCCGCGGGCGATGGGGTAGACCTGGGACAGGTCGCCATGCTGGTAGGCGCGCGTGAGGTAGATGTTGTAGCCGATATGCAGCAGCGCGGAGAGGGCGATCCAGGACCAGGCGGCGATCACTGGTACACCGAAGAACGGCAGCGCCGGCAGGGCGATGCAGCCGGCGCCGATCTGGATCAGCGAGGCGGTGAGGTAACGGTCCAGTCCGATCTTGAGCAGGGCGTTCCAACCCGCGTGCAGCGCCGCGGCGGCGATCACCACGGCGAATACGGTCGTGTCCACGGGCCGCTCCCAGCGGTCAGGGTCGAGCGCCGCAGCATAGCGCCGCGACGCCCTCGTGGTCATGCCGTCGGTGCGTGGAACACCAGTTGCCAGGCCACGGCGAACATCATGGCCGCCACCATCAGGTCGAGCAGGCGCCAGGTCGCCGGGCGCGCCAGCCAGGGCGCGAGCCAGGCGGCGCCCAGGGCCAGGGTGAAGAACCAGATCAGCGAGGCGCTGGCCGCGCCCAGGGCGTAGGCGCCGGGCACCGGTTGCTGGGCGCCGAGCGAGCCGATCAGCAGCACGGTGTCCAGGTACACGTGGGGATTTAGCAGGGTGACGGCCAGCGCCGCCAGGAGCACGGCGCGGCGCGAGCGCGGGCCGCTGTCCCGCTGCTGCAGCGCCTGCGGGTTGAATGCGCGGCGCAGCGCCTGGACGCCGAGCCAGAGCAGGAAGGCGGCGCCGCCCCAGCGCGCCACGGCGAGCAGCGTCGGGTTCTTCGCCAGCACGGCAGCCAGGCCGAACACCCCGGCGGCGACCAGTATGGCGTCGCACAGCACGCACAGCGCGGCCACCGGCAGGTGGTGCTCGCGGCGCAGGCTCTGGGCCAGGACGAAGGCGTTCTGCGCGCCGATGGCGACGATCAGGCCGGCGGCCACCAGCATGCCGTTGAGATAGCTCTGCCACATGTCAGTGTTGCTCCGCGGCCAGTTGCTGCAGCGCCGCCAGCGCCCGCTCGGCGTCGGCCTCGGCAACGAACAGGTGATCGTGGTGGTAACCGGCGATCACGTTGCAGCTGATGCCTTCGCCGGCCAGGGCCTTGGCGAAGGCGGCGGTGAGGCCGACGGCGGCGAGCGAGGAATGCACTTCCAGAGTGATCCAGGCGGCCAGGTAGTCGTAGGCCAGGCCCAGGCGCTTGGCTTCCTCGCGGGCGAGGATCAGGGTGGTGCCTTCGGCCTCGCGGAAGCTGCCGATGGCGGCGGCTACCTGCACCGCACTCGGTTGCGCCACGCTGCAGAACACGAAGCGGCCAGGGTTGAGGCGTGGCGAGAGGCTGGAGAGGAGGGTGCCGAGGTTGGTTTCGCCGGTCATGGCGGAGTCCTTGTTGCGGTTGCGATGCTGGTCAGTCTGGTGCGCTCGCCTGTATAAGAAAAACAAATCATGCTGATCTCTCATTAGGGATTCTTATGTTCGACTACAAGCTGCTGGCGGCCCTGGCCGCCGTGGTGGAGCAGGGCGGTTTCGAGCGCGCGGCGCAGTTGCTCGGGCTCTCGCAATCCGCCGTGTCGCAGCGGATCAAGCTGCTCGAGGCCCGGGTCGGCCAGCCGGTGCTGCTGCGGGCCACGCCGCCGGGGCCGACCGAGATCGGCCGGCGCCTGCTCAACCATGTGCAACAGGTGCGCCTGCTGGAGCGCGACCTGCAGGGCCAGGTACCGGCGCTGGACGAGGGTGGCACGCCGGAGCGCCTGCGCATCGCGCTCAACGCCGACAGCCTGGCGACCTGGTGGGCGCCGCTGATGGGCGATTTCGTCGCCGAGCAGCGCCTGCTGCTGGATCACGTGGTGGACGATCAGGACGTCGGCCTCAAGCGCATGCGCGCCGGAGAGGTGGCGGGCTGCGTGTGCGGCGCCGAGCGGCCGGTGGCCGGCGCCCGGGCGCTGCCGCTGGGGGCGATGCGCTACCGCGCGCTGGCCAGCCCGGCATTCCTCGCCCGCCATTTCGCCGACGGCATCACCGGCGAGGCCCTGGCGCGGGTCCCTTCCATCGTGTTCGGCGCCGACGACCGCCTGCAGCACCGCTTCCTCGCCGGGCTGGGCGTGAGTGGCGGCTTCGCCCACCATCTCTGCCCCTCGTCGGAGGGTTTCGTGCGCCTGACCTGCGCGGGGCTCGGCTGGGGCATGGTGCCGGAGTTGCAGGTGCGCCAGCAGCTGGCCAGTGGCGAGCTGGTCGAACTGCTGCCGGAGCGACCGCTGGATGTGCCGTTGTTCTGGCACCACTGGCGCAACGGTGGTGAGCTGCTCAGCCGGATCACCGCTCATCTCGAACGTGGCGTCGGGGCCTGGCTGGTCTAGGTCTGCAAGGTCGCTGTTCTGGCCGCCAGGGCAACCCCGGGGACGGGCAGCGGCTGCTAGAGTCGGTGGCATAACTAAAAACAAGGTGCGTGCAGATGAAGATTCTGGTGACGGGGGCGAGCGGGTTCATCGGTGGGCGGTTCGCCCGTTTCGCGTTGGAGCAGGGCCTCGGCGTGCGGGTCAACGGGCGCCGGCCGGAGGCGGTGGCGCACCTGACCAAGCGCGGCGCCGAGTTCGTCCAGGGCGACTTGGCCGACCCGGACCTGGCGCACAAGCTGTGCCGCGACGTGGAGATGGTGGTGCACTGCGCCGGCGCGGTCGGCGCCTGGGGCACCCGCGAGCACTTCCACCAGGGCAACGTGGTGCTGACCCAGAACGTCATCGAGGGTTGCCTGGGGCAGAAGGTTAGGCGCCTGGTGCACCTGTCCTCGCCCTCGGTCTACTTCGACGGCAAGGCCCATGTGGGGCTGCGGGAAGAACAGGTGCCGAAGAAGTTCGTCGACCACTACGGCGCCACCAAGTACCTGGCCGAGCAGAAGGTGATGGAGGCCCAGGAGTTCGGCCTGGAAGTGATCGCCCTGCGCCCGCGCATGGTCACCGGCGCCGGCGACACCAGCATCTTCCCGCGCCTGATCGAGATGCACCGCAAGGGCCGCCTGCTGGTCATCGGCAACGGCCTGAACAAGGTCGACTTCACCAGCATGCAGAACCTCAACGACGCCCTGTTCAGCAGCCTGCTGGCGGCCGGGCCGGCGCTGGGCAAGGTGTACAACATCAGCAACGGGACGCCGGTGCCGCCCTGGGACGTGGTCAACTTCGTGCTGCGCCGCTTCGACCTGCCGCCGGTGACCCGGCACATGCCGTTCGGCCTGGCCTATGCCGCGGCGACGGTCAACGAGACGGTCTGCAAGCTGCTGCCGGGGCGCCCGGAGCCGGCGCTGCTGCGCCTCGGTGTGGCGCTGATGGCGCGCGACTTCACCCTCGACATCGGTCGCGCCCGGCAGTACCTGGACTACGATCCCCAGGTCTCCGTATGGACCGCGCTGGAGGAGTTCTGCAACTGGTGGAAGGTGCAGGGCCGGGTGGCCTCCTGAGGCGCCCTGCGTCCAGCTTGTTATCTCCTCGCCCCGGCTTATAACCGGCCGGCCCAGCCTCCCTCGGTGGCCGGCCTATACTGGCCCGTAAAGCCAGCGAGGAAGTCCGCCATGTTCGCCATGATGGAAAGCGCCAGGCTCGAAGCGCTGCATATTGCCCATGATTCTGCCACCGGCCTGCGGGTCATCATCGCCATCCACAGCACCCGCCTGGGTGCGGCCCTGGGTGGCTGCCGCTACCTGGCCTATCCCGACGACGACAGCGCGATCCGCGATGCCGTGCTCCTGGCCCGGGGCATGAGCTACAAGGCTGCCCTGGCCGGGCTGGAGCAGGGCGGCGGCAAGGCGGTGATCATCCGGCCGCCCCATGTCGACAACCGCGGCATGCTGTTCGAGGCCTTCGGCCGGGTGATCGAGTCGCTGGGCGGGCGCTACATCACCGCGGTGGACAGCGGCACCTCCAGCGCCGACATGGACTGCGTCGCTCAGCAGACCCGCCACGTCACCAGCACCACCGAGGCCGGCGACCCCTCACCACACACGGCCATGGGCGTGTACGCCGGCATCCGCGCCACCGCGCTCGCCCGCCTCGGCAGCGACGACCTGCAGGGGCTGCGCATCGCGGTGCAGGGGCTCGGCCATGTCGGCTATGCCCTGGCCGAGCAGCTGGCTGCCGCCGGCGCGCTGCTGTTCGTCAGCGACCTCGACCCCGGCCGCGTGCAACTGGCGGTGGAGCAGTTCGGCGCCCGGCCGGTGAGCAGCGAGGAACTGTTCTCCACGCCCTGCGACATCTTCGCGCCCTGTGGTCTGGGCGGCGTGCTGAACGCGCGGACGGTACGCGAGCTGCACTGTGCCGCGGTGGCCGGCGCGGCCAACAACCAGTTGGCCGAGGACGAGATCGCCGATGTGCTCGAAGGGCGCGGCATCCTCTACGCGCCCGACTACGTGATCAATTCCGGCGGCCTGATCTACGTCGCGCTCAAGCATCGTGGGGAAGAGCTGCCGGCCATCACCGCGCACCTGACGAAGATCGGCCGGCGCCTGACCGAGATCTATGCCCACGCCCAGGCCGACAAGCGCTCGCCGGCGCGGGTTGCCGACGCGCTGGCCGAGCGCCTGCTGTACGGCGGCTGAGCCTCCCACCCGGAGGCCCGGCCGAAGACCATCCGCCGCCACGAGTGGCGGGTGACGCCTGCACACCCATGAGGAGGCATGCGATGACCAAGCTGGACCTGCCCTTCACCCGCTACCTGGCGGCCGACGGCCGCCCCTGCGCCGAACTGCCCGCCTGGGCCGGCGATTCCGACCTGCTTGCACGTTTGTACCGGCAGATGGTGCTGACCCGGCTGTTCGACCAGAAGGCCGTGGCCCTGCAGCGCACCGGGCGCATCGGCACCTACGCGCCGACCCTCGGCCAGGAGGCCATCGGTGTCGCCATCGGCAGCCTGATGCGGGCCGATGACGTGCTGGTGCCCTATTACCGCGACACCGCCGTGCAACTGATGCGTGGGGTGCGGATGGAGGAAATCCTCCTGTACTGGGGCGGCGACGAGCGCGGTAGCGCCTATGCCGACCCTGCCGCGGCGCAGGACTTCCCGCTCTGCGTGCCCATCGCTACCCAGGCGCTGCACGCTTGCGGCGTGGCCACCGCGTTCCGCATACGCAGCGAGCACCGGGTGGCGGTGACCACCTGCGGCGATGGCGCCACCAGCAAGGGCGACTTCCTCGAGGCGCTCAACGTCGCCGGCACCTGGCAGCTGCCGGTGCTCTTCGTGATCAACAACAACCAGTGGGCCATCTCCACGCCCCGGCGCATCCAGAGCGGCGCGCCGAGCCTGGCGCAGAAGGCGCTGGGCGCCGGCTTCCCCGGCGAGCAGGTGGACGGCAACGACGTGCTGGCCGTCTACGATCGCGTGGCCGCCGCTCTGGAACGCATCCGCCAGGGCAAGGGGCCGGTGCTGATCGAGTGCATCAGCTACCGCCTGGGCGACCACACCACCGCCGACGACGCTACCCGCTACCGTAGCGCGGAGGAGGTGAAGAAGGCCTGGGACGAGGAACCGATCAAGCGCCTGCAGGCCTACCTGGCCAGCCAGGGACACTGGGACGAGCAGCGCGAGCAGGCCTTGATCGGCGAGTGCCAGGCCCGGGTGCAGCGCTCGGTGGAGGCCTTCGAGGGCGCCGGCCAGCAGCCGGTGGAGTCGATCATCGACCATGTCTATGCCCGCTGGCCGACGGCCCTGGCGGAGCAGCGTGAGATGCTGCTGGAGCGCGCGGCGCGCCGCGCGGGAGGGCAGGGCCATGAATGAGACGAAGAAGTACGCCCTGCTGGAGGCGGTCAACCTGGCCCTGCACCGGGCGATGCGCGAAGACGGCGACGTGGTGGTGCTCGGCGAGGACGTGGGCGTCAACGGCGGCGTATTCCGCGCCACCCTCGGCCTGCGCGAGGCCTTCGGCTTCAAGCGGGTGATCGACACGCCGCTGGCCGAGACCATGATCGCCGGCCTGTCGGTGGGCATGGCTTCCCAGGGGCTGAAGCCGGTGATGGAGATCCAGTTCCTCGGCTTCGTCTTCGCCGCCATGGAGCACCTGCTGGCCCACGCCGCGCGGATGCGCACGCGCACCCGCGGGCGCCTGGGCTGCCCGATGGTGCTGCGCAGCCCGATGGGCGCCGGCATCCGCGCGCCCGAGCACCACAGCGAGAGCACCGAGGCGCTTTTCGCCCACGTTCCCGGCCTGCGCGTGGTGATCCCCTCGTCGCCGGCGCGGGCCTACGGCCTGCTGCTGGCGGCCATCGACGATCCCGATCCGGTGGTGTTCCTCGAACCCACCCGGCTGTACCGGATGAACCCGCAGCCATTGACTGACGACGGCAGGCGCCTGCCCCTGGACTGCTGCTTCACCCTGCGCGAGGGCGGCGACATCACCCTCATCAGCTGGGGCGCCAGCGTGCATGAGACGCTGCAGGCGGCCGAGCGCCTGGCGGAGCAGGGTGTGTCCGCCGAGGTGATCGACGTGGCCTGCGTCAAGCCGCTGGACCTCGACACCCTGGAGGCCTCGGTGCGCAAGACCGGGCGCTGCGTGATCGTCCACGAGGCGCCGAAGTCCTGCGGCGTCGGCGCGGAGATCGCCGCCAGTCTCTACGAGCGCGCGCTGCTCGACCTGCAGGCGCCGATCCAGCGGGTGACCGCGCCGGACATCCCGCCGCCGCTGTACCGCCTGGAGCAGCTGTACATGCCAGGCGTCGAGGACATCCTCGCCGCCTGCGAGGCCACGCTGAACTACGCGTAGGACGCCCCGCGCAGGTGACCGCGAGGGGTACACAGCGACTCCCTCTCCCTCCGGGAGAGGGTTGGGGTGAAGGTGCAATAGGTGGCTCCGAGTAGCCTGGAAAACCCCTCACCCCCGGCCCTTCTCCCAGGGGGAGAGGGGAGAATTGAGGAGGCACGATGAAATACTTCAAGCTGCCCGACCTGGGCGAGGGGTTGCAGGAAGCCGAGATCGTCGAGTGGCACGTCAAGGCCGGCGACACGGTGAAGACCGACCAGTTGCTGGTCTCGGTGGAGACGGCCAAGGCCATCGTCGACATTCCCGCGCCCTACGACGGCATGGTGAGCAAGACCTTCGGCGGCGAGGGCGACATCCTCCACGTCGGCGAACCGCTGCTGGCCTACGAGGGCGAGGACGACGCCGGCACGGTGGTCGGTCGCCTGGAGGGCGGCCACGGTGGGGCGCAGGAGGACAGCTTCTTCGTCGGCGCAGCACCGTCCACCCGCGAGCACCTGGCGCCGCGCGCCACGCCGGCGGTGCGCCAGCTGGCGCGCAGGCTGGGCGTGGACCTGGCCGGGCTCGCCGGTTCCGGCGCCGATGGCCTGATCACCGCCGCCGACGTGGAGACGGCGGCCCAGGGCGAGCGCGACCGCTTCGGCGGCGAGCGCCTGCGCGGGGTGCGTCGGAGCATGGCGATCAACATGGCCAGGTCGCACGCCGAGGTGGTGCCGGTGACCATTTACGGCGACGCCGACCTGCACCGCTGGACGGAGGCCCGCGACCCGCTGATCCGCCTGGCCAAGGCCATCGCCCACGCCTGCACGGTGGAGCCGGTGTTGAACAGCTGGTTCGACGGCCGCGGCCCGTCCATCCGCCGTCACGACAGGCTCGACCTGGGCATTGCCGTGGACACGTCGGACGGTCTGTTCGTGCCGGTGCTGCGCAACGTCGGCGAGCGCGGCGCGGACGACCTCAAGGAAGGCATGGCGCGCCTGCGCGCGGACGTGAAGGCGCGCTCCATCCCGCCGCAGGAGATGATGGGCGCGACCCTCACCCTGTCCAACTTCGGCACCCTGTTCGGCCGCTACGCCAACCCGGTGGTGGTGCCGCCGCAGGTGGCGATCATCGGCGCCGGCGGTATCCGCGACGAGGTGGTGGCCTGGGAGGGCAAACCGGCGGTGCATCCGGTGCTGCCGCTGTCGCTGACCTTCGACCACCGCGCCGCCACCGGCGGCGAGGCGGCGCGCTTCCTCAAGGCCCTGGTGCAGGCGCTGGAGGCACCGGAGCCGTAGCCCGGAGGCCATCGGGCCCCGTGCGGCTAGCGCCGGAACACCAGCACCAGGCCGAGCAGGATGGCGCCCATGCCGGCCAGGCTCAGGCCGCTCATGGCGTTGCCGAGGAACAGGTAGTCCATCGCCGCCGTCACCCCCGGTACCAGGTAGAACAGGCTGGTGACGTTGACCAGGTTGCCGGCGCGGATCAGCCGGTACAGCAGCAGCTGCGCCACCACCGAGATGACGATGCCCAGCCACAGTAGCGGGACCAGGAAGTCGAGCGACCAGTCCACCTCGAAGCGCTGGAAGGGCAGCAGCAGGGCGCAGGCCAGCAGGCTGACCCCGTACTGCAGCGGCAGCGCCTGCAGCGGCGACAGGCTCAGGCCCTTCTGGGCGATGGCGCCGAGGGTCATGCACAGCAGCGCGCCCAGGGCGTAGCCGGTGCCGGCGACGGAGAAGCGCGCCAGGCCGATGCTCTGCCACACCACCAGCACCAGGCCGAGCAGGGCCAGCGCCAGGCCGGCCAGGCGCAGGGCGGCTAAGCGCCGCTCCAGCAGCATCAGGGTGAGGATCGGCTGCACGCCGAGCACGGTGGCCAGCACGCCTGGGGTGATGCCCTGGTCCAGTGCCAGCAGGTAGCAGATGGAATAGCCGCCGATCATCAGCAAGCCGGTGCCGGCCGTGCGCAGGCGCTGGCCGCGCGCCGGCAGCCAGGCGCGGGCGAGCGCGCCGACCAGCAGCAGGACGCCGAGGGCGAGGACGAAGCGCAGGGTCAGGAAGGCGAAGGCCGAGGCGTGGTCCAGGCCCAGGCGGGCGAAGATCGCGCCGCTGCCCCAGAGCAGGACGAACAGCGTGGTGGAGGCGCAGGCGCCCCAGAAGGTCTTGTCGAAACGCATGAAGAATCACCTGTCGGAAAGGACAACAGGCTCCGTCGCCGGCGCGGGCGCAGAGAGGACGGAACCGTGGAAGTCGGGTGACCGGCCGCGCGGGCGGACGGTCAGGCGCGGGGTGGTGGCGGAGTGCCGGCCCGCGGAGCGACAGGTGGTGGCGCGCACGGATGCTCGCCGTGGAGAACGACGAGGCCGGAAGGAATGTGCGCGACTGGTTTCATGGAGAGCATCCATCTGGGGATGGGGCGACACTACTCCCGTCCTGGCCGATCGGTCAATCTCCATCCCTGGCGCGGGCGCGGGGGATTCCGTAGGGTGTCCCGTGCAACCCCGACGAGGCTCCGCATGCACGAAGAACACTGGCAGGGCGCGCTCTGGCTCGGCCGCGATCATTGCCTGCTGGCCGGCGTCAGCGGCAGCGCCCGACCCCATGCCCACTATGCGCACCAGTTGCTGCTGGCGACCGGCGAGCCGCTGCAGCTGTCCGTCGAGGGGCGGGCCTGCAGCGGGCACGCGCTGCTGGTGCCTTCGCAACGCGCCCATGCCTTCGAGTTGGCCGGCCAGCCGCTGCTGGCCCTGTACGCCGAGCCGCTGGCCTTTTCCGTCGAGCAGTTGCAGGTGCTGGCCGAGACCGCGCCCGCCGAGATGGCGGCCCTGGCCGAGCGCGTTCGCCAGCTGCCGCGCGCGCCGCTGGATGCGCGCGTGCGCCAGGCCCTGGACGCGGTGGACGAACAATTGGTCGAGCGGGTCAGCGCCCGCGACCTGGCGCAGCGCGTGTGCCTGTCGCTCAGCCAGCTGGAGCGGCTGTTCGCCGATCAGGTCGGCCTGTCCGTGCGGCGCCTGGTGCGCTGGCGCCGCCTGCGCCTGGCGCTGGTCCTGGCGCTGCGCGGCGCCTCGCTCACCGAGGCGGCCCACGCCGCCGGCTTCGCCGATTCGGCGCACCTGTCGCGCACCGTGCGCGAGCTGTTCGGCATTCGTGCCGACCGCAGCCTGCGCCACCTGCGGCTACGGCTGCTGGATTAAGCGCAGCGCCTCCGGCGTTTCCGGGACCGGGGCGCTGGATACGGGGCGGCGGAAGGGCTCGACCAGCTGCGCCAGGTAGCCGCGCGGGTAGTCCGGGCGGTCGCCGATGCCCAGGTCGGCGTCGCTCAGCCGGTAGTCCGCTCGGTGGAAGGCAGTGCCCAGCAGGCGATCCCAGATGCTGAAGAACAGCGCGAAGTTGACGTCGCCGGCGCGACCGTAGCGGATGTGGTGGAAGCGGTGCAGCGGCGCCCAGGCGAACAGGTGGCGCAGCGGGCCTATACGCATGTCGACGTTGCTGTGCTGCAGCAACAGCTGCACGGCGATGGCGAAGGCCAGCAGGGCGGCGACATCGAGCGGCAGGCCGAGCAGGATCAGCGGCAGCACGCCGGCGCTGGCCTCCAGCAACTGGTGCAGCGGATGCTTCATCAGCCCGTTGAAGCCGTACAGGCGCGGCGCGCTGTGATGCACCGCGTGCAGGCGCCAGAGCAGGGCGTTGCGGTGGCTGAGCCAGTGCATCAGGGTGATGCCGAGGTCGGCGCAGGCGATGGCCAGGGGCAGCTGCAGCCACAGCGGCCAGTGGGTCGGCCACAGCGCTGGCGACGGCAGCCACCCGGCGAGCAGTGGAACGGCGGCGAGGCTGGCCAGGTTCAGCGACTCGTTCACCAGCGCGTGCAGCAGGTCGCTCGGGCCGTCGCCGTGGGGTTCGTTCCAGCTGCGCTGGTAGGGCAGCAGGCGTTCGGCGACTTGGGAAACGAGGATGGCGGCAAGCAGCAGGGGCAGCAGCCACAGCGGCGACAGCTGGCGATAGCCGACCAGCCAGGTGGCCAGGCCGATCAGGCCGAAACAGAACAGCGGGGCATAGAGGATGCGAAGCAGGGGACGCATGGCGCTCTCCGGCAAGGGAAGGAGCGCCCAGCATCGGTCGCCGCCCGGCGGGCGGCTTGAACGAACGGCGCGTCAGGCGTCGTCGTCGGTGGCGGCGTCCAGCTCGGCGAGGGCGTCCGGCTGGTTCTTGAAGGCCTTGGCGAAGGTATCGCGGTTCTTCGCCATGAAGATGCCCAGCTCCTCCACCTGTTCCTCGCTGAGCGAGGGCACCGCCTTGTGCAGGGCTTCGGACAGGGCCTCGGCCAGCTCCAGCATCTTGTCGTAACGATCGGCTTCGGCCTTATCCATGAACAGGCGCTCCGGATCGCGACTGCTGCGGTACACCACTTCGACGGCCATTCATCACCTCATTCCCGTATCATGTGATTGATATGTATGGATATACAGTATTCCATCGGCCCATGCCGACGCAAGCGGCACCGCTTCCAAGGAAGGATTGCCGCCATGCCGGCTGGCCTTCATCCTGCATAGCCGTTGTCATGCGAGTGGTCCAGCATGGGCCTGTTCTGTCGAAGGAGTGAGATGGTGGATTTCAAGCGAGTCGATGCCCTGCGGGGCGGTATGCATGCCCTGGCCCAGTCGTTCGGCAACCTGCTGGTGGAGGCCTTCCACTACATGGCGCTGTTCGGCATCGGCGGCATCACCGCCTGGGCGTCGGTAGTGACCTTCCTCGGCATGCTGGACAAGGGGCATGTCACGGTCGACGACATCCTCCTGCTGTTCATCTACCTGGAGCTGGGTGCCATGGTCGGCATCTACTTCAAGACCAATCACATGCCGGTGCGCTTCCTGATCTACGTGGCGATCACCGCGCTGACCCGCCTGCTGATCTCCGACGTGTCGCACCACAACGGGCCGGGCCTGGGCGTGGTGTACGTTTCCGGCGCGATCCTGCTGCTGGCGATGGCGATCCTGGTGGTGCGCTTCGCCTCGTCGCGCTTCCCGTCGGTGCAGGTGCCCGCCCGCGCCGTCCGGGACCCGGAAGAGGGGTGAGCCGACGCAAGCGACCGACCGCTTTTGGAGTGACAGGTTTTTCCATCTGCAATATATTCGCATTTGAGATTTTCCGTCGTTCTCATCAGGTCGCTATTCGTGTCGAGCGATTCCCCTTCTCCCCATCTGGTCGCGACGCTCTACCACGGCCACCACAGCTGGCTGCTCGGTTGGCTGCGGCTGCGCCTGGATTGCCCGCAGAACGCCGCCGACCTGGCCCAGGACACCTTCGTCCGCCTGCTCGGGCAGCGTGAGCTGGTCGAGCCGCGCGAGCCCCGGGCGTTCCTCGCCACCATCGCCCGCGGCCTGGTGGTCGACCACTACCGGCGTGCCCGGCTGGAGCGCATCTACCTGGACTCCCTGGCCGGCCTGCCGGAGCCCGAGGTGCCCTCGGCCGAGGCGCGGGCCCTGGTGCTGGAGACCCTGGTGGAGGTCGACCGCCTGCTGGACGGGCTCAAGCCGCGGGTCCGCGAGACCTTCCTGCTGTCGCAGCTCGACGGCCTGACCTACCCGCAGATCGCCGAGCGCCTGGGCCTGTCGGTCAGCTCGATCCAGCAGTACATGGGCAAGGCCTTCGCCCACTGCTACCAGGCGCTTTACCCATGAGCCGGCTGGACGCCGCGGTGGTCGAGCAGGCCATCGCCTGGCGTGTGCGCCTGGCCTCCGGCACCTGCGCCGACGAGGAGATCAGCGCCTGCCTCGACTGGCGCCGCCGGCACACCGACCATGAGCTGGCCTGGCAGCGCCTGGATGGCCTGGGGGAGCGCTTCGCCAGGCTGCCGACGGCCCTGGGCCATGCGGCGCTGGACGAGCCCGGCCACGATCCGCTACGCCGGCGCGCGCTCAAGGCGCTGGGCCTGTTGATCGCGGTGGGCGGCGCCGGCGCGCTGGCGGTGCGCGGCGAGGTGGTGCAGCCGCTGTTCGCCAACCTGCGTACCGGCACCGGGGAGCGCCGTTCGCTGCTGCTGCCCGACGGCGGCCGCCTGCACCTCAACGCCGGCAGCGCGGTGGATATCGACTATGGCCCGGCGCACCGGCTGATCCGCCTGTATCAGGGCGAGATTCTGCTGGAGACCGCGGCGGACGAGCGCCAGCGGCCGTTCCTAGTGGATACCCGGCAAGGCACCCTGCGGGCGCTGGGCACGCGCTTCCGGGTCCATGACCAGGGCGCCAGCTGCCAGGTGGCGGTGTACGCCGGCGCGGTGGAGGTGATCCCGCGGCAGGGCGTGGCGCGGGTGCTGCAGGCGGGCACCCAGGCGCGCTTCGATCCCTCGGCGGTGCAGGCCGGCGAGCGCGCGGACGAGGATCGCAGCCGCTGGGTCGACGGCGTGCTGGTGGCGCGGGAAATGCGCCTGGACGCCGTGGTCGCCGAGCTGGAGCGCCAGCGTCCCGGCGTGCTGCGCTGCGATCCGGCGGTGGCCGGGCTGCGGATTTCCGGGGTGTTCCCGCTGGACGACACGGACCGGGCGCTGACGGCCATCGGGCAGACGTTGCCGGTGCGGGTGGTCTATCGCACCCGCTACTGGGTCAGCCTGATGGCGGTCTGAAAATAATTCTCGAATTTCCTTGTAGGTTTTTCTCCATCGCTCGGCCTCCTTTGCAGTCGTTCATTGTCATCCGAGGAGCCGCCATGTCCTGCCGTACCCCCCGTTCCCTGACCGCCGCCGTGCGGGCCGCCCTGTTCGGCCTGAGCCTACCGCTGCTGGCGGTGCCGTTGAGCCTGCCGGCGCTGGCCGACGGGCACCGCTACAGCATCGCCGCCGGCGCGCTCGACGAGGCGCTCAACACCTTCGCCCGCCAGGCCGGCGTGCTGCTCAGCTTCGACCCGGCGCTGACCGCCGGCCGGCAGAGCCAGGGGCTGAGCGGCCACTACGAGGTCGACCAGGGGTTCGGCGTGCTGCTGTCCGGGACGGGCCTGCGGGCGGTCGATAGCGGCGCGGGCGGCTATCGCCTGGAACCGGCGCCCCAGGCCCGGGACGGCAGCCTGGAACTGCAGAGCCAGACCATCAGCGGGCGCTACGGCGAGTACGCCAGGGGGCCGGTCCGCGGCTATGTCGCCACCCGTTCCGGCAGCGCGACCAAGACCGATACCTCGATCCTGGAGACGCCGCAGTCGATCTCGGTGGTGAGCCGGGCGGAGATGGACGCGCGCGCCGTGACCACCGTGGAAGAGGCGCTGCGCTACACGCCGAGCGTCGCGGTGCCCTATGGCTACGACACCCGCTATGACTGGATCAGCATCCGCGGCTTCGACTCGAAGAACCAGATCTTCCGCGACGGCATGAAGCAGTCGAGCAGCCTCTACGGCCTGCCGCGCCCGGACGCCTGGGCCCTGGAGCGGGTCGAGGTGCTGCGCGGCCCCGCCTCGGTGATCTTCGGCCAGGCGGAGCCCGGCGGGCTGGTCAACCTGGTGAGCAAGCGCCCGGGCGAGACCGCGCACAACGAAGTGCGCCTGCGGGCCGGCTCCGACCAGCTGGGCGAGCTGGCGGGCGATTTCTCCGGGGCGCTCGATGCGCAGAACGACCTGCGCTACCGGGTGGCGCTGCTCGGCAACGACAGCAACGCGCAGGTCGACAAGACCGGTATGCAGCGGCAGATGATCGCGCCCAGCCTGACCTGGAACATCGGCGACGCCACCGACCTGACCCTGCTCGGCCTGTACCAGAAGGACAAGGGCCGGTTCGGCTTCAGCTTCCACCTGTCGCCCTACCTGCGGGACAGCCTGAACCTGCCGTACGACACCGACCGGGACTTCTTCGAGGGCGAGCCGGGCTTCAACCGCTTCGAGCGGACCTACTACTCGTTGGGCTACGAGCTGACCCACCGCCTGAACGAGGTCTGGACCCTGCGCCAGAACCTGCGCTACGACGCCTCGGACCTGGCCTACAGCAACATCGGCACCTTCGCCATCAACCCGTTCGACGGGCGCACCCTGTTCCGCAGCAGCTCGGCCTGGGACGAGGACATGAGCGGCTGGGTCATGGACAACCAGGCCCAGGCGGTATTCGCCACCGGCGCCGTCGAGCACACGCTGTTGATGGGCCTGGACTGGCGCCGCACCGACTCCGACGAGCTGACCTTCAACGGCGGCGCGCCGACGCTGGACATTCTCGAGCCGGTCTACGGCAAGCCGGTCCCGGCACTGACCCGCACCGGCGACCGCCAGGTGGTGACACGGCAGACCGGCGTGTACCTGCAGGACCAGATCGCCCTGGACGACCACTGGCGCGTGCTGCTGGGCGGCCGCTACGACTGGTCGAAGAGCGCTATCGACGACCGCATCAAGGCCGACTCCAGGGCCAGCGACGAAGCCTTCACCGGCCGTCTGGGCGTGGTCTACGTGTTCGACAACGGCCTGGCGCCCTACGCCAGCTACAGCGAGTCGTTCAACCCGGTCAGCGGGACCGACGGCCTGACCGGCAAGCCGTTCGACCCGGAGCAGGGCCGGCAGTACGAGATCGGCGTGAAGTTCCAGCCGGAAGGCGCGCGCAGCTTCGTCAGCCTGGCGCTGTTCGACCTGACCAAGGAAGACTACGTGCTCAGCGACAACCGCAACCAGTCCGCTCCCGCCGTGCGGCGCCAGGTGGGCGAGGTGAACGCCCGCGGCGTCGAGCTGGAGGCGCTGGCCAGCCTGGCCGAGGGCCTCGACCTGCGGATGTTCTACAGCTACACCGACGCCTTCATCACCTCGACGCCCAACACCTGGGAGAAGGACATCCGCCTGCCGTACACGCCGAAGGAATCGGCCGGCGCCTGGCTCGACTACACCCAGCCCAGCGGCGTGCTGAAGGGGCTGGGCGGCGGCCTGGGCGTGCGCTACACCGGCGCGAGCCGCTACACCGGGGTCAACGCCGCGCGCGCCCTGAACCCGGCGCTCGAACCCATTGCCAGCGTCGAGTCGCAGGCCTACACCCTGCTCGATGCCAGCATGCACTACAGCCTGAGCGGCGTGCGCCTGGCGCTCAACGCCAGCAACCTGCTGGACAAGGAATACGACGCCTCGTGCTCCGAGGTGGGCTGCTCCTACGGCTACGGACGCACCGTGACCGCGAGCGCCAGCTACGGCTGGTGACGCGGCGGGCCGGGGCCGCGCGGCCCCGGCCCCTGGTCTGGCGACGGGTGCGATTTGCCGTGCAAGCATTTCTCATTACTATACGCATCCTGTTCTGAGCGGCCGCATTCCGGGGCCGACAGGCGCTCAGCAGTCGAGTCCAACGTGAGCAGATCACCCTCCCTTTCGCGCTGGAGCATCGCCTCGCGCATCCTCGCTGCCCTGATCGGCGGCTACGCGCTGGCCTATGGCTTCGCCGCCTTCTTCTCCGTCTACCTGCCGCTGGCGCGGCCGGACCGCGTGGCCTTCGCCGGCATGCTCAGCTTCGCCGTGTGGGCGGCCGCCGCGATCTACGCGTTCGCCGTGCGCAGCGCGACCCGCGCCTGGCTGTGGCTGGCCGGGCTGGCCATCGTGCTGTGTCTGGCGGCGTTCCTGCCCGGCGAACTGAGGGTGCGCCCATGAGCCTGCGTCAATCCATGGCCGGCCTGCACACCTGGGGCGGGCTGCTGCCCAGCTGGCTGCTCTACGTGATCATCCTGACCGGCACCATCGCCTGCTTCGACAAGGAGCTGGATCGCTGGATGCGTCCCGCCCTGCACCAGGAAGCGGCGGCGACCATGAGCCCCGACCAGGTGCGTGGCTGGCTGCAACGCAACGTCAAGGACGAGCTGCATGCCTTCTGGATGCACGGCCCGAGCGAGCGCGAGCCCTACTGGCGCCTGGGCTGGGAAGTCGATGGCTCGGAGCAGCGCGGCAACCTGACCTTCGCCCCGGGCGGTGGCGAGCCGCTGCCGGAAACCGTCGGCGGCGACTTCTTCTTCCGCCTGCACTACACCCTGCACGCGGGCATGCCCGGGGTGTACATCGTCGGCCTGGCCGGGATGTTCATGCTGGTCGCGCTGGTCTCGGGGGTGATCATCCACCGCCGCATCTTCAAGGACTTCTTCACCCTGCGCCCGAAGGCCAACGGCCAGCGCGCCTGGCTGGACGCCCACAACCTGTTCGGCGTGGTGGGTTTTCCGTTCCATCTGGTGCTGGCCTACACCGGGGTGCTTATCTTCGTCTCCAACTTCATGCCGGCCGGCCTGCTGGTGGCCTACAAGGGCGACATCGAGCACTTCTTCACCGAGGTGACCGGCGCCTACCACCGGGAGGAAGCGCACCAGCCGGCGCCGCCGCCGATGTCCCTCGACGCCCTGGTCGAGCGCTCGCGCCAGCACTGGGGCGGCGGCGAGGCGGGCTGGATCAGCGTGCACCACCCGGGCGACGCCTCGGCCGTGGTGGAGGTCAGCGAGCTGAGCCGCGAGTCGCGGATCGGCCGCCCGCTGTCCGGGCTGACCTATGACGCCGCCAGCGGCGAGCTGCTGCACGAACAGCGGCCGCCCGCCGGCTACGCGACCTATACCTGGCTGGCTGGCCTGCACATGGTGCAGTTCGGCGGCAGCCTGGTGCGCGCTCTGTACCTGCTGCTGGGGCTGGCGGGCTGCGCCATGCTGATCGGCGGGGTGCGGGTCTGGGTGACCAAGCGCGAGGCCCGCGGCGGTGCCGGCATCGGCGTGGTGCGCGCGCTCAACGGCGCGGTGTTCGGCGGCCTGCCGCTGGCCAGCCTGGCGCTGTTGTGGGGCAACCGCCTGATCCCCACGGAACTGGCCGAGCGCGCCTCGGCCGAGGCCTGGGTGTTCGTCGGTGCCTGGCTGCTGCTGGCCGTCTGGGCGCTGCTGCAGCACCGCCAGCCGCGCCGCCTGCTCAGCCTGCAGCTGGCGCTGGGCGCCGTGCTGGCCCTGGGGCTGCCGCTGCTCAACGGCCTGACCACCGAGCACGGTCACCTGCTGTCGACCCTCGCCCGCGGCGACTGGGGCCTGGCCGGCGTCGACCTGTTCCTGATCGTGGCGGGGCTGCTCAGCGCCCTGTACGCCTGGCGCTTCTCCCGGCCGCAGGCGGTACCGGCACCTCGCGCTCGCCGTGCCCTGGCCGAGGAGGCCGCCTGATGCTGCTGCTCGCCTTCGCCCTGAGTTACCTGGCCATGGCCGCCCTGTGCCTGGCCATGTCCCGTCACCACAAGGCACTGCTGGGCGGCGCCCCCGGCCCGGCCCGCCAGCGCGGCCTGCGCGCGTTCGCCGTGCTCGGTCTGGGGCTCGCCCTGGCGCTGTGCTGGAGCGCGCGCGGCGGCGACATCGGCGCCGTGCTCTGGCTGTGCCTGGTGATGCTCGCCGGCCTGCTGGTGGCGGCCCTGCTGGCCTGGCGCGAGCGCTGGCTGCTGCCGCTGGCGCTCGGCCTGCCGCTGGCCGGCGGCGTGGGCCTGATGTTCTGATCGATGGGCCATACGCCCCGTGGCAAGCCTGCCTCCCCCCTTGTAGGAGCGAGCTCTGCTCGCGAACGGACTTGGTGTTCACGTAGGGTGCGCCGCGCGCACCGGCAAGGCCCGCACATGACCCCGGTGCGCATGGCGCACCCTACGCGATGGCGCTTCAGGAAGTCGCCCATAAAAAAGGCTATGTCCCCGTTAGTTGTTGCACACCTTGTGGGAGCGGATTTATCCGCGAATTTCGCGGCCAAGGCCGCTCCCACAAGAGCAGGACACGTAGCCATGAAAAAGCCGGCGCATGCGCCGGCTTTTTCGTACCTCCCCCGATCAGAAGTCGAGGGTGTAGCTCAGGCTGTAGGTGCGGCCACGGCCCTTGTAGTCGAACATCTCCACCGGCGCGAGCGCGCCGTAGAACACCTGGGCGCGCTGGCCCCACACAGAGGTGTAGTCCTTGTCCAGCAGGTTCTGGATGCCGAAGTTCAGGGTGCCCACCGGCAGGGCGTGGCTGCCCAGCACGTCGAAGGTGGCGTAGCCGTCGATCTTCTGGTCGTTCTCGTCGCTCAGGTTGAAGGTGCGCACGGCCTGCAGGCGCAGGCTGGTGACGCCGTCCTGCCAGCCGACGAAGGCGGTGGCCTTGGAAGGGCTGCCGGCGGTGACGTCCTGCTTCACCCAGCGCTCGTCGCTCTTCTGCTGCGAGCGGATGGCCAGGGCGCTGGCGCCGACCTGCCACTGCTCGCCCAGCCAGTAGCTGAACTGGCCTTCCAGGCCGTAGTTGCGCTTCTTGTCGTCCAGCTGCTCGACCAGCAGGCTGGTGCGGTTGTAGGTGATGCTCTTGTCCGACCAGGCGTAGAAGGCGGCCAGCTGGGCGTCCAGGCCGTCCGCGTAGTGGCGCCAGCCGAACTCGACCTGCTTGGTCTTGATCCCGTCCAGGGCCGAGTCCTCGACGTTGACGCCCTGGTTCAGGCGCCAGTGGCTGCCGACCAGGGTGTAGCTGCCCTGGCCGTAGTACTTGGCCGGGTCGGGCAGCTCGAAGCCCTCGGAGTAGTTGGCCCACACCTGCTGCGCCTTGTTCAGCTTGTAGACCAGGCCGAGGTTGTAGAGGTCGACATCGTATTCCTTCTCGCCGCCGGGGATCGCGTCGGCGCTGCTACCGATGCCCTTGCTGATGGAGATCTGCTGGGTCGCGGCGACGAAGTCGCCGACGTCGGTGGTGATCTCCTGGCGGCGCCAGCCGCCGGACAGGGTCAGGTCGTCGGTGATCTTCCAGCTGAGCTGGGCGAAGGCGGACTGGCTGTCGGTGTCGATACCCGGGTAGCGGCCGACGCGGGCGTAGCGGTCGGCGACCAGGCCGCCGCTGGACGCGGCCTGGCCCAGGTCGAACATGCTCTGGCTGGAGTCGAAGTTCTCCCACTCCAGGTCGACGCCGTAGTTCAGGCTGACCCGTTCCCACTCCTTCACCAGTACGGCCTTGAGGCCGTAGTAGTCGGTGTCCTGCTGCGAGGCGGAGTAGTAGGACTGCAGCGGGTTGACCGCGCCGGTGCCGGTGAAGCGCACGGAGGGGAAGGGCTGGAAGGCCATCTTCTCGCTGCGGTAGTAGCCCTGCAGGTAGACGTCGTGACCGAGCACCTCGGGGATGTGGTAGGTGGCGTTGTACTGCTGGCGCTCGGTGCGTGGTTCGAGGTCGTAGCTGGCGCCGTCGCGGATGTCGAAATCGCTGGCGCCGGTCAGGGCCTGGAAGTTGTCGCCGAGGAACAGGCCCTTGTCGCCGTCGTAGCCGGAGTCGTACCACTGCATGCCCAGGCTCAGGCTGTGCTGGTTGGGCAGCAGGATGTCCAGGCTGCCCATGATGTCGACGGAGCGGTTGTACTGCAGGTCGGTCTGGGTGATGTCCAGCAGCACCTGGTCGCCGTTGCCGTCGTAGGCCGCGCCGTTGCGCTGGTAGGCCACGGCCAGGCGGCCGTTGGCGGTCTCGCTGCCGCCGCCGACCGACTGCGCCACGCGCCAGTCCACGTCGTCGCTCTGGCGCAGGCCACTGCGCACGCCCACCTCGCTGGAGAAGTGGGCCGGGCCGGATTCGCCCTTCCTGGTGACAATATTGATGATGCCGCCGGTGGCGCCGCCGCCGTATACCGCGCTGGCGCCGGAGAGCACTTCGATGCGCTCGATGTTGAACGGGTCGATGGAGTCGAACTGGCGGCTGATGCCGCGGGAGCTGTTCAGCGACACGCCGTCGATCATCACCAGGGCGCTGCGCCCGCGCAGGTTCTGGCCGTAGTTGGTGCGCCCCTGCGGGCCGATGTCGAGGCCGGGGATCAACTGGCCCAGGGCTTCCTTGAGCGGCACGCCGGCCTTGGTCTGCTCCTGCAGCTGGGCACTGCCGATGACCCACACGGTGCCGGGCAGCTCGCTGATACTGGTCGGCGCGCGCGAGCCGATCACCACTTGGCGGTCGATCTCCAGGCCCACGCCGGCCAGTTGCAGGGTGTAGCCGCTGCCGCCGGAGACGGCGCGCAGGCCGGTGCCTTCCAGCAGCGCGGCGAGGCCGTCGGCGACGCCGTATTCGCCGTTCAGGCCGCGGGTGGTGCGGCCGGAGGTCAGGTCGGTGCTGAACGAAAGCAGCACGCCGGCCTGTTCGCCGAACTGGTTGAGCGCGCTTTCCAGGTCGCCGGCGGGAATCTGGAACGACTGGCGGCTTTCCTGCTGGCTGGCGGCGACGGCGGGCAGGGCCGGCGCCAGGCCGGCGGCGAGGCCCAGGCCGAGGATCAGGGGCTGCAGGGCGCGGCCGAGCGGCGCGCGGGCGAACGGGGCGAGACGGAGTGGACGCATGGACTTCTCGTGCAAGGTGAAGTGGAGGAGGTTCTAGCCCTTGTCACGCGAGCGGCGGAAAAAGGTTCAGGTCGGCGGAAAAAAGTTTCGCGCGGCTCAGGCGCGCGGCTGCACGCTGACCCAGTAGCGGGTGAAGCGGTGCACGCGCACCGGCAGGGCGGCGGGCAGCAGGTCCAGGATTCGCTCGCTGTCGTCCAGCGGGTAGCTGCCCGACAGGCGCAGGTCGGCGATGGCCGGGTCGCAGCCCAGGTGGCCGTGGCGATAGCGGTTCAGCTCGGCGAGGAAGTCGGCCAGGCGCATGCCGCTGGCGACCAGCATGCCGCGGGTCCAGGCGCTGGCGTTGGGGTCGAGGCCGTCCGGCGCGGTGCTGGCGTGGCTGTCGAAGCGCAGGCGCTGGCCGCCGCCGAGGCGCTGGCTGGTGCCGTCCAGCGGGCGCACCAGCGCATTGCCTTCGTACAGGCTGAGCGCGCAGCTGGGGCCGTCCAGGCGCACGCCCAGGCTGCCGCGCTCGGCGAGCACCAGCCCCTGGGGCGTGGCGATGCGCAGGGGCGGCAGGTCGGCGCGATTGTGCACGAGGATCTCGCCGCGCCGCAGTTCGATCAGCCTTTGCCGCGCGTCGAAGCGGATGTTCACCGCGCTGTCGGTGTTGATGAGCAGTTGCGAGCCGTCGTCCAGCGCCAGGTCCAGGCGCTCGCCCACGGCGGTCCTGCGGTCGGCCAGATAGGGTTGCCAGGGCTGGCGCTGCAGGCCCCAGCCGGTGGCACCGAGCGCGCTCAGCACCAGCAGGGCTTTCAGGGCGGTGCGTCGCTGCGGTGAGGTCTGCGCCTCCAGCGCCTGGCGGCCGAGCCGTGGCGGCAGCGCGCTGAGGCGGTCGTTGAGCTGTTCGATGCGCTGCCAGGCTCGTTCGTGCTCGCCGGCGGCCGCGCGCCAGTCGCGCCACGCCTGGCGGCGCCGCTCGCTGGCGCCGGCCTGCAGTTCCACCAGCCATTGCACGGCCTGCTCGGCGACGGCCGGATCGATGGGGACCTGTTTCATCCGCTCAGGCCTCCGGCGCGAAATAGCACTGCAGCGCGGCCCTGGCCATGTAGCGCTTGACGCTGGAGAGGGAGATGCCGAGCTGCTCGGCCACCTCGGGGTAGGTCAGGCCGTCCAGCTGGACCAGCAGGAAGGTCCTGCGCGCCAGAGGCGGCAGACCGTCGAGCAGGCGATCCAGTTCGAGCAGGGTCTCCAGGATGATTGCCCGCGTCTCGGCCGAGGGAGCGGTTTCCTCGGGCAGGGCGGCGAGGCTTTCGAGGTAGGCGCGCTCGATGTCCTGGCGGCGGAAGTGGTTGGCCAGCACGCGCTTGGCGACGGTGGTGAGGAACGCCCGTGGCTCGCGCAGGCTGGGCAGCTCGCGCCCGGCGAGGACGCGCAGGAAGGTGTCCTGGGCCAGGTCGGCGGCGTTCTGCGGGCAATGCAGGCGACGGCGCAGCCAGCCATTGAGCCAGCCGTGATGATCGCTGTAGAGACTGTGCAGCGACTGCTGCGAGGCGGCTTCCCCGGTCGACACCCGCGTTTCCCCCGACTGCCCGAATACGAGAGCATATTAAATAATAATTATTCTTATCATATCGGTGGCGAGCGGGCGCGGCAATCGCGTGGCCGAGGAATGGCCATCGGGCGGGGAGAGGGCGTTTCGCGGGTGAGCGGTCGTCAGCGCTGGCTGCGCAGCAGGCCGGGCGCGGCGCCGAAGGCCTGGCGGAAGCGGTTGCTGAAGTGGCTGGCGCTGGCAAAGCCGCAGGCCAGGGCAATCTCGCCCAGGGGCAGGTCGCCGTGGCGCAGCAGCTCCCGCGCCCGCAGCAGGCGGCGCTGCAGCACGTAGCGGTGGGGCGGCAGGCCGAAGCTGTGACGGAACATGCGGGCGAAGTGATATTCCGAGAGGGACGCCATCCGGGCCAGTTCCTCCAGGCCCAGCGACTCGCCCAGGTGCTGTTCGATGTAGTCCGCCAGGCGCCTGCGCAGGTGAGGCGCCAGGCCACCTTTCAGGCGCAGGCCCTGGCGCCGCCCGACCTGGGTCAGCAGTACATGGCTGATCATCTCGTGGGCCAGCGTGCCGGCCAGCAGGCGCTCGCCCGGCTCGTTCCAGTCCAGGCCCACCAGCTGGTGAAACTGGCCGGCCAGGCGCGGGTCGTCGAGGAAGGTGATCTCGTTCAGCTGCAGCTCGCGCGGCTCGCGGTCCAGCAGGGCGACGGCGCTGGCGGCGAAGCGCTGCGGGCTGACGTAGAGGTGGGCGAGCTGGATGTCGCCGTTGATCACCCAGGACGACTCGTGGCCGGCCGGCAGCACGCACAGCTTGTCCGGCGAGCCCTTGTCGCCGGGGCGCTCGCGGCGGAAGGTGCCGGTGCCTCCGGCCAGGTAGCAGGACAGGGTGTGATGGCTCGGCCCCTGGTAGTCGCGGGCGTCGTGATGGTTGGTCCACTGCGCCGCCGCCAGGTCGTCGCCCAGCTCCGCGCCACGCAGCAGGCGCGCGTTGGGCGAGCTGCTGAGCGACTGGAAGACCAGGTTCTGTTCGAGGACGGCCATGGCGCGGGCATCGGGCGGTGGGGATGCCTGTCATCCTACTCCGCAGGGGCGCCGGCGCCAGCGGCGGGCGACAGATAAGCGCAATTTCGTGCAAGCGTGAACCCGCGGGCCGGCGTGAGACTGTGCGGGTCAAGGAGCCTGCCATGAACCTGTCGCTGTACCTGCTCACCGTTCTGATCTGGGGCACCACCTGGATCGCCCTCAAGCTGCAGCTGGGCGAGGTGGCCATCCCGCTGTCCATCGCCTACCGGTTCGCTCTGGCGGCCCTGGTGCTGTTCGCTATCCTCCTGCTCAGCCGTCGCCTGCAGCGGCTGGACCGGCGCGGCCAGCTGCTGTGCCTGGCCCAGGGGCTGTGCCTGTTCTGCCTCAACTTCATGTGCTTCTACACCGCCAGCCAGTGGATACCCAGCGGCCTGGTGGCGGTGATCTTCTCCACCTCGACCCTGTGGAACGCGCTCAACGCCCGCGTCTTCATGGGCCGCCGCATCGCCGCCAACGTGCTGGTCGGCGGCGCGCTGGGGCTGTTCGGCCTGGGCCTGCTGTTCTGGCCGGAACTCGCCGGCCACGAGGCGAGCCGCGAGACCCTGATCGGGCTGGGCCTGGCCCTGCTCGGCACCCTGTGCTTCTCCGCGGGCAACATGCTGTCGAGCCTGCAGCAGCAGGCCGGGGTCCGGCCGCTGACCACCAACGCCTGGGGCATGCTGTACGGCGCGCTGCTGCTGCTCGGCTACTGCCTGGCGAGCGGTGTGCCCTTCGCCTTCGAGGTGAATACCCGCTACATCGGCTCGCTGCTGTACCTGGCGATTCCCGGCTCGGTGATCGGCTTCACCGCCTATCTGACCCTGGTCGGGCGCATGGGCCCGGAGCGCGCGGCCTACTGCACCGTGCTGTTCCCGGTGGTGGCGCTGAACATCTCGGTGTTCGTCGAAGGCTACCAGTGGACCCTGCCCGCGCTGCTCGGGCTCGGCCTGGTGATGGTCGGCAACGTGCTGGTGTTCCGACAGCCGAAGCCGGTGGCGCCGGCTGCCCAGCCAGGGCGGGCCTAGATGGACGGGGGCTTGGATAGGTGGATGGTCACGCCGCGTGGAAAAAACCGCTGCATTTCCTACCTTAATGGATATTCAGTGGAGCGGACTGCCTCTCTGGAGCACTCGTTACCGTCAGGCCAGCCGAAGCCTGCGTTGCGGATGATCGGGGCCGTCGCTCGCCTTCACCTGAATCGGCTGTAGCCGAAGGGCTGAAGAATTGGCTTTCATCAAGGAGGAGAAGCCATGGGCGGGGAGGCATACGATGAACTGGTTTCGCTCATCTATGAATGCGTGCTGGACGAAAGTGCCTGGCTGACGCTGCTGGGTCGATTGGCAACGGCTACGGGGCGGCGCGAGGGTACCTTGCTGTTCTGGGATCAGAACAGTGGACAGGCCCCCAGGCTCATCACCTTGTGCAGTCAGGAGTCGCAACGCGAATACGATAGCCTGTACGTCAAGGATCCCACTGCGTACTTCATGGCGAGGCGCCAGGTAGGGAGCTGGTATCACGATGTCGAGGAATATGGTCTGCCCAGGATGGCTCGTGATCCTTTCTATCAGGAGTTCATGCGTAGCCACGGTCAGAAATCCATGTCCTGCATCAAGTTGTACGAGCAGGGCAGCGTGGGGGCCTATCTGACATTGCTGACCGCGCTGGACGCACGTGCCCCGGATGAGTCGCATCAACGGATACTCCAGCACCTTTCCGTGCATTTGCGGCAGGCAGCCCGGATGTCGGAATGTATACGGCGGTTGGAGCTCGATGTTGCCCAGCACCAGTTGCTATTGGAGCAGAGTACGACGCCGCAGTGGCTGGTGAATGCGGAAGGTACAGTGGCGTTCTGTAACGCCGCTGCGGAGCGGTGCATGGGGCGGGTCGCTTTCCCGCTGCGCCTGCTTCGGGGGCGCCTCGTCGCGGATGGAGTGCCTGCTCTGGCCGCCATGTTCCGTATTGCCTGCGGTAAGTCCGGGCCTTCCCGAGCGTCCTGGCTGCGCTTGCCCAGGACGAGTGCGGAGCTGCTGATCACGCCAGTCAAGTCCGAAGGACGTTGCGACGTGGCGCTCCAAAGCCCTCTGGTTCTGGTGGCGCTGCTGGAGAGCCGGACCCGGGTAGAGCTATTGGCCGAACTGTTCCAGCTGACACCTGCCGAGAGCCGCTTGGCCGGCCTCATCGCCCAGGGGCTCAGTCCCGAGGACTGTGCTGCTCGTCTCGGGGTCTCCATCAACACCGTGCGCAGTCAGTTACGGTCCTTGTTCCGCAAGACCGACACGGAGCGGCAGGTAGAGCTGGCGGGGCTGCTGGTTCGTCTGGGGTGAGTTCCTGAGTTCGCCCTGAGCATGAGCCTGTTGCTTGTGTCGGCGCGTGCGTGTGCAGAACCTCAAACTGATCGTCCATATGGGTTCTTCGCATCATCCAGATGAATGATGCGGGTATGGCATCGTGCTACTACCCTTCAGGCTACCTGTCGCCAAGGAGAGCAACGATCATGTGGAGAACATACGGTTGTCTGGGGCTGTCGGTTGCCTTGCTGGGATGTGCAAGTTCGGCCGAGCAGATGCGCGCCGAGCCTGTTTGGGTGTTTCAGAAGGGGGAGCACGTAAAGTCCAGCCCTCCCGGTGCCGGCCCCGGCATCAACCTGATCTGTCATACGGAGGCTGATCGGCGAGGTAGTCTCGGTAAAGTGTGGGCCTGGCTGTCAGCGGCTGACAGTAACGCGGAGGAAAGTAACTGCCTGTATGTCAACGTCGAGTTGAAGAACCTTCTGCAATATGCCGCCGTCGATGTCCGCTCAGGCGGAGCTCACGATCCGGACAAGGAGTCTGCCAGAAAAGTCATCCATACCCTGCTGTCCGTTTCCGACTACAACTGCCAGAACTTCCTCAACCGGGCACTGGCGTTACGCAGCTCCTCCGAGTTCAGTGCCGGGCTGGTCGGCAACATCAGCAGCGGGCTGAGCGCTGCGACCGCTGCCGGCGATCCTGGTGTTTCCTCCGCGCTCAGTGTCTCCTCGATCCTGCTCAACGCAGGTTCCGACCAGTTCAACAAGACCTATTACCTGAACAAGACCTTTGACCTGTTCGGCAAGGCCATCGAAACGTCACGTAAGGAACGGCGCAAGGAGATTGTCGCCCGCCTGGAGCCTGTCGTGCCCGCGCCCTCGTCCACGACGGTGACGAACACGGGGCAGGCGAAGCCGACAGTTCCTTCTGGGCCCTACATCTTCATGGAGGCGCTGGCCGACGTTCAGGAGTACAGCGGGCTCTGCTCGTTCAGAAAGGGGCTCGAGGAAACGGCGGCGCGAGTGGCGGGGGCGGCGAAGGACCCTCAAGAGCCCAAGTGACAGGAGCAAACCAGGCAGGGAGCAGGATGCATGAAAAGACTCTTTATCTGTTGCGACGGCACTTGGAACAGCCCGCGTAACGTGAAGGATGGCGTTTCGGTCACCACCAATGTCCACCGCTTCCATTGCGCACTGGCCGAGAGAGACGGCGAAGGTAACGAACAACGCAGCTACTACCATCCCGGTGTCGGCACCGAGGGCGGCAAAGTGCGCAGGGCTATCGATGGCGCAACCGGAACAGGGTTGTCCAAACATATCAAGAGCGCCTACATGTGGCTGGTGCAGAATTTCGAGAAGGGTGATCCGATCTACCTGCTCGGGTTCAGTCGGGGCGCCTATACCGTGCGCAGCTTGGGTGGGATGGTCGGCCGCTACGGAATTCTGCCGGCCGGCAGCAGTTGGGATGAGGTCGATGCGCTCTACGATGAGTATCGGCGAAGCGTCCAGGACGAAACCGAAGCGGAAAGCGTCCCGCTCGATGAATGCTCCAGGGGCATTCATTTCATCGGTGTATGGGATACGGTGGGGTCATTGGGTATTCCCCTGCGCCTGCACAACCTGCCAGGGCCGTTGGGGCGGCTGACCGCGAGGCGCAACAGCTTCCATGACACCAGGCTGTCGGACAGGGTGAAGAATGCCTTTCATGCGGTGGCGATAGACGAGCAACGCGAGGATTTTCAGCCGACCCTGTGGAGCAATGCAGCCGTAGAGGGTCAGCGGATCGAACAGGTCTATTTTTCCGGTGTGCATGCCGATGTGGGTGGTGGCTACAAGGAGCGGGAGCTGGCCGATATCCCCCTGGATTGGATGCTCGATAAAGCTTCCGAATGTGGCGCTGCATTCAGGCCGGATATGCGCAAACAGGCCAAGCCATCGTCGAACAACTATCAGGGCAACCTGCACGATTCCCATGTCGGAGTGTTCGGGATGGGGCATTGCCTGCCCCGCTCGCTCCCGCATCTTGCGTCGGCAAGTCAGGTTAAAAGCATCCACGAGTCGGTACGCAAGCGCATCAAGCAGCCGCCAATCGGCCAGGCGCCCTATTGGCCAAGCCAGGTGCTAGATACCGGGGAGAAGAGCGGCCCGATCAGAGTGTTCGCCCAGGATCGCTGGAGCTATTCCGGCCTTTATCTGGAGCCCGGCGAATATCGGTTCTCGGCCACGGGCGAATGGATCGATTTGAACTACAAGTCAGGGCCCGCCGGTAGCAACGATGGCCTGCTGCGGAGAGCCGGCGCGCTGCTCAAACGCCTGAGCGGTTACAAGTGGCTGGAATTGATCGGATGTGTCGCCAACATGGAGGATGACTCCGGCATAACCTACCAAGAGCTTTTCAGGCATGGGCGCGAGAAGCCGAGACATCAGGATTTTCCTGCCTGGCAAGGCAGCAAGACGATCAGAGTCGAGCGACCTGGTTATCTGTACTTCTTCGCCAACGATGCCTGGAGGATGTACTGGAACAACTCAGGCAGCGTGCAGGTAGTCGTTACCTGTGTGCGACTGGGCTCGTAGAGATGGGGCCATAGGCTGGTTCGTCGGGGGGGGACTTTAATCCGGCCAGTGCCACGGCGGCTCGTCGAGCATGCCCTGGCCCTGGATGACGGTCTGGCCCAGGTCCTTGTCGAGAACGATGGCGTTGCACTCGGGGTGCTGTTCCAGCGCGGCGATCAGCCGGCTGGCGTGGGACACCACCCACACCTGGGTGTGCCGCGAGGCCTCGATGATCAGCCGGCCCAGCGCCGGCAGCAGGTCCGGGTGCAGGCTGGTCTCGGGCTCGTTGAGCACCATCAGCGACGGTGGTCTGGGGGTGAGCAGGGCGGCGATCAGCAACAGGTAGCGCAGGGTGCCGTCGGACAGTTCGGCGGCGGACAGCGGGCGCAGCAGTCCTTCCTGATGGAAGGCCAGGGTGAAGTGGCCGCCGGTCTGGAAGTCGACGCGCAGGTCCGACCCCGGGAAGGCGTCCTGCACCGCGTGGTCCAGGGCCTCCCGGTCGCCGATCTCGCGGATGGTCTGCAGGGCCGCCGCCAGGTCCCGGCCGTCGTGGTGCAGCACCAGCGTGCGGGTGCCCAGTTGCGGCTGGCGCGCCGGCGCCCCGGCGTCGGTGCGGAAGTGGTCGTAGAAGCGCCAGCGGCGGATGTGTTCGCGCAGCTGGAAGACCTCGGGGCAGCCCGGGTCGTTGCCGATCTGGTCGAACAGGCTGTCGTAGTTCGGCAGGTGCTGGGCCAGCACCTGCCAGGCGCGGCCCTCGCGCTGGCGCACCATGGCGCCTTCGCGGTCCACCAGCAGGGAGGCCGGGCGATAGCAGGGGCCGGCCCAGATGCACTCGCGCTTGATCTCGGGGTCCAGCGCGAAGGCGCTGGGGGTGAGGCGGTCCTCGCCCGACCTGGACTCCGGCAGGCCGAAGCTGACGGCGTAGCCGAAGTCCTCGCCGGCGAAGCCCAGGCGCAGGCGCACCGATTCGCGCCGGGGGCCGCCCTGGATGGGAATCTCGCCGCTGCGCATGCGCCGGCTGATCTTCTCCGGGCCGGCCCACAGGGTCGAGTCCAGTCCGCCCTCCCGGGCCAGGGCGTTGACCACGCCGCCCCGCGCCGTCTCGGCCAGCAGGCGCAGGGCCTTGTACAGGTTGGACTTGCCGCTGCCATTGGCGCCGGTGATCAGGTTGAGCCGGCCGAGCGGCATCACCAGGTTGTTGATGGAGCGGTAGTTGCCGACGGCGAGGGTGTGCAGCATGGGGGAGTCGTCCTGACGGGGGCCTGCCTATGCTAGCGCGACCCGCGCCTCGATGCGCAGCGGTCCCAGGGACTCGGCGGCGGCATAGCTGACCAGTTGCAGTTCGCGCACCGGCAGGGCGAGCGGCGGGCAGTCGCCCAGGGCCGCGGCGCGCCGGCGCCATTCGGCCGTGCTGGCGGCCATGCGATACAGGCCCACGGTCAGGTGCGGCACGTAGGGCGCCTGGCGCACCTCGGTCGCGAGTCGCCCCAATGCCTGGCGAAGATGATCCAGCCTCGCGTCTTCCCCGACCGCCAGGAAGGCCGCGCTGGCGAAGCTGTCCAGGCCGCCGATGCTCAGCTCGAAGGGTGCCATCCGCAGCGTTTCGAGGGCGTCGTGCTGGGCGTCGAGCCGCGTCGTCGCGATGTCGTCGTCATGCTCTGGCTCGGCGCAGGGAAAGCCGCACACGAACAGGGTGATATGGGCCTGGCGCAGGCCCGGCGGATGCAGCCAGTCGCCGAGCAGCGCCCGCGCGGCGTCGAGCCGGGCCAGGACCCGCGGGCACTCCACCGGGATCGACCAGAGCCAGTAGCGCTCGCGGCCCCGGTGCCATTCGGGATGGTCGCGCAGCTCGCAGGGCAGCGTGGCATCGGGCGCGTGGCGCGGGTCGAGCAGGCGCATGGGCTCAGCCGGCCCGCCGCCCCAGGTGCAGGATCAGCGCGAGGGCAGCCGGGTAGCAGAGGTAGTGGAAGAAGAACAGCAACTGGCCCATGTGCCCCGGCTCGTCCTTCAGCCACATCAGGCCGAAGATGACCAGGTAGATCAGGCCGAGTACAGCCGCGTACAGCGCGACCAGGGCCCAGCGCTCGCGGATGTCCGGCCGGTGCCGCTCCAGGCGGACGAAGCACCAACGCAGGGCGAAGGCCACCAGCACGGCGGCCAGCACGGTCGCGGGCAGGCCGCCGATCTTCAGGCCCGCGCGCAGCAGCACGTTGAGCAGGAACGCCGCCGCCACGGCGCCCAGCACGTACTGGTAGAGCGGGAAGCGGCGTTGCTCAGAGCTGGACATCGAGGCCGAAGCGCTTGCTCAGCACGCGGTCGAGCAGCCGGCGCGGCAGCAGGCGCACCATTAGCGGTAGGCTGCGGCTACCGTTGCCGATGCGCAGCAGGGCGGGGCGCTCGGGCTTGCGCACCGCGTCCAGCAGGATGGCGGCGAACTCGCTGGCCGGGGTCGGCTTGTCCTGGGAGGCGTTGGCGCGGGCGAGGATGCCTTCGCGCACCGGCCACCAGGGCGACTGCTCGTTGACCAGCTGTTCGGCGCTGTGGCTGGCGTTGGCGCCGAAGCTGGACTGGATGGCCCCGGGCTGGACTTCCATCACCTGGATGCCGAACGGCGCCAGTTCCAGGCGCAGGGCGCCGGAAAGCGCATGCACGGCGGCCTTGGACGCGCAGTAGGCGCCGGCGAACGGCGTGATCAGCACGCTGGAGATGCTGCCGATGTTGACCACCAGGCCGCGGCTGGCGCGCAGCAGCGGGAAGCAGGCGCGGGTCAGTTCCACCAGGCTGAACACGTTGGTCTCGAACTGCTGGCGCATGCCCTTGGCGCCGCCGTCGAGCAGCGGCCCCATGGCGCCGTAGCCGGCGTTGTTGATCAGGATGTCGAGGCGGCCCGCTTCCGCCTGCAGGCGGTCGGCGGCGCGCTGCACGGCCTCGGCATCGTTGACGTCCAACTCCACCGCCACGAAGCCGGCGGTTTCCAGGGCGGCCAGGTCCTGGGGTTTGCGGGCGCAGGCCCAGACCTCGTGGCCGGCGGCCTTGAAGGCATCCGCCAGGGCGCGGCCGATGCCGCTGGAACAACCGGTGATCAGAACGACTGGACGACTCATGGGTTCTCCTTGTGCGCCGCTCGATGGGCTGCCCCGCATCCTACACGCGCCGGGCGCCTTGGCGATTGTCCCGGCAGGCCAAGTTGCGCGGCGGTCAGTCCTGCGGATGGTCGCGCAGGAACACCAGGCTGTCCGGCCCGGACTGCTCGGCGCTGTAGCGGTAACCCTGGTAGTCGAAATCCTTGAGCCGCTCGGGATCGCAGATGCGCTCCTTGATCACGTAGCGAGCCATCAGGCCACGGGCCTTCTTGGCGTAGAAGCTGATGATCTTGTACTGGCCGTTCTTCAGGTCCTTGAACTCGGTGTCGATGACCCGCGCCTTCAGCGCCTTGCGCTTGACCGCGCCGAAGTACTCGTTGGAGGCCAGGTTGAGCAGCACGTCGTCGCCCTGTTCGGCCAGCGCCTCGTCGAGCCAGCCGCTGATGCGCTCGCCCCAGAAGTCGTAGAGGTTGTTGCCGCGGGCGTTGGCCAGCTTGGTGCCCATCTCCAGGCGGTACGGCTGCATCAGGTCCAGCGGGCGCAGCACGCCGTACAGGCCGGAGAGCATGCGCAGGTGCGCCTGGGCGAAGTCGAAGTCGGCCTCGCTGAAGTCCTCGGCGTTCAGGCCGGTGTATACGTCGCCCTTGAAGGCCAGCAGCGCCTGCTTGGCGTTGTCCGGGGTGAAGTCCGGGTGCCAGCTGCCGTAGCGCGCCACGTTGAGTGCGGCCAGCTTGTCGGACAGGTGCATCAGTTCGCCGATCTGCGCGGGGCTCATCTCGCGCAGCTGGCCGATCAGCTCCTGGGCGTGGTCGAGGAACTGCGGCTGGGTGAAGCGCGCGGTGGCGGGCGGGGTGTCGTAGTCCAGGGTTTTGGCGGGGGAAATCACCAGCAGCATCGAATCGTCTCCGGAAAGCGTGGCGCGATTCTAGGCGGATGGCTCCCCCGGCTCCAGCTATCGGTGCCGAGGGATTTGCCTATCGAACCTGTTTACGATCTTTTAAGCCGCACGTTTTTACTGAAACCTTATTTGCCAATCCGTCACCCCGGCGCAGGCCGGGGTCCAGAAAACCGACAGGCGACTCGGTGCGACCGGCCTACGCCGGTATGACGGGTTTTGTAGCCCCACGCTTTGGGAAAAACCGAGCGGCAGGCCAGGTTCGGAAGGATCGTGAACAGGTTCTCAGTCGCGGGCCGGCAGCATGGCGCGCAGCACGCCGTCGCGGCGCACATGGTGGTGCCACAGCGCCATGCCGGCGTGGCCGAGGATCAGCAGGAACAGCAGGTACTGGGCGGTGACGTGGAAGGTCTTGGCCGCGCCGCGTACCGCGTCGGACAGCGGCAGCGGGCCGATCTCCACCAGCCAGAACAGGTTCACCGGGCGCTTGCCGAACAGCAGGCCGGTCAGCGGCATGAGCAGCAGCAGGAGGTAGAGCGTGGCGTGGCCGGCCTTGGCGGCAAAGCGCTGCAGCGGCGGCTCGCTGGCCAGCAGCTCCGGCGCGCCGGAGCGGGCGCGCACTACCAGGCGCAGCACAGTGAGTACCAGCACCAGCAGGCCGAGGGACTTGTGCAGGGTGAACACGCCGGCACCGCCGCCGAGCAGCGGCTCGAACAGGGGGCTGCCGTAGGGCAGCGCGATGATCAGCAGCACCAGCACGGCGCTGAGCCAGTGCAGAGTGATCTGGGCCGGGGTATAGCGTGGGGTCATGTCGATTTCCTCATCATCGGTTTGCGGCGCACGGTGCAGGCGGGATGTGTCGTTATGGTTATCCGCGACACTTTACCGGCTCGCTGGCGCCGGCCGGCAAGGGCGTTTTTTCAAGATGTGTGAGGTAGCACGGGCGCGGGCGGAGCAGAGAACGGTGGAGGGCCAGGGCTGGCGGTGCGTTGCGGGGAGGAAGCGAAGCGGTGGCGGGTGAGGCAGGACTTCCGACTGTAACGGCGGGTCCGCCCTGCGCCAAGCGCTATTCGTCGAGCAGTTAAAAAAGCGTTTCGATGAAGAAAAAGTTCTTTTTTCTGTAATCCGGATTGGGGTATTAAAAAAGCAGACCGCCGAACCCTGCAGCACAGGTGGCGGGCCTCGGCCATCACCTTTGCTGAGTCATCCCGTTCCGTTCGGGAGGTGGGCGGTCCTCCGCGGCGCAGCGCTGTAGAGGCTTCGCCGTCCAGGCCCCTCGATAAGGTGACCGAGTATGGATGATCACGGACGCACCCGCTCCACCCAGCCCACCCTCTACGTCCTCGACACCAACGTCCTGATCCACGATCCCAACGCGCTGCTGAATTTCCAGGAACACCACGTCGCCATCCCCATGACCGTGCTGGAGGAGCTGGACAAGCTCAAGACCGGCAAGCACACGGTCGCCGCCGAATGCCGCCAGGCCATTCGCCTGATCGACCAGACCCTGGGCGAGGCCAGCCCCGAGGAAGTGGAGCAGGGCGTACCGATCCGCCGTGGCAAGAACGAGCCCAAGGGCACCCTGTCGATTCTCATGAGCAAGCGCGCGGAGCCGATCACCTGGCTGCCCGAGCACCTCAACGACAACAAGATCATCAATCAGCTGGTGGAGCTGCAGAGCCGGCGCAGCGGCTCGCCCGTGGTGCTGGTGACCAAGGACATCAACATGCGCCTGAAGGCGCGCGCCTGCGGCATCTCCGCCGAGGACTACCACACCGACCAGCTGGTGGACGACGTCAACCTGCTTTCGCGTGGCTACCACAACCTCTCCGGCTCCTTCTGGGACCGCGTGAGCAAGGTCGAGACGCGCCAGGGCCATGGCCGCACCTGGCACGAGGTGCAGCTCACCGACAACCTGCCGGCGGTGCATATCAACGAGTTCATCGTCGATGAGCAGGGCTTCGTCGGTTGGGTCAAGGGCATCGACGGCCGCAGCCTGACCATCCTCGACCTGCACCAGGAGCCTCTGCTGCACCAAGAGGCCTGGGGGTTGCGCCCGCGTGACCTGTACCAGGCGCTGGCGCTGTACGCGCTGCTCGACCCGGACATCCACCTGGTCAACCTGTCCGGAGCGGCCGGTTCCGGCAAGACCATCCTGGCGCTGGCCGCGGCTATCGAGCAGACCATGGTCAGCAAGCGCTACCGGCGCATCATCGCCACCCGCAGCGTGCAGGGGCTGGACGAGGACATCGGCTTCCTGCCCGGCACCGAGGCGGAGAAGATGGAGCCCTGGCTGGGCGCCATCACCGACAACCTGGAAGCGCTGCACATGGACGACGAGAGCACCCATGGCAGCGTCGACTACATCCTGCAGAAGGTGCCGCTGCAGTTCAAATCACTCAACTACATCCGCGGGCGCAGCTTCCAGCAGAGCCTGATCCTGATCGACGAGTGCCAGAACCTCACCCCGCACCAGATGAAGACCATCATCACCCGTGCCGGCAGCGGCTCGAAGGTGATCTGCCTGGGCAACCTGGCGCAGATCGACACGCCCTACCTGTCGGCCACCAGCTCTGGCCTGACCTACCTCACCGAGCGCTTCAAGAACTTCCCCCATGGCGTGCACGTGACGCTGCAGGGCGTGCCGCGCTCGGTGCTGGCCGAGTACGCCGAAGCCAACATGTAGCCGCAGGTGAGCCGCGAGCGGCAAGGGACGACTTGCAGCTTGCGGCTCGCGGCCGGACACTGGAGTCCTTCGCCATGACGCAGGACTTCTCCATGCTGACCCATCTCGATTTCCAAGGCCGCGCCAACATGGTGGACGTCACCGACAAGGCGGTGACCGCCCGCGAGGCGCTGGCTGAGGCCCGCGTACGCATGCTGCCTGCCACCCTGGCGATGATCGCCGACGGCAGCCATCCCAAGGGCGATGTGTTCGCCGTCGCGCGCATCGCCGGCATCCAGGCGGCGAAGCGGACCCATGAGCTGATCCCTCTGTGCCACCCGCTGCTGCTGACCAGCATCAAGGTCGAACTGGAGGCCGAGGGCATCGACTGCGTGCGCATCCAGGCGCGCTGCAAGCTGGCCGGGCAGACCGGGGTGGAGATGGAAGCGCTGACTGCCGCCAGCATCGCTGCGCTGACCCTCTACGACATGTGCAAGGCGGTGGACCGCGGCATCGTCATCGAGGCCGTGCGCCTGCTGGAGAAGTCCGGCGGCAAGAGTGGCGACTATCCCCGGGACTACCACGAGGTGGGGACCCTGGCATGATCCGTGTGCAGTACTTCGCCCGCTACCGTGAGGTGCTGGGCATCGACGGCGAGCAGTTGCAGCGTGCCGCCCTGGGCAGCCTTGCGCAGCTGCGCGAGCACCTGCTCAGCCGTGGCGGCGCGTGGCAGGTGCTGGGCGAGCAGAACCTGATGTGCGCGCGCAACCAGGAGCTGTGCAGCCTGGATACCGAACTGGCCGACGGCGACGAGGTGGCCTTCTTCCCCACGGTCACGGGAGGCTAGGGTGGGCGTCCGGGTACAGGTCGAGCCCTTCGATCCGGGTGTCGAACTCAATGCGTTGCACGCCGCCCACCTGGGCATCGGCGCGGTGGTCACCTTCGTCGGCCACGTGCGCGACTACAACGACGGCCAGGACGTGCGCGGCATGTTCCTCGAACACTACCCGGGCATGACCGAGAAGGCCCTGGACGGTATCGTCGCCGAGGCCGAGGGGCGCTGGCCGCTGCTGCGGGTGGAGGTGCTGCACCGGGTCGGCCGGCTGGAGCCGGGCGAGCCCATCGTCTTCGTCGGCACCGCCAGCGCCCATCGCCAGGCGGCGTTCGATGCCTGCGCCTTCATCATGGATTATCTGAAGACCCGCGCGCCGTTCTGGAAGAAGGAAGACACGCCGGAGGGCGAGCGCTGGGTGGAAGGGCGCGCCAGCGACCAGACGGCCGCCGAGCGCTGGAAATAGCGCCCACTCACCAGCGCCTCCAGAAGCCGGCGCCACCGGGCGCCGGCGCGACGCCTCACCAGCGGTAGCTGAGCGTGGCCAGCAGGGTACGGCCCTGGCCGTAGTAGCACTGCAGGGCGTTCTGGCAGAAGCCCACGTAGCGCTTGTCCAGCAGGTTGTTGGCGCTCAGGCGCAGCTCGGCGCCGTCCAGTTCGCTGGCGGCCTGGCCGAGGTCGTAGTGCAGGGTGGCGTCGAACAGGGTGCGGCCGGGCATCTCCAGGGTGTTGGCGGCATCGCCGTAGACCTTGCTCATGTAGCGCGCGCCGAAGCCGGCCCCGGCGCCCCGCAGCGGACCCTCGTCCAGGCGGTAGTCGAGCCACAGGGAAGCCTGGTGCGCCGGCACCTGGGGTATCTCGTTGCCTTCGAGACTGCTGCCGCCTGCCGCAGCGTTGGCGCGGGTCACCTCGGACTCCATGTAGGCGTAGGAGGCCAGCAGGTCCAGGCGCCGCTGCAGTCTGGCCTTGGCCTCCAGCTCCAGGCCGCGCACGCGGCTCTCGCCGGTCTGCACGCTGAAGCCGACGTGGGTCGGGTCCGGGTCGGGGGTGGTGACGTTCTCCTGGGTCAACTGGAAGGCCGAGAGGGTGACGAAGCTCTCGCCGCCCGGCGGCTGGTACTTCAGGCCCACCTCGTACTGCTCGCCGGTCATCGGCTTGAACGGCTGGCCGGAGAAGTCGGTGCCGTCGAGCGGCTCGAACGAGGTGGAATAGCTGGCGTAGGGCGCCAGGCCATTATCGAACAGGTAGGCGAGGCCGATGCGGCCGGTCGGCTTGTCCTCGCGCTGGCTGGCCTTGGTGCGCGCGGCCAGGCCGGTCTCGGTGCGGGTGGAGACCCAGTCCTGGCGGGCGCCGAGGGTGAGCACCCAGCGCTCCAGACGGATCTGGTCCTGCAGGTAGAGGCCGGTCTGCTCGCGGTGCTGGTCGTAGTCGATGCGCGGTATCAGGGTGGGCACCGCCTGGCCGTAGCGTGGCGCGTAGACATCCAGCGGCGTCGAGTAGGGCGCCGAGGCGAAGCGGTAGGCGTCGGTCAGGTCCAGATAGTCGAGGCCGATCAGCACCGTGTGGCCGACGCGGCCGGTGGCGAAGTCGGCCTGGACGGTGGTGTCGACCGTCAGGCTGCGCGCCTCGCCTTCGCCATGGGTGGCGACCCGGCTCAGCTGGCGGCCGTCCGCGCTCAGCAGGTAGCCCGGGCTGACGAAGGTGTCGACCTCTACGTGGTTGGACTGCAGGGTCTGGCGCAGGGACCAGACGTCGTCGATGCGGTGTTCGAACAGATAGCCGAGAGAGGACTGGGTGCGCTCGTAGCCGTCGAAGTGCGGCTCGCCCAGGTAGCGGTCGCGCGGCAGCCGGCCGTTCGGCCCGGAATGCAGGCTGGCGCCGGCCGGCAACGGTACGTAGTCGGAGAGGGTGTCGTCCTCCTGGTAATGACTGAGGAGGGTCAGCCGGGTGTCTTCATTCGGCTGCCAGGTCAGGGCGGGGGCGACGAAGGTGCGCTTGTCGTAGCCGTGGTCGACGTCGCCGCCGGTGTCCCGGACCAGGCCGGTGAGGCGGTAGGCGAGGGTGCCGCCCTCGTCCAGCGGGCCGCTCAGGTCCAGGCCGCCCTGGGCCCGGTCGTTGCTGCCGGTCTGCAGCTGTACCTCGCGCAGCGGTTCGAAGGTCGGCTGCTTGCTGACCAGGTTGGCGAGCCCGCCCGGCGTGCTCTGGCCGTAGAGCACCGAGGCCGGACCCTTGATCGTCTCGATCCGCTCCAGGCCGTAGGGCTCGATGCGCAGCATCGCCGCGCTGTAGGCGCCGTAGGGCAGGCGCGAGCCGTTGAGGTTGTAGCGCAGGTAGTAGCCGCGGCTCTGCAGGACGTCGTTGCGGCTGTCGCTGTCGCCGAACGAGGCGACCACGCCGGGGGTGTAGCGCACCGCCTCGACGATGTTCTGCGCGCCTTGGGCCTGGACCTGGTCGCGGGTCACCACGTTGATGGTCTGCGGGATCTCGATCAGCGCGCTGTCGGTCTTGCTGCCGCTGGCACTGCGGGTGGCCACGTAGCCGTCGACCGGGCCGAATGCGGATTCCCGGGTGGTGCCGCTGATGTGCACCTCGCCCAGGGTCATGGCCTCGCCGGAGAGCGCCTCCAGGGTCAGGGTGCCGTCGCCGGTCACCCGCAGGGCCAGGCCGCTGCCACGCAGGGCTTCGCGCAGGGCCTGCTCGGCGCTCATCCGGCCGCGGATCGCCGGGGCCTCCAGGCCGCTGGTCAGCGCCGGGGAGTAGACGATCGGGCGGCCGCTCTGGCGAGCGATGCTGTCGAGGGTCCGCGCCAGCGGCGCGGCCGGCAGGTCGAAGTCCTGGACGGCCTGGCTGAGGTCGGCGGGCGAGGCGGCCTGGGCGGCGGCCGGAAGGCCGAACAGCAGTGCCAGGCACAGCGGGGCGAAGGGGAACGCGGGGCGATGGGACATGTGGGCTCCATGGGTCGTGTCGGTCCGCTTCGTCGAGCGGTTGTCAGGACCTATGTGCGACGAGTGCGCAAAAGCGATACAGGAGACGCGAAATTTTTTCAGCGGGTTCAGCCACGCAGCTCGATGCGGGTCCACCAGCCCAGGTAGTGGTCGATGCGCAGCGGCATGGCCTGCTCCAGCGCCGCCAGGGCGCGGTCGCTGTCGTCCAGCGGGAACAGGCCGGAGACCCGCAGGCCGGCGGCTTCGGGCGTCACCCGCAGCACGCCGTGGCGATAGGGGCGCAGTGCGTCGATCACCTCGGCCAGGCTCCAGTCGTCGACGCTCAGCCAGCCGCCGGCCCAACTGCTCTCGCCGCTGCGGTTGGTGGGCAGCGGCTCGATCCGCGTGGCGTCGAAGCGCGCGCCCTGGCCGCCCTGGAGGGTCAGGTGCGCACCGTCGCCGGTCTCGATTCGTGCGCTGGTGTCGAGTGCCCAGGCATGCACCCGGTCGTCGTGCAGGGCGACCATGAAGCGGCCGCTCGTGGCGCTGACGCTGCCGCACGGGGTATGCACGCGGAACGGACGGGCATCCGGGTGGACGCCGACGATCAGCTTGCCGCTGCGCAGGGTGAGGTTGCGCGCCATGGCGTCGAAAGCCAGGTCGACGGCGCTGCAGGCGTCCAGTTGCAGCTGACTGCCATCGGCCAGGACGCTGTTCAGGCGTTCGCCGGTGCCGCTGCGCAGGTCGGCGCCCAGTTCCAGCGGCATGCCGGGTCGGCTGAGCAGGTGAGCGCCGATGCCGATGCCGGCCAGGGCCAGGGCGCCGCGCAGGAGGGCGCGGCGGCCGCTGGAAACCTGCAGGGCGCGCCGGACCGCGGGGCTGCCGTCGGCCAGCGAACCGAGAGCGATGCCGAGATGGTTCTGCACGGCGGCCCAGGCCTGGGCGTGGCTCGGGTCGGCCGCCAGCCAGGCGTCGAAGGCGCGTCGTTCGTGCGCCTCGACCTGGCCGGAGCGCAGGCAGGCAGTCCATTCGATGGCCTGTTCGATGGCCCGGCTCATGACGTCAGCAGCTCCTGGCAGCAGAGCTTCAGGCCCTTGGCCACGTACTGGCGCACGCGGATGGTGGAGACGCCGAGCAGGGCGGCGATGTCGGCGTACTTCATGCCGTCCAGCTGGCTGTAGAAGAAGGCGGCGCGGGCCCTGGGCGACAGGCCGTCGAGCAGGGCGTCGACGGCCAGCAGGGTCTCCATCGCCAGTGCGCGTTCCTCCGGCGACGGCTCCAGTGCCTCCGGTTGCAGGGCCAGGGCCTCTAGGTAGGCGCGCTCCAGGTCGCGGCGGCGCCAGCTGGCGTAGATCAGCCGCTTGGCGATGGTGGTGAGCAACGCGCGCGGTTCACGAATGGCCTGCGGGTCGGGGAGGGCGACGACCTGGACGAAGGTTTCCGCCGCCATGTCCGCCGCGTCGTGGCGGCAGCCCAGGCGTGCCTGCAGGCGGCCGAGCAGCCAGCCATGGTGGTCGCCGAACAGGCGGTGCAGCACCTGCTGGCGGAGCGCGGGCGCGGCGCAGGGGGAGGAGGTCATGCGGATGCTCTCACTTTAAGTGAGAAACATTATCTTTCAGCGCATGGCTTCCGACAATCCCGACGCGCCGGAAGGCGGTTCAGCCCGGCACCTGCAGCGCCAGGTACAGGCGGAAGGCGATCGGGGCGAGGGTCACCACGATGCCGGCGCTCATCAGGCGCACGCCCCATTCGTGTTCGCGGTAGTTGAAGCCGAACCCCAGCAGCAGGAAGCCGACGATCAGCAGCGCCAGCATGATGTGGTATTGGTCCATGTGCACGTCCTCCCCGTTATTTGCTTCAGGTTAGCCGCTGGGCGGGTGCCGGGAACTGATCCAGGGCAAGGCGAGGGGAGATCGCGGGGCGGCGGGTGCCGCCCCGGAGCGTCATCAGAAGTGGCCTTTCAGCAACAGGCTGATCGCGCTCTGGTCGGTGCCGCCGAGGATTTCGTCGCCCAGGTAACTGTCATCGTCGATGCCGTACTTGTCGCTCCAGTAGTCGTACTCGACGCCGACATAGAAGCGCTTGCCCCAGCCCATGGCCTTGGCCAGGTCGTACTTGACCTGCGGGTTGAAGTGCAGGTTGGCGTGGTAGCTGTCGTCGTTGTCCACGACCCAGTCCATGAAGCCGTCGATCACCAGATCGGAGTTACCGACGGGGATGGTGTAGCTCCAGGCCGGGGTGATCTGCCAGACGCCGCTGCCGTCGCGCTTGCCATCGGGTTCGCGGTAGTAGGTGTTGAGCTGGAAGAAGTCGAAGCCGGGGATGTCCAGGTCGACGGCCGGGCCGAGCAGGTAGGCGTCGACGTCGTCCTCGCCGAACTCGTAGGTGGCGGCCAGCAGCACGTCCTTGATCGGGCCGAAGGAGAGGTCGGCGCCGCTGATCTTGCCGAGCGACAGGCGCGGGCTGATCTCGCCATAGAAGGTATGGCCGTCGCCGGCGCCGTTGGTGGCCTCGGTGTTGTACTTGATGCCGTCCACGAAGATGAACAGGTCGCCGAAGCTCCAGCCGCTGGCGTGCTCGAAGGTCACGGTCTGCTGCCGGGGCGGATCGATCCTGAAGTCGATGCCGTTGAGGTAGGTCAGGCTGTTGTCCTGCCATTGCAGCAGGTCGGCGGCCAGTGCCTGACTGCTGGCCAGCAGGGTGGCGGCCAGCGTCAGGCCGCGTGCGAAACGATACATCCGGAACTCCGATTCGTCGGTGGGTGGGCAAAAAAGCGCGCTACTTTACCAGCCTTGCCGAGCGACTGTGGTGTGCCGGACGGATGGCGAAACCATCGACCGGGGGAGGTTTCCTAATGCTGGGAATTATTCCTACTAAAATACTAGGACTTTATCCCCGAGGGCCGATGGCGTACACTGGCCCGACGTTTTGCGAGGAGTTGCCATGAGCGCCATCACCATTACCGACGCCGCCCACGATTACCTGGCCGAGCTGCTGACGAAGCAGAGCACCACCGGCATCGGCATCCGCGTCTTCATCACCCAGCCCGGCACGCCCTACGCGGAAACCTGCATCGCCTACTGCAAGCCGGGCGAGCAGAAACCGGAAGACACCGCCCTGGCGCTGAAGGAGTTCACCGCCTGGATCGACGCCGTCAGCGAGCCCTTCCTGGAAGACGCCGTGGTCGACTACGCCACCGACCGCATGGGCGGCCAGCTGACCATCAAGGCGCCGAATGCCAAGGTGCCGATGGTCAACGAGGACAGCCCGGTCACAGAGCGGATCAACTACTACCTACAGATTGAGATCAACCCGGGCCTGGCCAGCCACGGCGGCCAGGTGAGCCTGGTCGATGTGGTCGAGGAAGGCATCGCCGTGCTGCGTTTCGGCGGTGGCTGCCAGGGCTGCGGCCAGGCCGACTACACGCTGAAGGAAGGCATCGAGAAGACGCTGATGGAGCGTATCCCTGAACTCAAGGGCGTGCGCGACGTGACCGACCACAGCAACCGCGAGAATGCGTACTACTGATTGCTCGGCTATGTATGAAAAGGCGCCCCAGGGCGCCTTTTTTATTGGTGATGTAACGCGCTAGGTGCAGGATGCCGGGGAGCTTTTGCGGCGGTTTCGAGGTCGCAAGCGTGCTCGTTGTCGCAAATGGCGATTCCCGAGCTGGATGGTGGCATATTGATATGGCTTTTGCCGATGAAAAGTGCTTCCTTATGGAGTTTGCCTGCCTGCCCGTCGTTCGGGCCCGCGTGCTTCGAGGCTAGTGCCGATGACAACCCTTTCACTGCTGGTCTGCGATGACTCCGCCATGGCGCGCAAGCAGCTGCTGCGAGCGCTGCCGCCCGAGTGGCCGGTGGATGTCTGTCAGGCCGCCCATGGCCAGGAGGCCATGGAGCGGATTCGCCTGGGAGGCATCGATCTGCTCCTGCTCGACCTGACCATGCCGGTGCTGGATGGCTACGGCGTGCTCACCGCCTTGCGGGACGAGGGGCTGGAGTGCCGGGTCATCGTGGTGTCGGGCGATGTGCAGGAAGAGGCGATACGGCGGGTGACCGAGCTGGGCGCGCTGGCCTTCCTGAAGAAGCCGGCCGACCCTGCGCTGGTGCGCGAGACCCTGCAGCGCCTGGGGTTGTTCGACGAGGTCGCGACGGCTGAGCCGGCATCGGCGCCCGTGCCGGTGGCGAGCGAGCCCGAGGTCAATTTCCGCGATGCCTTCCGCGAAGTGATCAACGTCGCCATGGGGCGTGCCGCCGCGCTGCTGGCGCGGGTGCTGGGGGTGTTCGTGCAGTTGCCGCTGCCCAACGTCAACATCCTCGAGGTCGGCGAGCTGCACATGGCCCTGGCCGATGCCCAGAGCGACGAGCGCCTGACGGCCGTCTGCCAGGGCTATATCGGCGGGGGCATCGCCGGCGAGGCGCTGTTGATCTTCCACGACTCGGAAGTGGAGCACATGGCCCGCCTGCTGCACCGCGAGGCCGTCGAGGCGTCGTCCATGGAGATGCTGCTGGACATGGGCAGCGTGCTGATCGGTGCCTGCCTCAGCGGCATCGCCGAGCAGATCAACATCCGTTTCTCCCAGGGCCACCCGCAGATTCTCGGCCAGCACGCGCCGATCGACGAACTGATCCGCCTCAACCAGCAGCGCTGGCGCAAGACGCTGGCGGTGGAGTTCAGCTACAGCATCGAAGGCCACGATATCCACTTCGACCTGATGCTGTTGTTCACCGAGGACTCGGTGCCGCTGCTGACCAAGAAACTCGCCTACATGATGGGTTGATCCATGGCCGAGACCGTCGATCTCAACGAATTCCACTGGCTGCTGACCATCGTGCAGAGCATCGATGTCGGCGTGGTGGTGCTGGACCGCCAGTTCCGTATCGAGGTATGGAACGGCTTCATGGAGAACCGCTCCGGCCGCCCGCCGGAAGAGGTGCTGCAGAAGTCCTTCTTCGACCTGTTCCCGGAAGTGGAACAGGAGTGGTTCCGCCACAAGGTGGACAGCGTTGCCACCCTGGGCACGCCGGCGTTCACCATCTGGGAGCAGCGGCCCTATCTGGTGCGGTTCAAGAACTACCAGCCGATCACCGGGCAGGAAGACTTCATGTACCAGAACACCACCATCCTGCCGCTGCAGGCCACCAACAGCCGCATCGAGCATGTCTGCCTGATCATCTACGACGTCACCGACGTGGCGGTGAACAAGCACCAGCTGCAGTCGGCCAACCAGCAGCTCAAGCACCTGGCGCGCACCGACCGGTTGACCGGCCTGAACAACCGCGGCCACTGGGAAGAGGAGCTGCGCCGGGAGTACTCGCGCCATCGCCGCTACGGCAGCATGGCGGCGCTGGTGATCTTCGACATCGACCACTTCAAGCGGATCAACGACACCTACGGCCACCCGGCCGGTGACAAGGTCATCCAATTCGTCGCCGAGGTGGTGCGCGAGGCGATCCGCGAGACGGACATCGCCGGGCGCTACGGCGGTGAGGAGTTCGTAGTGCTGCTGCCCGACGTCGACAAGGTCGGCGCCAGGCTGTTCGCCGAGCGCCTGCGGCAACTGGTGGAGGCGCTGGTGGTGGACGCCGACGGCCAGGAAATCCGCTTCACCATCAGCCTGGGCGTGGCCGACCTGGGGCAGGCCAGCCAGGATCACCAGCAACTGATCGAATGGGCCGACCGCGCGCTCTATCACTCCAAGCACGGCGGCCGTAACCGGGTCACCGTCCACGGCGGCTAGCGGGCGCCAGCCGCGCGGGGCGTGGTCAGTTCGGGGTGACCTTGACCAGCACGCCCAAGCTGCCGTTGTCCAGGTAGGTCAGCTCGCCCAGCTTCAGGCGGCTCTTCTGGCGCACGCGCTCGCTGCCGGTGAGCAGGCCGTCGTTGTCGAAGCGGTTGATCCAGAAGTCCGCCTCCAGGTCGACCAGACGCTGCTGTTCGCTCAGGGTGACGACGCCTTCGACCGGGAAGTGGCCGAACTGCTCGTTGCCGGTGCCGAGCCAGGACTTCTCTGGCACCGCCCCGAGGTGCTGTGCCCAGGCCTTGTGCAGCAGCACCTGATAGCCGTTGCCCGGGCTGAGCCGCGCCGCTTCCTCATTCAGCGCGGTACCGCGCTCGTTGCCGGCGATGGGCATGGCGCCCACGGCCCAGTCGTCCGGCGCGGGCTGGCTGGCCGAGAGTGTCTCACCCGACTGGCGGAAGACGATCAGCTCGATCTGGTACAGGCCGTCGGCGAAGGCGGTCGGGGCCATCATGCAGAGCAGCAGGAAGAGGGGGCGGAGCGCGCGCATCGGGTCAGTCCTTTCAGGCGGATTGCGGGGCGAGGCGCTCCAGCAGCGCCTCCAGGGTGTTGAAGCGTTCTTCCGGGCGTTCCATCGGCACCTGCAGCTTGAACTGGGTGGCGCCCTCGAACTTGTAGCGGGCCGGCGCGCTCTGGATCAGCTTGATCAGCACCAGCGGATCGACACTGGTGTCGGCGGCGAACTCGATGCGCCCGCCCTGGGGGCCGGCGTCGATCTTCTTGATGCCGAGCTTCTCCGCCTGCAGCTTGAGCAGGGTCAGGCGCATCAGGTTCTTGGTCGCCTCCGGCAGCAGGCCGAAGCGGTCGATCATCTCCACCTGCAGCTCCTTCAGGCCGTCCTCGTCGGCGGCCGAGGCGATGCGCTTGTAGAGGATCAGGCGGCTGTGCACGTCCGGCAGATAGTCATCGGGGATCAGCGCCGGCACTCGCAGGTTGACCTCCGGACCACCGCCCAGCGGCTGCTCCAGGTTGGGTTGCTCGCCCTTGCGGATGGCCTTCACAGCGCGTTCGAGCATCTCCATGTAGAGGGTGAAGCCGACCGCCTGGATCTGTCCGCTCTGGCCGTCGCCGAGCAGTTCGCCGGCGCCGCGGATCTCCAAGTCGTGGGTGGCGAGGACGAAGCCGGCGCCCAGGTCCTGGGCGTTGGCGATAGCCTCCAGGCGCTTCTGTGCGTCCTCGGTCATCTGCTTGCGTGGCGGGGTCAGCAGGTAGGCGTAGGCCTGGTGGTGACTGCGGCCGACCCGGCCGCGCAGCTGGTGCAGCTGGGCCAGGCCGAACTTGTCGGCACGCTCGATGAGGATGGTGTTGGCGCTGGGCACGTCGATGCCGGTCTCGATGATGGTCGAGGCGATCAGCACGTTGAAGCGCTTGTGGTAGAAGTCGCTCATCACCCGTTCCAGGTCGCGCTCGTGCATCTGCCCGTGGCCGATGCCGATGCGTGCCTCGGGCACCAGTGCGGCCAGGTCGGCGGCGCACTTCTCGATGGTCTTCACATCGTTGTGCAGGTAGTACACCTGGCCACCGCGCAGCAGTTCGCGCAGCAGGGCTTCCTTGATCGTCGGGTTGTTCTGCTCCATGACGAAGGTGCGCACCGACAGTCGGCGTGCCGGCGGCGTGGCGATGATCGACAGGTCGCGCATGCCCGATACCGCCATGTTCAGCGTGCGCGGAATCGGCGTGGCGGTGAGGGTGAGGATGTCGACTTCGCTGCGCAGGGCCTTGAGCTGTTCCTTCTGGCGCACGCCGAAGCGGTGTTCCTCGTCGATGATGCACAGGCCCAGGTCCTTGAAGCGCACATCGTCCTGCAGCAGCTTGTGGGTGCCGATGACGATGTCGATCTTGCCCTCGGCCAGCTTGACCACCGCCTCGCTGACTTCCTTGGCCGACTTGAAGCGGCTCATCACCTCGACCGTCACCGGCCAGTCGGCGAAGCGGTCGCGGAAGCTGTTGTAGTGCTGCTGGGCGAGCAGGGTGGTGGGCACCAGCACCGCCACCTGTCTCCCGCTATGGACAGCGATGAAGGCGGCGCGCATGGCCACCTCGGTCTTGCCGAAGCCGACATCGCCGCACACCAGGCGATCCATCGGCTTGGCTGCCAGCATGTCCTCGCGCACCGCGTCGATGGCGTTCTGCTGGTCCGGGGTCTCCTCGAAGGGGAAGCCGGCGCTGAAGGTGGCGTAGTCGACGGCCGGGTCCTTGAACGCGTAGCCCTCGCGTGCGGCGCGGCGGGCGTAGATGTCGAGCAGTTCGGCGGCGACGTCGCGCACCTGCTCGGCGGCCTTGCGCTTGGCCTTCTGCCAGGTCTCCGAGCCGAGGCGGTGCAGCGGGGCGAGGGCGTCGTCGCTGCCGGTGTAGCGGGCGATCAGGTGCAGGCTGGCCACCGGCACGTAAAGCTTGGCTTCCTCGGCGTACATCAGGGCGAGGAATTCGGCGGCCTGGCCGTCGAACTCCATGGTCACCAGGCCCAGGTAGCGGCCGACACCGTGGTCGATGTGCACCACCGGCGCGCCTTCGCGCAGTTCGGTGAGGTTCTTGATCACGTTGTCGCCGCCATCGCGCGATTTCTCGCGGCGGCGGCGCTGCATCACGCGCTGGCCGAACAGCGGGCTCTCGGCGACCAGGGCGAGGTCGTCGAGCAGCAGCCCTTCGTCCAGCGGGGCGATGGTGATGGCCAGGCGCTCCCGGCTCTCGGCGAATTCCTTCCAGCCGGCCACTTCCACCGGCTTGAGCTTGAGCCGCGCCAGCAGCTCCAGCAGCACCTCGCGGCGGCCGGCGGACTCGGCGCTGAACAGCACGCGGCCCGGATATTCCTCGATGAAGCGGCGCAGGGCGGCCAGCGGCTCGGTCGCCTTGGCCTGGATCGCCAGGTCGGGCAGGGCGCGGGCGTCGAAGCGCTCGCGGCCGACGCCGACCTCCACGTCTTCCTGGCTGACCACCACGCGCGGCCAGCGTTTCAGACGGGCGAAGCAGTCTTCCACCGGCAGGAAGATGTCGGCCGGTGGCAGCAGCGGGCGCTCCGGGTCGACGCGGCGATCCTCGTAGCGGTTGCGCGCGTCGAGCCAGAACTGCTCGGCGGCCTGTTCGATGCCGGGCAGGGAGAACACCTGGGTGTCGCCCGGCAGGTAGTCGAACAGGGTGCCGGTTTCCTCGAAGAACAGCGGCAGGTAGTACTCGATGCCGGCCGGGGTGATGCCGGAGGCCAGGTCCTGATAGATCGGGCAGCGGCGGAAGTCGACATCGAAGCGCTCGCGGAAGCGCCCGCGGAAGTCGGTGACGGCCTTCTTCTCCAGGGGGAACTCGCGGGCCGGCAGCAGGCGGATGGATTCCACCTTGTCCACCGAGCGCTGGGTCTCCGGGTCGAAGGTGCGCAGGGTCTCGATCTCGTCGTCGAACAGGTCGATGCGGAAGGGCGTGTCGCTGCCCATCGGGAACAGGTCGATCAGCGCGCCGCGCACGGCGAACTCGCCGTGCTCGTAGACGGTGTCCACACAGCGGTAGCCGGCCGCTTCCAGGCGGCCGCGCATTTCTTCCACGTCGAGCTTCTGGCCGACGTCCAGCACCAGGCCGGAGCCGAGCAGGAAACGGGTCGGCGCCAGGCGGTGCAGGGCGGTGGCGATCGGTACCACCAGCACGCCGTGCTTGATCTCCGGCAGGCGGTAGAGGGTGGCGATACGCTGGGAAATGATGTCCTGGTGCGGCGAGAACACGTCGTAGGGCAGGGTTTCCCAGTCCGGGAAGTGCAGCACCGGCAGGTCCGGGGCGAAGAACGCCAGCTCTTCTTGCAGGCGCTCGGCGCTCTGGCTGTCGGCGGTCAGCAGCAGTGTGAAGCGGCGGGCCTCGCTGGCGGCCTCGGCGACGGCCAGGCTCAGCGCGGCCCCGGGCAGGTTGCCCCAGTGCTGTTTGCCGGCGGCTCCCGGCAGTTTCGGCAAGTGCAGTACGGGCACGGGTGTCACGGTCCCTGGCGAAAAGAAAGGGGCGATTGTAGCGCTTAAAGCAGCGGCAGGCTTCAAGCCGCGCGCTGCAGGCCTGGCGCGAAGCAAGGCCGAGAGCGTGTCAGCCGGGCTTGCAGGGGGCTTGAAGGCTATCCAAGGCTTTTGTAGCGCTTGCCGGCAGCTCGGTTTTTCTTCAGCGCATCATCCAAGAAGCCCGTCATACCGGCGCAGGCCGGTATCCAGCTGCCAGCACGGCGCTGCCTGCGCGTCTCCTGGACCCCGGCCTGCGCCGGGGTGACGGGGGAGAGTAAGGTGCTGGGAGAAAAACCACGTTGCCTGGCGGGTTGAGACAGGCTTCTTAAGCGCGGAAGCGCTGAATCTGCTGCTGCAGGCCGTTCGCCAGTTGCGCCAGGTCGCGGCTTGCCAGCGAGCTTTGTTCGGCGCTGCTGACCACTTCGCCGATGCTGTCGTTGAGGCTGCTGATGTTCTGGCTGATCTCGTTGGCTACCGCCGTCTGCTCCTCGGTGGCGGCGGAAATCTGCACGTTGCCGTCGGCGATGCCTTCGATGGCGTGGGCGATGTGGTTGAGCACCTCGCCGGCCTCGCGGGCATGGCTGACGCTGTTCTGCGCCTGCTCGCGCGACAGTTGCATGGCGCTCACCGCGCTGCGCGCGCCGCTTTGCAGGGCGTCGATCATGCCGCGAATCGACTCGGTGGCCTTCTGCGTATTGCTTGCCAGGCTGCGCACCTCGTCGGCGACCACGGCGAAACCGCGCCCGGCCTCGCCCGCCCGTGCGGCCTCGATGGCGGCGTTGAGCGCCAGCAGGTTGGTCTGCTCGGCGATGCTTTGAATCACGCCGAGCACCTTGCTGATCTCGTCGCTCTGGGCATGCAGGGTGTCGATCACTTCGCCGGCCTTCTCCACCGACTCCGACAGGCCCTGGATCGCCCGCAGATTGGACTGCACCAGCTCGCTGCCCTGGCGTGCCTCCTTGTTCGCCTTGTCGGCGTTGCCCGCCGTGGACTGGGCATTCTGTGCCACTTCCTGCACCGCCACGCTCATCTCGTGCACCGCCGTGGCGACCATGTTGGTCTGGTCGCCCTGCGTGGTGGCTGCCTGACTGACCTGGGTGCTGATCGCACTCATCTCCTCGGAGGCGGCGGCGAGCTGCACGGCCGTATCCGTCAGATGGCGAATCAGCGACTGCTGGTGTTCCAGCAGCAGGTTGAAGGCGCGGGCGGTGTAGGACACTTCGTCACGGCCGTCGGCATTGGCGCGCAGGGTCAGGTTGGAGGACTCCTGCACCTCGCTGATCACGCTGCGCAGGCTGGACAGCGGACGGATGATCGACAGGCTGATCGCCAGCGCCGCCCCCAGCACCAGCAGCAGCGCCACTCCACCGATGACGATGAAGGTGTTGCGCATCGACAGGTACTGGGCGGCGGTGGCGGCGCCGAGGCGTTCGCCTTCGTTCAGTTGCAGGGCGATCAGGCCATTCAGCTCGCCGTCCAGCGGGTCGAAGGTGTCGTACAGCGTGCGGTTGAAGGTGGTGGCGTCGGTGGCCAGCAGCTGACCATTGGCGACCTGCCCCATGTATTGGTCGGCCAGTTGCTGCACTCGCTGCAAATAGGGCTTGGTGCGCTCGACCCGGCTGCTTTCCTCGGCGGTCAGGCGGGTGGCGATGTACTCGCTCCAGGCCTTGTCGCCTTCGCTGCGGGCCTCGCCGAAGATCCTGCGCAGCGCCGCTTCATCGATGGTGCCGCCGCGGTACTTGTGCAGCGCATCGACCATCGAGATCGCGTAGGCGTCGGCCACCACCTTGAGCTGGCTGATGGGCCGCATGCGGTCCTTGAACAGCTCGTCGAAGCTGTCGTTGAGCTTGCTGGCATTGGCCAGCGCCATGCCGATGACCGCCACCAGCACCAGCAGTGGCACCACCGCCAGCAACAACAGCCTTGCACGTACCGTCAATTGAGCCAGCATAAGCATCTCCCCATGGAGTATCGCGCGAACATCCATGCAGAGCGCAAGCGAAGGCCCCGGTACTCCAGGTTGGTGCCGAATTCGTCAGAGTATTGACCATATCGGCGAACCTGCCGCCTACTTGAGGTCGCGAGCCGTGGGGGAGGCTGCATGCGTCGCGACAGGCGTACATTGCCCCGCCTGGCGGCGGTCGGCATAATGTAGCCCCTTTTTTCAGCCCCTACATGCGGAAGGTATAGCTCGTGACTCAGAAGCCCGACCAGTGTCTCGGTGAGTGGATTGACCGTGAAGCCCTCGCGGAAGCGATGATTCCGCTGATCGGCCAGCTCTACCGCAACAACAATGTCGTGACCTCGATCTACGGCCGTGGCCTGATCAACCGTTCGGTGATCGATATCCTCAAGGCCCACCGCTTCGCCCGCCACCGCCTGGACGGCGAGAGCGAACTCTCCGTGCACGATACCTTCCCCATCCTCAAGACCATGAGCGACCTGAAACTGGGTGCCGCCTCCGTGGACCTGGGCAAGATGGTCGCCAAGTTCAAGACCGAGGCCAACGGCCGCAGCATCGAGCAGTTCACCAAGGACGAACTGGCCGACGTGGCCGGCAAGCAGAACGGCGCCGCCCGTGAAGGCACCGACGTGGTTCTGTACGGCTTCGGTCGTATCGGCCGCCTGCTGGCGCGCATCCTGATCGAGAAGACCGGTGGCGGCGACGGCCTGCGCCTGCGCGCCATCGTCGTGCGCAAGGGCGCCAGCAACGACCTGGTCAAGCGTGCCAGCCTGCTGCGCCGCGACTCCGTGCATGGTCCGTTCAACGGCACCATCACCATCGATGAGGAAAACAACACCCTGACCGCCAACGGCAACCTGATCCAGGTGATCTACGCCAAGGACCCGAAGGAAGTCGACTACACCCAGTACGGCATCAAGAACGCCCTGCTGGTCGACAACACCGGCGTCTGGCGTGACGCCGAGGGCCTGGGTCAGCACCTGGCCTGCCCGGGTGTCGATCGCGTGGTGCTGACCGCGCCGGGCAAGGGCGCGCTGAAGAACATCGTGCATGGCATCAACCATGGCGACATCACCGCCGACGACAAGATCATCTCCGCCGCTTCCTGCACCACCAACGCCATCGTGCCGGTGCTGAAGGCCGTGAATGACCAGTACGGCATCGTCAACGGCCACGTCGAGACCGTTCACTCGTACACCAACGACCAGAACCTGATCGACAACTTCCACAAGGGCAGCCGTCGTGGCCGCAGCGCTGCGCTGAACATGGTGATCACCGAGACCGGTGCCGCCACCGCCGCCGCCAAGGCCCTGCCGGTGCTGAAGGGCAAGCTGACCGGCAACGCCATCCGCGTGCCGACGCCGAACGTCTCCATGGCCATCCTCAACCTGAACCTGGAGAAGGCCACCACCCGCGAAGAGATCAACGAGTACCTGCGCCAGATGGCCATGCACTCTGACCTGCAGAAGCAGATCGACTTCGTCAACTCCCAGGAAGTGGTGTCCACCGACTTCGTCGGCTCGCGCCACGCCGGTGTGGTCGATGCCGAAGCCACCATCAGCAACGACAACCGCGTCGTGCTGTACGTGTGGTACGACAACGAGTTCGGCTACAGCTGCCAGGTGGTCCGCGTGATGGAAGACATGGCCGGGGTCAACCCGCCCGCTTTCCCGCGCTAAGCGCCAGGGCAATACGCAAAACGGGAGCTTCGGCTCCCGTTTTTCGTTGGTGGCTATGGCTCAATGGCGTTTGGTGGCGCAATCCTGTTCTCGCGGGTATTTCGGATGGCAATCCGGCTCATCCGCGGATTTCGCGGCCAAGGCCGCTCCCACAGGTTGGGTATGGCTTATTCGTTTCGAGGCTTGTGCGGCAGGGTGTCGCGGGGAGTGTCGGCACGGTTTTTTCATGGCCTGTTGCTTGGTGTTACGACTTACTGGTCGAAATAAGAGCTGGCCGGTGTGCTTCACCTGGCTTATGTCCTTATAATTCCGAGAATTTTTCCCGAGTCGTGCCCTTCGGCGACTGCTTCCGGCAGCCGCCTGGCGTTTTTTTGCGACATGGGAAGGCCGGACAAGCGGGCTTTGGATTTTTCGGATGATCAAGATCAAGCGTGGGCTGGACCTGCCCATCAGCGGCGCTCCCGAGCAGCGCGTGGAGCCCGCCAGGGCCGCGCGCAGCGTGGCGCTGCTGGGGTGTGACTATCACGGCATGAGGCCGACCATGGCCGTGCAGGTGGGCGACCGGGTCCGCCTCGGCCAGGTCCTGTTCTCGGACAAGCGGAACCCGGGCGTGCATTTCACCTCGCCGGGAGCCGGCGTGGTCGCCGCCATCCACCGTGGCGAGCAGCGCATGCTGCAGTCGGTGGTGATCGACCTGGAAGGCGACGAGGCCGTCGAATTCGCCCGCTACGAAGCTTCCCGGCTGTCCTCCCTGGACGCCGCGCTGGTGCGCGAGAACCTGCAGCAGTCCGGCCTCTGGAGCGCCCTGCGCACCCGTCCGTTCAGCAAGGTGCCGGCCGTGGACGCCGTGCCCAGCTCGATCTTCGTCACGGCTATCGATACCCACCCGCTGGCGGCCGATCCCAGCGTGATCATCGGCGAGCGCGCCGACGACTTCGCCAACGGCCTGGCCGTGCTGGCGCGCCTGGCCAGAGTGTTCCTGTGCAAGGCGCCGGGCGTTTCCCTGCCGGGCGAGGCGCAGGCCACCCCAGTCGAATTCGCCGGGCCGCATCCGGCGGGCCTGCCGGGCACCCACATCCACTTCCTCGACCCGGTCGGCGCGACCCGGAGCGTGTGGCAGATCGGCTACCAGGACGTGCTGGCCATCGGCGCGCTGTTCACCACCGGCTACCTGAACCCGGAGCGCGTGGTGGCCCTGGCCGGGCCGGTGGTGACACGGCCGCGCCTGCTGCGCACGCGCCTGGGCGTCAGCCTGGAAGAGTTGTGCGCCGGCGAGCTGCGACCTGGGCATACCCGGATCATCTCCGGCTCGGTGCTGGGCGGCCGCACCTCCCACGGCGCCTTCGCCTTCCTTGGTCGCTACCACGTCCAGGTCTCGTGCCTGCACGAAGGCACCGAGCGGCAGCTGCTGCACTACCTGCGCCCCGGAGTGAACAAGCATTCGGTGCTGAACATCTTCGTTTCCCGGCTGCTGGGCGGTCGCAAGCTGGCGATGGACACCAGCACCAACGGCAGCCCCCGGGCGATGGTGCCGGTGGGCAACTACGAGGCGGTGATGCCGCTCGACATCCTGCCGACCCAGCTGCTGCGCTACCTGATCGTCGGCGACACCGAGATGGCGCAGAAGCTCGGCTGCCTCGAGCTGGACGAAGAAGACCTGGCCCTGTGCTCCTACGTGTGTGCAGGCAAGTACGAGTACGGCCCGATCCTGCGGGATAACCTGGCTCGCATCGAGAAGGAGGGCTGATCCATGTCTCTGCGCAGATTCCTCGACAAGATCGAGCACCACTTCGAACACGGCGGGCGCTACGAGAAGTGGTACGCCCTCTACGAGGCGGTGGACACCTTCTTCTACCGCCCCGGCAGCGTCACCCGCGGCACGGCCCACGTGCGCGACGGCATCGATCTCAAGCGCATGATGATCACCGTGTGGCTGTGTACCTTCCCGGCCATGTTCTTCGGCATGTGGAACGTCGGCTACCAGGCCAACCTGCTGTACGCGCAGAGCCCCGAGCTGCTGGCCGCCCAGGACGGCTGGCGCTTCGGCCTGATCGGCTTGCTCGCCGGGTTCGACCCCAACAGCCTGTGGGACTGCCTGGTCCAGGGCGCGGCCTACTTCCTGCCGGTCTACCTCACCAGCTTCATCGTCGGCGGCTTCTGGGAGGTGCTGTTCGCCAGCATCCGCCGCCACGAGATCAACGAGGGCTTCTTCGTCACCTCGATCCTGTTCGCCCTGATCCTGCCGCCGAGCATCCCGCTGTGGCAGGTTGCGCTGGGCATCAGTTTCGGCGTGGTGATCGGCAAGGAAGTGTTCGGCGGCACCGGCAAGAACTTCCTCAACCCGGCGCTGGTCGGTCGCGCCTTCCTGTTCTTCGCCTACCCGGCGCAGATTTCCGGCGACGAGGTATGGACCGCCGTGGACGGCTTCTCCGGCGCCACGGCGCTGTCGATCGCCTCGGCCAGCGGCGTCGAGCAGCTGACCCAGAGCGGCCTGAGCTGGTGGGACGCCTTCATCGGCCTGGAGCAGGGCTCCATGGGCGAGACCAGCACCCTGGCGATCCTGCTCGGTGGCGCGGTCCTGCTGCTCACCAAGATCGCCTCCTGGCGCATCGTGGTGGGCCTGATGCTCGGCATGATCGCCACCAGCAGCCTGTTCAACTGGATCGGCTCGGACAGCAACCCGCTGTTCGCCATGCCCTGGCACTGGCACCTGGTGGTCGGCGGGTTCGCCTTCGGCATGATCTTCATGGCCACCGACCCGGTGTCGGCCTCCATGACCGACACCGGCAAGTGGGTGTTCGGCGCGCTGATCGGCGTGATGGTGGTGCTGATCCGGGTGGTCAACCCGGCGTTCCCCGAGGGCATGATGCTGGCGATCCTGTTCGCCAACCTCTGCGCGCCCCTGATCGATCACTTCGTCGTGCAGGCGAACATCAAGCGGAGGCTCGCCCGTGGTCAAGCATGAATCGACTCTGCGTACCCTGATCGTCGCCCTGCTGGTGTGCCTGGTCTGCTCGGTGTTCGTCGCCGGCGCCGCAGTCACGCTCAAGCCGCTGCAGGACAAGAACCGCGAGCTGGACGAGCAGCGCAGCATCCTCGCCATCGCCGGCCTGGGGCATGCCGACATGAGCGCGGACGAAGTGCAGGAGTTCTATGCCCGCAGTATCCACGTGCGTCTGGTGGACCTGCGCACCGGCCGCTTCAGTGCGGATGGCGAGGCGGTGGGCTTCGATCACCTGGCCGCCGCCCGTGACCCGGCGCAGTCCGACGCGTTGCCGGCGGAACGGGATATCGCCGCGATCGGCCGCCGCGAGCATCTGTCCACCGTCTATCTGGTCGAGCATGACGGCAGCCTCGACACCCTGATCCTGCCGGTGCGGGGCTACGGCCTGTGGTCGACCCTCTACGGCTTCATCGCGGTGAAGAGCGACCTGAATACCGTGGTCGGCTTCGGCTTCTACCAGCACGGCGAGACGCCCGGTCTGGGCGGTGAAGTGGATAACCCGAAATGGACCGGGCTGTGGTCGGGCAAGACCCTGTTCGACGACGACGGCCAACTGGCGGTGGAAGTCATCAAGGGCGTCGTAGACCCGCAATCGGCCCGCGCGGCGCACCAGGTCGACGGCCTGGCCGGCGCCACCCTGACCAGCAAGGGCGTGAACAATCTGCTGCATTTCTGGCTCGGCGAGAGCGGCTTCGGCCCCTTCCTGGCCAACCTGAAGAAAGGGGAGGCCTGACATGTCTCAACCCAGCATCAAGAGCGTGCTGCTCGATCCCATCCTGCACAACAACCCCATCGGCCTGCAGATCCTCGGTATCTGCTCGGCCCTGGCGGTGACCTCCACCCTCAAGACCGCGCTGGTGATGTCGATCGCCCTGACCCTGGTGACCGGCTTCTCCAACCTGTTCATCTCGATGATCCGCCGCCAGATTCCCACCTCCATCCGGATGATCGTGCAGGTGGTGATCATCGCCTCGCTGGTGATCGTGGTGGACCAGGTGCTCAAGGCCTTCGCCTTCAGCCTGGCCAAGCAGCTGTCGGTGTTCGTCGGCCTGATCATCACCAACTGCATCGTGATGGGTCGCGCCGAGGCCTTCGCCATGTCCCACCCGCCGGTGCTGTCGTTCTTCGACGGCATCGGCAACGGCCTGGGCTACAGCGCCATGCTGGTGGCCCTGGGCGTGATCCGCGAGCTGTTCGGCTCCGGCTCGCTGCTGGGCTACCAGATCCTCCCGCTCGTCAGCGACGGCGGCTGGTACCAGCCCAACGGGCTGCTGTTGCTGCCGCCCTCGGCATTCTTCCTGATCGGCCTGATCATCTGGGCGCTGCGCAGCTACAAGCCGGAGCAGAAGGAAGCGCCGTCCTACCGCCTGGCGCCGCAGGTCTCCGACCGGGAGGCCTACTGATGGAGCATTACCTGGGCCTGTTCGTGAAGGCCATGTTCGTCGAGAACATGGCGCTGGCCTTCTTCCTCGGCATGTGCACCTTCATCGCCATCTCGAAGAAGGTGGAGACCGCGCTGATGCTCGGCATCACCGTGGTGGTGGTGCAGGTCATCACCGTGCCGCTGAACAACCTGATGTACACCTATCTGCTGAAGGACGGTGCCCTGGCCTGGGCCGGCCTGCCGGAGGTGGACCTGAGCTACCTGGGCCTGATCTGCTACATCGGCCTGATCGCGGCCGTGGTGCAGATCATGGAGATGGTGCTGGACAAGTACCTGCCCAAGCTGCACCACGCCCTGGGCATCTTCCTGCCGCTGATCACCGTGCACTGCGCCATCTTCGGCGGCACCCTGTTCATGGTCGAGCGCGAATACGACTTCACCGAGAGCGTGGTCTACGGCCTGGGTTCCGGGTCGTCCTGGGCGCTGGCCATCGTGCTGCTGGCGGCGATCCGCGAGAAGCTCAAGTACAGCGACGTGCCGGAAGGGCTGCAGGGCCTCGGGATCACCTTCATCACCATCGGTCTGATGTCGCTCGGCTTCATGTCGTTCGGCGGCATCCAGCTGTGAGGAGCAACTGATGGCTTTCGAGATTCTCCTGGCGATCGGCATGTTCGCCGGCATCGTCCTGGCGCTGGTGGCGATCATCCTCGTGGCGCGGGCGCGGCTGGTGTCCGGCGGCGACGTCAACATCCTGATCAACGGCGAGCGCACGCTCACCGTGCCGGCCGGCGGCAAGCTGCTGCAGACCCTGGCGGCCAACGACCTGTTCCTGTCCTCGGCCTGCGGCGGCGGCGGCACCTGCGCCCAGTGCAAGTGCATCGTGGAAAGCGGTGGCGGCGAGATGCTGCCCACCGAGGAATCCCACTTCACCCGGCGCGAGGCCCGGGCCGGCTGGCGCCTGTCCTGCCAGACGCCGGTCAAGCAGGACATGTGCATCGAGGTGCCGGCCGAAGTGTTCGGCGTGAAGAAGTGGGAATGCACGGTGGAGTCCAACCCCAACGTCGCCACCTTCATCAAGGAGCTGACCCTGCGCCTGCCGGAAGGCGAGCACGTGGATTTCCGCGCCGGCGGCTACGTGCAGCTGGAATGCCCACCCCACGTGGTGCACTACAAGGACTTCGACATCCAGCCCGAGTACCGCGGCGACTGGGACCGCTTCAACCAGTGGCAGTACGTGTCCAAGGTCGACGAGACGGTGATCCGCGCTTACTCGATGGCCAACTACCCGGACGAGAAGGGCATCGTCAAGTTCAACATCCGCATCGCCTCGCCACCGCCGGGCAGGGAACACATCCCGCCGGGCAAGATGTCGTCCTGGGTGTTCGGCCTCAAGCCGGGCGACAAGGTCACGGTGTACGGGCCGTTCGGCGAGTTCTTCGCCCGCGACACCGACGCCGAGATGGTCTTCATCGGCGGCGGCGCCGGCATGGCGCCGATGCGCTCGCACATCTTCGACCAGCTCAAGCGCCTCAAGAGTCAGCGCAAGATCAGCTTCTGGTACGGCGCGCGCTCCCTGCGCGAGGCCTTCTACGTGGAGGAGTTCGACCGCCTGGCCGCGGAGAACCCCAACTTCGAGTGGCACCTGGCGCTGTCCGACCCGCAGCCCGAGGATGACTGGCAGGGCTATACCGGATTCATCCACCACGTGCTCTACGAGCATTACCTCAAGGACCATCCGGCGCCCGAGGACTGCGAGTTCTACATGTGCGGCCCGCCGATGATGAACGCTGCGGTGATTCAGATGCTGCTGGACCTGGGCGTGGAGCGCGAGAACATCCTGCTGGACGACTTCGGTGGCTAGCACCCCGTTGGCTGGCATCCGCCGGGCCGGGCTGCTCGCGGCGCTGCTGGCCGGCGCCCTGCTGGCCGGTTGCGGCGACAGAGTGGAGGAGTTCGGCGGCCCGACCATGGGCAGCCACTACTCGGTCAAGTATGTGGCCAACGCGAGCACGCCGGAGCCGGCCGCGCTCAAGGCGGAGGTCGAGGCCCTGCTGGCCGAGGTCGACGAGCAGATGTCCACCTGGCGCGCCGACTCTGAACTGTCCCGCTTCAACCGCCTGCCTGCCGGCAACTGCCGCGTCATGCCGGAACCGGTGCTGCGTCTAGTGCGGCTGGGCGAGGAACTGTCGACGCAGGGCGACGGTGCCTTCGACCTCACCGTGGAGCCGCTGCTCGACCTGTGGGGCTTCGGCCCGCAGTCGCGCGGCGAGCGGGTGCCCACCGCCGAGGAGATCGCCGAGGCGCGGGCCAATGTCGGCCACCAGCTCCTGCGCATCGACGGCGAGCGTCTGTGCAAGGTGGCCGCGGTGCAGCTCGACCTGAACAGCATCGCCGCCGGCTACACCGTCGACCTGGTCGGTGCGCGGCTGGCCGAACTGGGCGTGGGCAGCTACCTGCTCGACATCACCGGCGAACTCAAGGGCATGGGCCGCAAGCCTGACGGCACGCCCTGGCGCATCGCCATCGAGGCACCCCGGGCCGACCAGCGGGTGGCGCAGAAGATACTGACGCTGGACGGCCTCGGCGTTTCCACCTCGGGCGACTACCGCAACTACTTCGAGCGGGACGGCCGGCGCTACTCCCACACCCTCGACCCGCGCAGCGGCGCGCCCATCGACCACCGGCTGGCCTCGGTCACCGTGCTCGATGCGCAGGCCCTGCGTGCTGACGGGTTGTCTACGCTATTGATGGTGCTGGGACCGGAGCGCGGCTATGCCTTCGCCGAGCAGGCGGGCATTCCCGCGCTCTTCGTCACCCGCACCGACGAGGGCTTCGCCAGTCGCGCCACGCCCGAGTTCACACGCCGCTTCGGCGAAGGAGACAAGCCATGACCTGGTTGCTGGTGTTCGGCCTGATGCTGCTGGTGGTGCTGGGCATGGCCGTGGGCGTGATCTTCGGCCGCAAGCCCATCGCCGGCTCTTGCGGCGGCATCGCCGCCCTGGGTATCGAGAAGGAGTGCTCGATCTGCGGCGGCAACCGGCAGAAGTGCGAGGAGGCCAATCGCGACGAGAATGGCGATGTAGTGGACGCAAAGCTCGCCTACGACGCGACCAAGCGCTAATGTGCTGCGCGAATTCGCCGGGCTAAGCTGGGCGACGACGAATGTGCCGCGAGGCACCTGCAGGGCGCCGTGGGCGCCCTGAGCCGTTCTGAGAGGAGTGAGCATGGCGGTCTACAACTACGACGTGGTGGTGCTGGGTTCCGGCCCGGCGGGCGAGGGCGCGGCGATGAACGCGGCCAAGGCCGGGCGCAAGGTGGCGGTGGTCGACAACCGCCCGCTGGTGGGCGGCAACTGCACCCACCTCGGCACCATCCCGTCCAAGGCGCTGCGCCACTCGGTACGGCAGATCATGCAGTACAACACCAACCCGCTGTTCCGCCAGATCGGCGAGCCGCGCTGGTTCTCCTTCCCCGACGTGCTGAAGAGCGCCGAGCGGGTGATCGCCAAGCAGGTCGCCTCGCGTACCGGCTACTACGCACGCAACCGCATCGACGTGTTCTTCGGCACCGCCAGCTTCTCCGACGAGCAGACCGTCGAAGTGGTCTGCAGCAGCGGCGTGGTGGAGACGCTGGTGGCCAAGCAGATCGTCATCGCCACCGGCTCGCGCCCCTACCGCCCGGTGGACGTGGACTTCAACCATTCGCGCATCTACGACAGCGACACCATCCTCAGCCTGACCCACACGCCGCGCCGCATCATCATCTACGGCGCCGGGGTGATCGGCTCCGAGTACGCCTCGATCTTCAGTGGCCTCGGTGTGCTGGTGGACCTGATCGACAACCGCGACCAGCTGCTCAGCTTCCTCGACGACGAGATTTCCGACGCCCTCAGCTACCACCTGCGCAACAACAACGTGCTGATCCGCCACAACGAGGAGTACGAGCGCATCGAGGGGCTGGAGAACGGGGTGATCCTGCACCTCAAGTCGGGCAAGAAGATCAAGGCCGACTGCCTGCTGTGGTGCAACGGCCGTACCGGCAACACCGACAAGCTGGGCCTGGAGAACATCGGCATCAAGGTCAACAGCCGCGGCCAGATCGAGGTGGACCAGGAGTACCGCACGCCGGTGAGCAACATCTTCGCCGCCGGCGACGTGATCGGCTGGCCGAGCCTGGCCAGCGCCGCCTACGACCAGGGCCGCTCGGCCGCCGGCAGCGCGGTGGAGAACGACAGCTGGCGCTTCGTCGACGACGTGCCGACCGGCATCTACACCATTCCGGAGATCAGCTCCATCGGCAAGACCGAGAAGGAGCTGACCCAGGCCAGGATTCCCTACGAGGTCGGCAAGGCCTTCTTCAAGGGCATGGCCCGGGCGCAGATTTCCCACGAGCCGGTGGGCATGCTGAAGATCCTGTTCCACCGCGATACCCTGGAAATTCTCGGCGTGCACTGCTTCGGCTACCAGGCCTCGGAGATCGTCCACATTGGCCAGGCGATCATGAACCAGAAGGGCGAGGCGAACAGCATCAAGTACTTCGTCAACACCACCTTCAACTACCCGACCATGGCCGAGGCCTACCGGGTGGCGGCGTTCGACGGTCTCAACCGGCTTTTTTGACCGGCTCCGACCGGTGGCCTGAACCGGTCGGGGGCGATCCCCTCAGCGATTCCCGCGAGTGGCGCTGGCCGAACCGGGAGAGCTTCTGAACAGGCGCGACGCCACGCACGAAAAACCGGCCCCGGGGCCGGTTTTTCGCTTTCTCCCCTCTCCCTTTGGGAGAGGGGCCGGGGGTGAGGGAGTGCCAAGTCGCTCGGAGTTGCCTGCATGCCCCTCACCCTAGCCCTCTCCCGGAGGGAGAGGGAATCCAAGGTCAGCGCTTGAGCGTATCGACGGCCAGGCCCGGGAAGTCGGTGATGATGCTGTCCACGCCGAAGTCGGCCAGGCGGCGCATCAGCGCCGGGTCGTTGACCGTCCACACCGACACGTGCAGGCCGGCCTTCTGCGCCTTGAGCAGGCGCTCCGGGGTGCACAGGGTCCAGTTCAGGGCGAGCATGGAGCATTCGTGGTGGGCGGCCACCTTGAGCGGGTCGAGCCAGTCGTACTCGGCGACCAGGCCGCGCGACAGCTCCGGGGTCAGCCGGCGCAGCGCGCGCAGCACCTCGCGCGAGCTGCTGGTGACGGTGACCCTGTCCGTGATGCCGAAGCGCTCGGCGAGCGCCTGGATGGCCAGCACGGTGCGCGCCGCGCGCACCCGCGAAGCGCTCTTCACTTCCAGTTGCCAGTGCTCGAACGGGCACTGCTCGAACAGGGTTTCCAGCTTGGGAATGGGGCAGGGCGTCTTCCAGCCCGGGCCGCCCAGGCGGGCGTCCAGTTCCACCAGTTCCGCGGCATCGTGCTCCACCACCTTGCCGCGGCGGCCGGTGGTGCGCTTGAGGGTCGGGTCGTGGATCACCATCAGCTCGCCGTCGCGTGACAGGTGCAGGTCCAGTTCGCAACGGTTCACACCGTGTTCGAGGCAGCGCTGGAAGCTGGCGAGCGTGTTTTCCGGTGCTTCGCCCTTGGCGCCGCGGTGGCCGTAGATGAGGGTCACGGTTGTTCCTTGGTGGGATGGCGGGGCTGGTGGTGAAGCACGCTGTTCACCACATGGTCGTACTCGAAGTAGACGCTGAAGGTGCGGTAGTCCCAGCGGGTGATGGGCGGCTGGCCCACCGGCGGGTGTTCCTCGTCCGCCAGGCCGAAGCGCTCCAGCACCGAGCGCTTGGACTCGCCGAGCTGGGGCAGGCCGGCGACGGCATCGCCCTGCTGGCCGACCGGAATTTCGATGGTCTCGGCCAGCGCCGGCAGCGGCAGCCAGAGGGCCAGCAGCAGGGGAAGGGTTCTCATCGTTGCTGCTCCTTGGCCATGCGCCGTTCCAGGGCCTGCTTCTGCAGGATGTGGCGGGCCACCAGTTGGCGCTGTGCATCGGTGAGCGCCTCGAACTCGGTGCCGATCTCGAACTGGCCGTTGTCGCGCGGCTGGCAGTGCACGACCTTGGCGCGCAGCAGCAGGCCCAGGGCTTGGGGCATCAGCACCATCTTGATCGCCAGGTGGCTGCCCGGCGGCACGGCCTGGCCGTGGTTGAAGCTGATGCCTCCCTCGGACATGGACACCCGGCGCGGCGCGCCGATGTCGCGCAGCAGGCTCTGCGCAACGGCCTGGCCGAGCAGGTCGATGCGCTTGTTCATCACCTTGAGGTAGTTGGCCAGGGTGCGGTCGCGCTCGCCGATATGGCGCAACAGGTGCTGCGACTCGAAGTCCAGCAGGTGCATGTCGCTGAGCAGATTGAACAACGGCGAGTTGTCGTGCAGCGGTTCACTGGCCTGCGCTTCGGCGCCGGAGAGGAGGCTGAAATCCAGTGCTATCGTATCCTCGATACGATAGTATTCGCGGCGATCATCGGCGTCTTGATTCGACATGGCGAACCCATGGCAGCAGTGGTGGTCTGAGTGTAAAGCCGCGCGCCAGGCCCCGCCACAAGGACGTTTCTCCCTTTCCGCCAGCGAACCCCTCACTCATGTTCAGACCCCTGCCGTTCTTCATCGGCTTGCGTTACACGCGGGCCCGACGCCGCAGCCTGTTCGTCTCCTTCATCTCCCTTACCTCCATCATCGGTCTGGCCCTGGGCGTACTGGTGATGATAGTCGTGCTGTCGGTCATGAACGGTTTCGACCGCGAAATGCGCGACCGCGTTCTGGGCATGGTGCCCCACGCCACCCTGGACAGCACCACCCCTATCCAGGACTGGCGCACCATCGGCGAAGGGCTGTTGCGCCATCCGCAGGTGGCGGCGATCGCCCCCTTCACCCAGATGCAGGGGCTGCTGACCCATAACGGCCAGGTACAGAAAGTGCTGGTCAACGCCATCGACCCGGCCGAAGAGGGCAAGGTGTCGATCATTGGCGACTACTTCCTCAAGGACCAGGGCACGCTCGATTCGCTCGAGGCCGGCGGCTTCGGCATCCTCATCGGCGACCTGGCGGCGAACAAGCTCGGCCTCAAGCTCGGTGACAAGGTCACCTTCGTCGCGCCCGAGGTGGCGGTGACCCCGGCGGGAATGTTCCCGCGCATGAAGCGCTTCACCGTGGTCGGCATCTTCCATGTCGGCGCCGGTGAGATCGACGGCCACGTGGTGATGACCCACGTCGAGGACGCCGGCCGCCTGCTGCGCCTCAAGGCGGGCGAGGTGCAGGGCATCCGCCTCAAGCTGCACGACCTGTTCCAGGCGCCGCAGGTGGCCTGGGAACTGGCCGGCCTGCTGCGCGAGCAGGACTTCTACGCCCGCGACTGGACCCGCACCCACGGCAACCTGTACCAGGCCATCCGCATGGAGAAGACTATGATCGGCCTGCTCCTGCTGCTGATCGTCGCGGTCGCCGCCTTCAACATTATCTCCACCCTGGTTATGGTGGTGACCGACAAGAAGGCCGACATCGCCATCCTCCGCACTCTCGGCGCCACGCCGCGGCAGATCATGCTGACCTTCATGGTCCAGGGTTCAGTGATCGGCGTGGTCGGCACCCTGGCCGGCGGCGTGCTCGGTGTGCTCGCGGCGCTCAACGTCAGCGACGCGATCAAGGGGCTGGAGCGCCTGCTGGGCATCCAGTTCCTCAATTCCGAGGTGTACTTCATCGATTACCTGCCGTCGCAGGTGCAGGTCCAGGACGTCGCGCTGGTCTGCGGCGCGGCGCTGGTCCTGAGTTTCCTCGCCACCCTTTACCCGGCCTGGCGCGCGGCGCGCACCCAGCCCGCGGAGGCTTTGCGTTATGAGTGACAAGTCGGTCCTGAGTTGCCGCAACCTGGGCAAGAGCTACGAGGAAGGCCCGCAGACGGTCGAGGTCCTGAGCGGCGTGGAGCTGGAGCTGCTGCCCGGCGAGCGGGTGGCCATCGTCGGCTCCTCCGGCTCGGGCAAGAGCACCCTGCTGAACATGCTCGGCGGCCTGGACACGCCCAGCAGGGGCAGCGTCTGGCTGGCCGGCGAGGAACTCTCGGCGCTGAACGAGAAGGCCCGCGGTCTGCTGCGCAACCGCGCGCTGGGCTTCGTCTACCAGTTCCACCACCTGCTACCCGAGTTCACCGCGCTGGAGAACGTGTGCATGCCGCTGCTGATCGGCAAGACGCCGATCCCCGAGGCGCGCCAGCGTGCTACCGCGCTGCTGGAGCGGGTCGGCCTCGGCCATCGTCTGTCGCACAAGCCGTCCGAGCTGTCCGGCGGTGAGCGCCAGCGCGTTGCCATCGCCCGCGCCCTGGTCAACAGCCCGGCGCTGGTGTTGCTCGACGAGCCCACCGGCAACCTCGACCAGTACACCGCCCAGGGCATACAGGAGCTGATGCACGAACTCAGCCGCGACTCGCGCACCGCCTTCCTGGTAGTGACCCACGACCCGCAGCTGGCCGGCCAGATGGACCGCGTGCTGCGCCTGGAAGACGGCAAGCTGGTGGCTGCCTGATGTTCCGCCCGCTGAGCATCTTCGTCGGCGCCCGCTACACCCGGGCCAAGCGGCGCAACCACTACATCTCGTTCATCTCGCTGACCTCGATGATCGGCTTAGGCCTAGGCGTGCTGGCGATGATCGTGGTGCTGTCGGTGATGAACGGCTTCCAGAAGGAAATGAGCTCGCGCATCCTCGGCATGGTGCCCCATGCCACCCTGTCCGCCGCGCAGCCGCTGGACGACTGGCAGGCAGTGGCCGCCGCCGCGATGAAGCACCGTCAGGTGACCGGCGCGGCGCCTTTCGCCGAGCTGGAGGGCATGTTCTCCTACAAGGGCACCATGCAGCCGGTGCAGATCAACGGTATCGACCCGGTCGAGGAACAGAAGGTCTCGATCATCGGCAAGCACATGGTCCAGGGCCGCCTGGAAGACCTCAAGCCGGGCGAGTTCGGCGTGGTCATCGGCGAGATCAGCGCGCGGCGCTTCCGTCTCAACGTCGGCGACAAGCTGACCCTGATCGTGCCGGAGCTGAGCAACGCCGCCGGCGGCATCACCCCGCGCATGCTGCGCCTGTCCGTGGTCGGCGTGTTCAAGGTCGGCGCGGAGCTGGACGGCAGCCTGGCGCTGATCAACATCGCCGATGCGTCCAGCGTGCAGCGCATGGCCGAAGGTCAGGTGCAGAGCGTGCGCATTGCCCTCAAGGACCTGTACCAGGCGCCGCAGGTGTCGGCTGCCATCGCCGCCGAGCTGGGTGCCGGCTACAAGGCGGTCGACTGGACGCGCACCCAGGGCAGCCTGTTCAGCGCCATGCAGATGGAGAAGACCATGATCGGCCTGCTCCTGCTGCTGATCATCGCGGTGGCTGCGTTCAACATCATCGCCACGCTGATCATGGTGGTGGCTGACAAGCGCGCGGACATCGCCATCCTGCGCACCCTGGGCGCCACGCCCGGGCAGATCATGGCCATGTTCATGGTCCAGGGCACGGTGATCGGCTGCATCGGCACCCTGATCGGCGGCGTGCTGGGCGTGATCGTCGCGCTCAACGTCAGCACCTGGGTGGCCTGGCTGGAGCGGGTCAGCGGCGCCCACGTGTTCAGCTCGGACGTGTACTTCATCAGCAGCCTGCCGTCCGACCTGCGCGGCCTGGACGTGCTGCTGATCTGCAGCGCGGCGCTGCTGATGAGCTTCCTCGCCACCCTCTATCCGTCCTGGCGGGC